>JBFJPL010000108.1:0-13727 GCA_041617155.1 Kiloniellales bacterium
CCGGCTTCTTCTTCTCCAGGAACGAGCGGTAGCCGATCCGGAAGTCCTCGGTGGCGTAGCAGGCGTAGCCCTCGTCCATCTCGGAGTCCTCGAGCGGGGTCGGGTCCTCCAGGCGGGCGACGAACTTCTTGTGCCAGCGGGCGACCAGGGGCGCGCCCTCGGCGATCCGCCGGGCGGTCGACAGCGCCTCGGCCTCGACCTCGGCGTCCGGCACCACGCGGTTGACCAGGCCCATCTGCCTGGCCTCGGCGGCGCCGAACACCCGGCCCTCGAGCAGGATCTCCAGGGTCGCCGCGCGGCCGACCAGGCGCCGCAGGCCGTCGATCTCCGGGTAGGCCATGACCAGGCCCAGGCGCTTGATCGGCACGCCGAAGCGGCTCGACTCGCCGCAGACCCGCAGGTCGCACAGCGCGGCGATCTCCAGCCCGCCGCCGACGCAGATGCCCTCGATCAGCGCGACCGTCGGGTGGCGGCAGTCCTTGAGCGCGGTCAGCGCGTGGTGCAGCACCAGGCCGTAGGCCTTGGCCTGCGCCGGGTTCGAGCGGTCGGTCCCGAACTCCGAGATATCGTTGCCCGGCGAGAAGGCCTTGCCGCCGGCGCCGCGCAGCACGACGCAGCGCAGGGCCTCGTCGGCGTCGAGCTGTTCCATCACGTCGCCCAGACGGGCCCACATGGGCTTGGTCATGGCGTTCAGCTTGTCCGGCCGGTTGAGCGTGACCGTGGCGATCGGGCCGTCGCGGGACACCAGGATCAGGTCGGTCATGGCAAGCACCTCCGGTCAGAAAGTCGCGGTCAGCCGTAGAACAGCTCGACCAGGCTCAAGGGGATGGCCGGCACGTAGGTCACCAGCATCAGTATCGCGAACAGCACCGAGATGAAATAGACGTTGTACTTGGTCACCTCCCAGATGTTCGCCTTGGCGATCGAGCAGGCGGTGATCAGCACGCTGGCGACCGGCGGCGTCTGCTGGCCGATGCCCAGGTTGAGGGTGACCACCAGGCCGAAGTGGACCGGGTCGATGCCGACCGCGTTGATCAGCGGCATGACGATCGGCACGACCAGGATGATCGCCGCCGCGGAGTGCAGGAACAGGCCGATCACCAGGAAGAAGACGTTCAGGAGCGCGAGCACGGCATAGCGGTCGTCGGTCCACTCCAGGATCGCGACGGCCAGCTTCTGCGGCACCTGCTGCTCGGTCAGGTAGACCCCGACCAGCGCGGAGGAGGCGACCAGCAGCATGACCACGGCGGTCTGCAGGCCGCCCTCGACGATCGAGGTCTGCAGGTGGCGCCAGTCGAGCTCGCGGTAGACCAGGCCGCCGATCGCCAGCGCCGCCGCCACCGCCAACCCGCCGCCCTCGGTCGCGGTGACCAGGCCGCCGAAGATGCCGCCCAGGATGATCACCGGCAGCACCAGCGCCCAGGCGGCCTCCTTGAAGGTGGTCCAGACGCGCGCCAGCCGGAACAGCTCCTCGACCGGCCAGTTCAGGCGCCGCGCCATCCAGTAGGAGACCGCCATCATGCCAAAGCCGCCGAGGATGCCCGGGATGATTCCGGCGACGAACAGCTGGACGATCGAGGAGTCCGACATCACGCCGTAGAGGATCATCGGGATCGAGGGCGGGATGATGACCGCCAGGGTCGCCGAAGAGGAGGTCACGGCGGCGGCGAAGGCGGCCGGATAGCCGCGCCGCTTCATCGCCGGGATCAGGATCGAGCCGGTCGCCGCCACGTCGGCCACCGCCGAGCCGGAGATCTCGGCGAAGAACATCGAGACGCCGATGTTGACGATCGCCAGGCCGCCGCGGACGAAGCCGAGCAGCGCCGAGGCGAAGGCGATCAGGCGGCGCGAGATGCCCGAGGAGTTCATGATCGCGCCGGCCAGGATGAACATCGGGATCGCCAGCAGCGGAAAGTTGGTCGCCCCGTCGTACATCACCAGGGCCACGTTGGGCAGGATGTCCGGGCCCTGGGTCAGGACCATGGCCAGCGCCGCGACGACGCCGAGCGCGACGGCGATCGGCACGTCGATCAGGATCAGCGCGAACAGGCCGGCGATCATCAGCAAGAGGGTCACGTCGGCCCGCCTCCGGCACGCTCGGCGGACGCCTTGCGTCGCCTCGAGATCGCCTCGATGTTGCGCCAATGCTCAGGCAGGCTGATCGCCTCGGCGGCCATGAACAGGACCGCGCCGATCGGCATGACCGACTGGGTGAAGCGCACCGGGACGCCCGGCAGGCTGACCAGCGTGTCGCCCTCGAGCACCTGGATCACGACCCAGCCGGTCCAGGCCAGGAGCGCGAAAAACCCGAAGATGCAGATTTCGGCGACCACCAGGGCGGCCAGCCGCCAGGCCCTGGGCAGCGCCAGCACCAGGCCGTCGAAGCCGATGTGGCCGCGCCGCAGCGCCGCCAGGGCCGCGCCGTAGTAGGTCACCCAGGCCAGCATGATCGAGGCGACCTCGTCGTACCAGGCGAGCGAGTCGCCGAGCTTGCGGTAGACCACGGCGACCACGACCACCGCGGTCAGCGCGACCATCAGCAAGATCAAGATCGCGACCAACAGGCGCTCGAACAGCGCCCGCGCGCGGGCCAGCATCAGCACTCCGCCCCTCGCCCTTTGCTAACCGCCGAATACCGCGGGATTGCGGCCCGCCCCGCCGGTGGCGGGGCGGGCCATGTGGAAGTTCAGGAACCCTTGGCCAGGTTGATCGCCTTCTCGACCATCGCGCCGCCGCCCGGCACGCTGCTCGAGAACTCGTCGTAGATCGCCTTGCTGGCCGTGACGAAGGCCGGCTTGTCCGGCTCGTTGACGATCATGCCGCCGGCTTTCAGCTTGTCCAGCAGGTCGGTCTCGAGTTTCGCCGCCGTCTCGTAGACATAAGCCTGGGTCTCCTTCGCGGTCTCTTCGAGCACCTGGCGCACGTCCGCCGGCAGGCTCTCCCACCGCCGCTTGCCGACCGTCACGTAGGCCGGGGTATAGACGTGGCCGGACAGCGAGAGGTACTTCTGCACCTCCTGGAACTTGGCGCTGTAGATCTGCGCGAAGGGGTTTTCCTGGCCGTCGATCACGCCGGTCTTGAGCGCCGTGAAGACCTCCGAGAAGGACATGGGCGTCGGGTTGGCGCCGTAGGCCTTGAACATCTTGACGCGCCACGCGCCCTTGGGCGTGCGCAGCTTGATGCCCTGGAGGTCGGCCGGCACGTTGATCGGCCGCAGGTTGTTGGTGATGTGGCGGAACCCGTTCTCCCAGACCGCGAGGATCTTGTAGCCCTTGGCCTCGGCCGCCGGGGCGAGCTTGTTCCAGAAGATCTCGCGCTCGATCCGGCTCATGTGGGCCCGATCCTTGACCAGGTAGGGCATCTCGAACAGGCCGAATTCATCGGCCACCGTGGACATGACCGTGGACGGCAGCGAGAAGTCGACCGTGCCGAGCTTCAACTTCTGCAACAGCTCCTGATCCTTGCCGAGCTGGCTCGACCCGAAGGTCACCACCTTCGCCTTACCGACCAGCTTGGCGTTCACTCGTTTTGCGAACTCGTTGACCGAGGCTTCGAACAGCGAGCCCGGTGCACCGACATGGCCGAACTTGAGCTCCAGTTCCGCCGCCGACGCCTGACCGACAATCGCGAGCCCGACCGTCGCCGGGATCAGGAGTTTCAGGATCTTCATGACGCATCTCCCTTCCAATTAGGTGTTCTTGCTTGGTTTTCGCCCGCGCCGCCATCCGCCGCACGGCACCGCACTGCACGAGCGCCCTATGAAGCCAGACTGCTACGCGGCTTGGCGCGCTCGCCGACCGCCGCCTTGTCGCCGGCCAGAAAATCCATTGCCACCTGGACCCCACCCTTGGCGTGCGGCACACCGGCCGAGGCCAGGCCCATCTCCACGCCGGCCAGCGTGCCGATCAGCATCAGATCGTTGAAGTCGCCCAGGTGGCCGATCCGGAAGACCTTGCCGGCCACCTTGCCGAGACCGCTGCCCAGCGACATGTCGTAGCTGTCCAGCACGACCTTGCGGAAGGCGTCGGCATTCTGTCCGGTGGGCATCAGCACGGCCGTGAGCGAGCTGCTGTACTCGCGCTGGTCGACGCAGAGCAGCTCGAGGCCCCAGGCCCGGACCGCGCGCCTGGTCGCCTCGGCGTGCCGGTCGTGTCGGGCGAAGACGTTTGCCAAGCCTTCCTCGTTCAGCATGGCGATCGCTTCCTTGAGGCCGTAGAGCAGGTTTGTCGCCGGTGTGTAGGGAAAGAAACCCTTGGCGTTGGGGCCGAGCATTTCCGACCAGTCCCAATAACTGCGCGCCAGGCCGGCGGTCTCGGCGGCCTTCAGCGCCTTGGCGCCGATCGCGTTGAAGCTGAGGCCGGGCGGCAGCATCAGGCCCTTCTGCGAGCCGGCCACCGTCACGTCGACGCCCCATTCGTCGTGCCTGTAGTCGATCGAGGCGAGCGACGAGATGGTGTCGACCAAGAACAGCGCCGGGTGAATCGCCCGGTCGATCGCCGTCCGCACCTCGGGGATGCGCGAGGTGACGCCGGTCGAGGTTTCATTGTGGACCACGCAGACCGCCTTGATCGAGTGGGCCCGGTCCTCGGTCAGCTTGGCCTCGACCGTGGCCGGGTCGACGCCGCGCCGCCAGTCGCCCGGCACCAGATCGACGTCCAGGCCGAGCCGTTCGGCAAGCTGGCGCCAGAGCGAGGCGAAATGCCCGGTCTCGAACATCAGCACACGGTCGCCGGGCGTGAGCGTGTTGACCAGCGCGGCTTCCCAGGCGCCGGTGCCCGAGGCCGGGTAGATCACGACGGGCCCGGCGCTCTGGAAGATGCCTTTCAGGCCTTCCAGCACCTCGCCGCCGAGCGCCGCGAAGTCCGGCCCGCGGTGGTCGATCGTCGGCCTATCCATGGCGCGCAGGACCCGGTCCGGCACGTTGGTCGGTCCCGGAATCTGCAGAAAGTGCCGTCCGCTGCGCTGAGCCATCGACTGTCCCTAGGTGTAGATTGGATTATGCATGCAATGCGGCGTGGGTCAATGAAGCTTTCAAATCCAGTAGCTGATCGATTATTCACGTATATCAGATAGATAATTTCTAGTAGCTGTTTCGTTGTTGGCCTTCATTGCATTTTGCATGCAAAATGTTAAAGTCGCGACGGTTGTGATTTCGAGAGACCAACCGATTGCCATGATGTCTGCGCAGGTTGCACCGGCGGCGAGAGAATCACGGATCGGCGATTCGGCGCTGGCCGCGCGCCTGCGCCGTGAGGTTGAAGGCGAGGTCCTGTTCGACGCCTTCAGCCGGGGCCGTTACAGCACGGATGCATCGATCTATCAGATCGAGCCGATCGGTGTCGTGGTGCCGCGGTCCGGGGCGGACATCGTCCGGATCATCCAGATTGCCGCCGACGAGGGAGTGCCGGTGCTGGCGCGCGGCGGCGGCACCTCGCAATGCGGACAGACCGTGGCCGAGGCAATCGTGGTCGACGTCTCCAAGCACTTGGCCCGGGTCAAGGACTTCGATCCGGAGGCACGCCGCATCACCGTACAGCCGGGATTGGTGCTCGATCATCTCAACAGCCACCTGAAGCCCTATGGCCTGATGTTCCCGGTCGACGTCTCGACCGGCAGCCGGGCGACGATCGGCGGCATGGCGGGCAACAACAGCTGCGGCGCCCGATCGCTGGCCTACGGCACGATGCGCGACAATGTCCGGTCGATCGACGCCGTGCTGGCCGATGGCGAGGAGATGCACTTCGGGCAAATGCCGGCGACCGGCAACGGCGCGGACCTGAGCCCGCGTGGCCGAGAGCTGGTCTCGGGCCTGATCGAGCTGGGCCGGCGCGAAGCCGGCGAGATCGCGGCACGCTTTCCCAAGGTGATGCGCCGGGTCGGCGGCTACAACATCGATTCGCTTGCCGGCAACCGGCCGCCGAATTTGAGCCACCTCCTGGTCGGCTCGGAAGGGACGCTGGCGTTCTCGACCTCGATCGAACTCGAGCTGCAGCCGATCCCGGCTCACAAGGTGCTGGGCGTCTGTCATTTCCCCAGCTTTTATCAGGCGATGGACTCGGCCCGCCACATCGTGGCGCTGGGGCCGACCGCGGTGGAACTGGTCGACCGCACCATGATCGAACTGTCGCGCGACATTCCGTTGTTCCGCCGGACCGTCGCCGACCTCGTCAAGGGAGCTCCGGCGGCGCTGCTGCTGGTCGAGTTTGCCGGCGAGGATCGCGGCGAACAGCTGGCCAAGCTGAGGCAGCTGGGGGAACTGATGGAAGAGCTCGGCTTTTCCGGCGCCGTGGTGGATGCGGTCGACCCCGACTTCCAGAAGGCGATCTGGGAGGTGCGCAAGGCCGGCCTCAACATCATGATGTCGATGAAGGGCGACGGCAAACCGGTCTCCTTCATCGAGGATTGCGCGGTCGGGCTCGAGGATTTGGCCGATTACACCGAGCGCCTGACCCAGGTGTTTCACAAGCACGGCACGACGGGCACGTGGTACGCCCACGCCTCGGTCGGCTGCCTCCACGTCCGCCCGGTGCTCAACCTGAAGCTCGAGGCCGACGCCAAGAAGATGCGCGCGATCGCCGAGGAAGCCTTCGCCATGGTGCGCGAATACAAGGGCTCGCATTCGGGTGAGCACGGCGACGGCCTGGTGCGTTCGGAGTTTCACGAGGCCATGTTCGGGCCGCGCATGACCCGCGCCTTCGAGGCCGTCAAGGATGGCTTCGATCCCGAGGGGCTGTTCAACCCGGGCAAGATCGTCCGGCCGCCAAAGATGGACGACCGCTCGCTGTTCCGCTTCAAGCCGGGCTATCGGAGCGAAGCGATCGAAACCGGGCTCGACTGGTCGGACTGGGGCGGCTTCGCCGGCGCCGTCGAGATGTGCAACAACAACGGCGCCTGCCGCAAGCGCGACGCCGCGGTCATGTGCCCCTCCTTCCGGGTTACCGGCGACGAGCAACATGTCACCCGCGGCCGAGCCAATTCGCTGCGCCTCGCCCTGTCCGGCCAACTCGGCCCGGAGGCGCTGACCGGCGATGCCATGGCCGAGACCATGAAGCTCTGCGTCGGCTGCAAAGGCTGCCGCCGCGAGTGCCCGACCGGCGTCGACATGGCGCGCATGAAGATCGAGTTTCTGCATCAGTACGGCCGCCGCCACGGCCTCGACTTGCGCGAGCGGTTGATCGGCCACCTGCCGCGTCTGGCGCCCTGGGCGGCGCGTCTAGCGCCGCTTCTCAACCTGCGTGACGGCCTGCCGGGGCTGGCGCTGTTGAGCGAGAAGCTGGTCGGCTTCAGCGCCAGACGCAAGCTGCCGCGCTGGCGGCGCGACAGCTTCCGAGCAGCGCGCGCAGTCGGGCCGATAGACGGCCGCGAGGTCGTGCTACTTGTGGACACCTTCAACAGATATTTTGAGCCGGAAAACCTGAAAGCCGCGCTCGCCGTACTGGCGGCGGGCGGCTACCGCATCCACCTGCCGCGGCCGGTTTCGGGCAGTCGGCCGCTGTGCTGCGGCCGCACCTTCCTATCGGTCGGATTGGTCGAGAACGCCCGCGCCGAGGCCCGGCGGGTGCTGGAATCACTTCGGCCTTTCGTTGAGCGAGGCGTGCCGGTCATCGGGATCGAACCTTCCTGCCTGCTGACCCTGCGCGACGAATTTAAGGCACTCCTGCCGGGCCGGGAGACCGCCGCACTGGCCGAAGCCGCCTTGCTTTTCGAGGAGTTTCTGACCCGCGAGCAGCAAGCGGGCCGGCTCGCACTCGATCTCAAGCCGATTGGGCCTGCGCGTGCGCTGCTCCACGGCCATTGTCACCAGAAGGCCTTCGGCGTGATGCCCAGCGTGGAGCAGGTGTTGGCACTGGTGCCCGGCCTCGAGGTGGAGACCGTCCCGTCGAGTTGCTGCGGCATGGCCGGCGCTTTCGGCTATGGCGCCGAGACCTATGATATCTCGATCAAGATGGCCGAGCTGTCCCTGTTGCCGGCCTTGCGGGCATCAGGCAAGGATGTCTTGTGGGTGGCCGACGGCACCAGCTGCCGGCACCAGATCGCCGACGCGCTGGAGCGCCCCGCGCGCCCTGTCGCCCGCGTGCTTGAGGCCGCATTGGCGCAACCGTATGAAGGAGACCTGCATGGATGACCAAGTTACTAACCAGCCGATCGAGCGGCAGTCCTTGCACGACCAGTTGGTCGCGCGTCTGCGCGATCTGATCATCGAGGGCGACTTGGCGCCCGGCGACCGGGTGCCCGAGCGCGAGCTGTGCGAGCGTTTCGGCGTGTCGCGCACACCGCTGCGCGAGGCCTTCAAGGTGCTGGCCGCCGACGGGCTGATCCAGCTCCTGCCGCACCGCGGCGCGACGGTCGCACGGCTCACCGTGACCGATATCGAAGAGATGTTCCCGGTCATGGGCGCGCTGGAGGCGCTGGCCGGCGAGCTGGCCGCCGACCGCATCAGCGAGGAGGGAATCGCCGAGATCCAGGCGCTGCACTACCAGATGGTGCTGCACCACAAGCGCGGCGAACTGGCGCCCTACTTCCGCCTGAACCAGCAGATCCACGAGAAGATCCTGGCCGCGGCCGGCAACGACACCTTGTCGGGCATCTACCGGGGCTTGGCCGGACGCATCCGCCGGGCCCGCTATCTGGCCAACGTGTCGAAAGCCCGTTGG
Organism: Kiloniellales bacterium; assembly: GCA_041617155.1. GTDB lineage: Bacteria > Pseudomonadota > Alphaproteobacteria > Kiloniellales > JAKSDN01 > CAMYKD01. The sequence continues at coordinate 8,655 of JBFJPL010000108.1, forward strand.
GCCCAGGCGGTCGCCGAGCATGAGGCGATCCTGAAGGCGCTGGTCGCGCGCGACGGCCCGGCGCTCGGCCGTATCTTGAATGATCACCTCAAGAACAAATGCGAGACGGTCAAGGAGTCGCTGCTCGCCGAATCGAGCGAGCAGGTGGCCGAACGTCAGAGAGGATAGGCAATGGACTACCGCAACCTCGGGGCCAGCGGCCTCATGGTTTCGCCGATCTGTCTCGGCACCATGATGTTCGCCGACCGCACCGACGAGGCCGAGGCAACGCGCATCGTCGCCGCCGCGCGCGACGCCGGGGTCAACTTCATCGATACCGCCGACGTCTACTCGCAAGGCGCCTCCGAGGAGATGGTCGGGCGGTTGATACGGGACGACCGGGCCGACTGGGTGCTGGCCACCAAGGCCGGCAACGCCATGGGCGAGGGGCCGAACCGGAGCGGCCTCGGCCGCAGGTGGCTGATGACCGCGATCGACCACAGCCTGCGCCGCCTCGGCACAGACCACGTCGATATCTACTACCTGCACCGGGACGACACCGCGACGCCGCTGGAGGAGACCTTGGGCGCGGTCGGCGACATCATCGCCGCCGGCAAGGCGCGCTTCTTCGGCCTCAGCAACTACTTCGGCTGGCGCATCTCCGAGGTTGCGCACCTGTGCGCCGCGCTCGGCACGGCCGGGCCGGTGGTCTGCCAGCCCTACTACAACGCCTTGAACCGCCAGCCCGAGGTCGAGGTGCTGCCGGCCTGCGGCCACCACGGCATCGGCGTCGTGCCCTACAGCCCGCTGGCGCGCGGCGTGCTGACCGGCAAGTACAAGCCGGGCGATCCGCCGCCGGGCGAAACCCGCGCCGGGCGAGCCGACAAGCGCATGATGGAGACCGAGTTCAGGCAGGAGTCCCTGGAGATCGCCCAGAAGATCAAGCACCGCGCCGAGTCGCGCGGCATGACCGCCGGGCAGTGGGCGCTCAACTGGCTGCTCGCCAACCCGCTGGTGACCGCCCCTATCGCCGGGCCACGGACGCTGGAGCAATGGCAGGAGAACCTGGGCGCCCTCGAGCACGACTGGGACCCGGAAGACGAAGCCTTCCTCGACGCCCTGGTTCCGCTCGGCCATCCCTCCACGCCCGGCTACTCCGATCCCGCTTACCCAATTACAGGGCGCCCGGTCGTGGAATAGGGCGCCCGAGTGCCATGACCGCAACCCTGCCCGTTATCGATCTTGGCCCGCTCGACGCCGGCGATCCGGCGGCGCTGCCGACTGTTGCCGCCGAGATCCGCCGGGCGGCCGAGTCGGTCGGTTTCTTCTATATCGCCAACCACGGGATCGACCCGGCGGTGCAGCGCCGGGCACAGTCGGCCGCGCGCGCCTTCTTCGATCTGCCGCAGGCGAACAAGCGCGAGGTGGCGGTCAACCAGCGCAACCGCGGTTTCATGGCTATGGGCCAATGCCGCCTGCCGGGCGCCACGACGACCGACCTCAAGGAGGTCTTCTTCTGGGGGCCGGAGGCTGCCGCCGACGATCCCGCCGTGCGGGCCGGCAAGCCCCTGGTCGGACCGAACAATTGGCCGGCCTTCATGCCGGGATTGGAAGCGGCCGTTTGGCCCTATTACGAGGCCGTCATGGCGCGCGGCGATTTGCTGCTGCGCGCTATCGCCGTCAGCCTCGGCCTGATGCCGGACTTCTTTGCCAGCCGCTACCGCAAGCCGCTGGCGCGCGGCCAGCTGGTCTTCTACCCGCCGCAGCCCGATGAACGCCGGATCGCCAACTTCGGCGCGGCGCCGCATTGCGATTTCGGCTGCATCACCCTGCTGCTGCAGGACCACAACGGCGGTTTGGAGGTCTGTTCGCCGGACGGCCGTTGGATCGCCGCCGCGCCCATGGCAGATACCCTGGTCGTCAACATCGGCGACCTACTGGCGCGTTGGAGCAATGACCGCTTGCGTTCGACTCCGCACCGGGTGGTCAACCGCTCGGGCAATCGGCGCCTTTCGATCGCGGTCTTCTATGACCCCGACACGGACGCCTTGATCGATCCGCGTGACATGGGTTTGCCAGCAGGCGGCGCGGCGCACTATCCGCCCGTCGCCGCCGGCGACTACATTATGTCACGCAATCGCATCTCCTTCGCGCACTACGCCGCAAGCGCGGCCGCCTCGGACGCTCACTGATCCTGGTCGGCCTGCACCTTGATCCAGTCGGCGCGCTCGCGGCGGGCTTCGTCCTCGTACTTGATCTCGACCCGGTGGCCCGCGCGAAGGTCGTCGAAGCTCCCGACAAGGTTCGGCTGCTTGGCGCCGCTGCGGTCGAGCCAGATCCGCGTCCGCTCGGTCACCTGCACGCTACGCCCGCCGGCGGTGATGCTGCGCGCCACAATATCGGCGGCTTCGATCGCGCCGAGGTAGGTGTATTCGCCGGAAAGGCCCGGTGATTGGCCGATCGGGATGAACTGCTCGGTCGCCTTTTGGGCGTGCGCGGGTGCGCTCCAAAGCAAGGCTGCCAAGACGGCAAAGCCGATCGAACGCGGTTCCATGGTGATCACCCTTGTTTGCCGTTCTCTGCCCAAGGCTCAGGACTCCTCGACGATTTCGGCGCGCGCCATTTGCTGTTGCTCGATCGCCTCGCGCGTCAGGCGCTTGCGGAAAAACCAACTGCGCGCCGCCTTGTCGATCAGCCGACGGGCCTGGCGCAGGTGAGCCACTGCTTCCAGGCTGAGTTCGGCGCCGGCCAGAACGGCGATGGCATCATCGGTCTCCGCGCCGGCAAGGGCAAGGGTAGCGCGCGCCGGGCCGTGCTTCTGAGCGGCGCTTTCTTCCAGCAGCGCCACACTGCCGCGGATGTTTTCCAAGGCATTGATCGCGCGTAGGAAGGCGGCGACCTCTTCGGTCTGAGTGGCGTCGAGGTTGATGCCGCTGCCGGTCGCGCCGGTGATCAACTGGCCGGCGGGCGAGTTGTTGAAAGCGTCGCCGTTGTAGAAGGCGACCGCCCCCTCGATGGTCTCGACCGAGTTGTTGTGGAAGAACGGCCCGGTGTCGGCCGCCTCGACCGCGGGCGGCGTGTTGAAGGTGCCGTCGCCCGGCGTGCCCAGGCCGTCGTCCGGCGGTACCCGCTCGCCGGTCAGGTCGGCCGGTTGGTCGGGCAGGTCTTCGACGCCGGTATTGAAATTGAGGTTGCCCGCATCCGCCCCGAAGATCGCCGGGTTACCGTTGGCGCCGGCGTTGAAATGACAGGCGTTGCACTTGCCCAGCGCGTTGTCGAGGAAGATGGCCTGGCCGCGCGCGGCCACCACATCCTTCAGCGGCATGGGCAGCGTCAGGTCGTCCTGCCGGCCAAGCGAGAGCTGGAAGGCCTCGAGCGCGTCCAGCTCGTCGTCGCTGGGCAGTCGGAAGTCGACGTCCGGCACACGGTTCAGGGTCTTGGGGAAATGCTGGATCACCGCGCCGGTGGCGAAGGACCTGAGCGAGCCGTCGCCGGGTGCGCCGTCGCCGGACCAGCCCGTGCGCGGGCCCTGGGCGCTGTCCACCGAGGTCGGCAGCGCCAGGGTGTGCGGGATGCCGCGCTGGGTGAACACGTTCTCCAGATCGTCGAAACCGTCCAGGTTCTCCAGGATCAGCCCGAAACGCCGCAGCAGCACCGGGTTTTCGAGGGTGGCCAGCTCCGGGTTGGTTTCGGCCACGAACAGCGGGTCATCGGGCGGCAAGGTGGCGATAAAGGCGGGGCTGAGCGTGAAATTCTCCTCCGCCCGGTGGCAGGTGCCGCAGGTCCGGCCGTTGCCCGCGAAGGTCTCGTTGAAAAAGATCTCGCGCCCCTTGGCGATCAGCGCGGCGCGCGGATCGAGCGGAGGCTCCTCGCAGGCGGCCAAAGCAAAGATGCAGAGAAATCCTCCGGCCAGAGCCGCGATGTCAACACCCCTGATTCGCCCACTCCACGACAACGCCTTTGCCATAGCCACTCCCCTGCTGGCGAGATCACGTCCAACGAAATACATGGTAACAGTAGCAGGTGATTTTCAAAATGCGCTAAAGGGTTGTCACACCTTTGACACAAGCGCCGAGCGGGCGGGGATATCGCTCATCTCTTTTTTCCAATGTCGGTCCAAAAACCAGCTTGCGGCTTCGCGCGCCATCGCGCGGATGCTCGATTGAAAAAGGCTGTTCATGCCAGCATATCTGGTGAAATGGGTGTTGGGTTCTTCATTCGACGGCTCCTCGCCTTAATGCTGGCGGGTGTCTTGCTTGGCTTGGCGCCTGCTTCGGGCACCGGCGAGACGAGGCCGGGCAATGTTCCCGCGGCCGAAGCCTTCATCCAAGGCTTCATCGCCGGCGGCGTGGCGGTGCTGCGCGACAAAAATCTGACCCCGGCGTCGCGCGACGGGATCTTCCACCAATTCATTCTCGACAGCTTCGATTCCGATTTCGCCGGTCGCTTCGCCCTCGGGCGGGGCTGGGACATCGCGACCGCCCGGCAACGCGAAGAGTACCTCGATCTGTTTCGCGCCGACATGTTGCGCGTCGGCAACCGCCTGTTCCGCGGCTACCGGGACGAGACGCTCGAGGTTTTGAGCATCGTGCAGCAGCCCGAGGGCAAGCTGTTGGTGCGAACCCGGCTCACCAACCCGCTCTCGGCCGTCAGGGAGATCGATTTCCGGTTGCAACCCGAAGGCGGGAGATTTCGCATCATCGATGTGCAGCTCGAGGGTTTCAGTATGTTGAGTTCATACCGGGCCGAGATAACCGGCCGCCTGTTACAAGGCGGCGTCGTGGGCGTGCTCGAAATGCTGCGCCAGCGCAACGCGCTGCGCCTCGGTTTGGCGAATTGACCGTCAGGCTTTCGGTGGGCCGTTGGTCTAGGAGCCTGTCCGAGTATTGGTCACGGGCTGCGTCGCGTTCGGGCGGCGTGCTCGGCTAGGAGAAGGCCGAAAAGCGGTGCCGCAGCTACGGTCGCGGCCTTCGACGCGGCCGACACCCGGCGGGGCGCGACCCGGCGGGCGGCGTTGTCCGGCCGACAGGGTGCGTCAAGCCGCTTGCCCGATGCGCCGGCATTGCGCCGCACGGCTTTCCTACCCTGTCGGCC
>JBFJPL010000109.1:0-13715 GCA_041617155.1 Kiloniellales bacterium
GGGTGCGTCAAGCCGCTTGCCCGATGCGCCGGCATCGCGCCGCACGGCTTTCATGCCCTGTCGGCGGGACAGCGCCGCGCAGACCATGGACAGTGTGAGAAATGCGGGCTAGGAGCTCGGCCCGCCGCCCAAGCCGGTCGTCGCTCAGGCAAAAAAACAGGAGACCTTGTGCCCGTCGCCCCGGTCCTCCAGGGGCGGACTGGACTGCCGGCAGCGCGCCTCCGCCATCGGACAGCGCGACGCGAAGCGGCAGCCTCGGGGCAGGTTGATCGGGCTCGGCGGATCGCCTTTGAGGCGCATGCGCGAGCGCCTGTCGCGCTTGTTGCCGTGGACGCTGGGGACCGCCGCCAGAAGCGCCTTGGTGTAGGGATGGCGGGGGTTCGTGAACAGGCTCACCCGGTCGGCCTGTTCGACGATCTGGCCCAGATACATGACCGCGATCTGGTCGCAGATATGCTGCACCACACCCAGATCGTGGGAGATGAAAAGGTAGGTGAGGCCCAGCTCGCGCTGGAGCCTCGCCATCAGATTGAGAATCTGGGCCTGGATGGCGACGTCGAGGGCGGAGACCGGCTCGTCGCAAACGATGAGTTCGGGCCGCGTCGACAGGGCCCGGGCGAGCCCGATGCGCTGCCTCTGGCCGCCGGAGAACTGGTGCGGGAACAGCGCCCGCTGCTCGGGTCGTAGACCTACCTGGGCGAACAGCTCCGCGACCATGCCGTCGCGCTCGGCGGGCTTGCCGATCTGCATGAGATCGAGCGGCTCGCGAACAATGGCGCCCGCGCGCCTGCGCGGGTCGAGCGACGAATAGGGGTCTTGAAAAATGATCTGGAAGCGCCGGCGCGCCGCGCGCAGTTCCTCTTTTTCCAGGTCGCTGATCGCCGTGTCGCCGAGCAGGATCCTGCCGTGGGTGATCGGCACCAGGCGCATGATGGCAAGCGCGGTGGTGGTCTTGCCCGAGCCGCTCTCGCCGACCACGCCGAAGGTCTCGCCCGCCGGGACGGCAAAGCTGACGCCGTCGACCGCGTGGACGACCGTCGCGACCTCGGAAAAAAGCCTTTTTTTGCCGCCGAAATAGACCTTGAGATCTTCGACAGTCAGCGTGCCGCTGTCACGGCTTTTGGCGGAAGCGGAAGGGCCGGTCATCGGGCTTGCTCCTGCTGGGCAACCCAGCACGCGGCGAAGTGCGCCTTGCCCGTGGCGAGCAGTTGCGGCTTTTCGGCCTCGCATTTCCCGATGGCTTCGCTGCAGCGCGGCGCGAAGGCGCAGCCCTTGCCCAGCTCCGTGATTGCCGGCACGACGCCCGGAATCTCCAGAAGCTCATGGCGTTCGACCGGCGGCTCGGGCTCGAGGTGGGGCACGCAGGTGATGAGGCCCTTGGTGTAGGGATGCTGCGGTCTTGATAGGACGGCATCGACGGTGCCCTTTTCCACCACGCGTCCCGCGTACATGACGGCGACCGTATCGGCGAGTTCGGCGATCGCCCCCATGTCGTGGGTGATCAGGATGATCGCCGTTCCGGTCTCCTCCTGCAGGTCCTGCAGCAGGTCGAAGATCTGCGCCTGCACCGTCGCATCGAGCGCGGTGGTCGGTTCGTCGGCGATCAGCACCCTGGGCCGGCAGGCCAGCGCCATGGCGATCATCACCCTTTGGCGCATGCCGCCCGACAACTGGTGCGGATAGGCCCCTGCGCGGGTTTCCGCTTCGGGGATCTCGACCGCCTTGAGCATTTCGACGGCGCGCTCCATGGCCGCCTTGGGCTTGGCGTTTTCATGCAGGCGCACGCTCTCGGCAATCTGCTCGCCGACCGTAAAGACCGGATTGAGCGAGGTCATCGGCTCCTGGAATATCATGCCGATGTCCTTGCCGCGGATCTGGCGCAGGCGGTCCAGATCCATCCCCACTAGCTCGATCCCGGCGATCTTGATCGAACCCGAGGTGATCTTGCCGGGCGGATCGGGCACCAGACCCATGATCGACAGGGCCGTCATCGACTTGCCGCAGCCGGATTCGCCGACGATGCCGAGGACTTCGCCGCTCTCGACGTCCAGCGACACATGGTCGAGCACCCGGGCGTTACCGTAGCGGGTCTTGAAATCGACAACGATATCCTTGACGCTCAAAAGCGGATCCGTGTCCACGGCGATCACCTCTGCCGAAGCTTCGGATTGAGCGCGTCGTTCAGACCGTCGCCGATCAGCGAGATCGCCAAGACCGTGAGGAAGATGGCGAACCCGGGAATCGCAACGGCAAATCCCGCGTCCAGGATATAGGGCCGGTTGGACCCGATCACCTGTCCCCAGCTCATGGTGTTGGGATCGCTCAGCCCCAAGAAGCTGAGCGCCGCCTCGAACAGGATTGCCGAGCCGACCATGAGATTGGCCTGGACGATGATCGGCGGAAGGGCGTTGGGCAGGATGACCCGGAAAATGAGGTAGCCGTCGCGGGCGCTGCCCGAGCGGGCGGCGGCGACATACTCGAGCTCGCGGATGCGCAGGAATTCCGACCGGGTGACGCGGGCGACCGCGGTCCAGCTGACCACGCCGATGGCCAGCGTCACCGTCAGCAGCGAGGCGCCGAACAGGGCCACGATGACCATCGAGAACAGCAGCGTCGGCAGCACCTGGAAGAACTCGGTAAAGCGCATCAGCGCTTCCTCGATCACGCCGCCGTAGTAACCCGCAAAGGCGCCGACGGTGACGCCGATGACCACCGATATGACCGCCGCGGCCAGTCCGATCGCCATCGACACCTGGCCGCCCACCATCATCGCCGCCAGAATGTCACGGCCCAGATAATCAGTGCCGAGCAGAAAGCCCTCCTCGCCGGGCACGGTGAAGGGCGCCCAGACCATTTCGAAGGGATCGGTGGTGTGGATGTAAGGCCCCAGAAAGGTGAAGATGATGATGAAGACCAGCAGCACGAGTCCGGCCACGGCGGCGTAGTTCCGGAAGAACATGGCCGCCATCTCGGAAAGCGGATGGGTGATCTTGAGTTCGGGCGACTCTTGATCCGCCGTTTGCGCGCTCGCCGTCGTTTTCGCCATCCGCCTAGCCCGCCTTGATGCGCGGATCGATGAGCCGCAGGGTGATATCCGTCAGGATGTTGACGACGATCACGACGAGGGATGAGAAAAACAGGATGCCCATGATGGTCGGCGTGTCGCGCGCCAGGATGGACTGCAGCGCCAGCGTTCCAAGCCCCGGCCAGCTGAACACGGCTTCCACGACCACGGCACCGGAAATGACCGCCGAAAACTGTAGACCCGCGACGGTGACCACGGGTCCCAAGGCGTTTCTGAGAGCGTGCTTGTAGTAAACACTCCGCTCGGGAACGCCCTTGGCGCGCGCGGTGCGCACGTAATCCGCGCCCAGAACCTCCAGCATCGATGCCCGCGCCAGCCGGCTGTAGAGGGCCAGAAAGATCGAAGCCAGCGTCACCATGGGTAAGATCAGATGGTGCAGGACGTCGAGCGCCTGCACGAAAAATCCGCCCTCGACGGTCACATCCACCATGCCCGCGACGGGAAAGATCGGAAAGATCGAGACAAACAGGATGATCAGCAGGATGCCGGTCCAGAACACCGGAGCGGCGAAGCCGAACAGCGACAGAAAGGTCACGGTGAGACTGACCGCGCCATTGGGTTTCTTGGCCGCCAGCACGCCCAGCAGCGTGCCGGTGATGACGGCCAGGATCTGCGCGGAGAACACCAGCAGCAGCGTCGCCGGCAGCTTTTCCAGAATCAGGGTCGTGACCGGCGTGTTGTAGAAATAGGAGTAGCCCAGGTCGAACAGGGCGACTCGGGAGAGATAGCGCCAGAGCTGGACGTAGAACGGCCGGTCGAGACCGTAGCGCGTGCGGATTTCCTCGATCACCGAGGCATCGGCGCCGCCCATGTCGCCGGCGATCGTGTCGGCGATATCGCCGGGCGCGATCGAGATCAGGGCGAAGTTGAGGATCAGCACCGCGACCAGCAGAAGCAGGCCGTAGCCCACGCGTTTTGCAATTGTCTGCCAAAGACCCATCAGGCGAAAATTCCCCGGTGCGAACTCGCAAACCTGCCCGGCCAAGACTTTGCCGGGCCGGACAGGCTGCCAGGGGGTCGGCGGCTACTTCAGATAGACCCGGTCGAGCGGCGCGGAGGTGCCCCAGATCGAGTTCGGCGGGTTGCCCAGCTTCTTGTTGGCGACGGTGTGATAGGGGCCCGCGAACAGCCAGTAGATCGGCAGCTCGTCGGCCAGGATCTTCTGGAACTCGGCGTAGTATTTCTTCCGCTCCTCGAGGTCGTAGGTCGACCCGGCCAGCTTCATCAGCTCGTCCACGCGGGCGTTCGAGTACTGCTGGGTATTCGACCAGATCACGCCTTTCTTGATGTTCTGGCTGTCGTAGGTCCGGTGTACGCCGATCACCGGATCGCCCCAGTTGAACACGTTGTCCATGGTCACATCGAACTCGTGGTTCGAAATCCGCTTCGCCCAGGTCGGGAAATCCGCCGAGGCGCGCACGGTGACGTCGATGCCAATCTTCTTGAGCTGCGGCTTCAGGTACTCGGCATAGGGTTTGACCGTCGCCCAGCCGTAGTCCACGGTCAGCGGGAAGCGCATGCCGTCCGGACCCCTGGCGTAGCCGGCGTCGTCGAGCAGCTTGTTGGCCTTGTCGAGATCCAGGTCATAGCCGTTCACGCTGCCGTCATAGAACGGGCTGCCGGGGTGAATGCCGGTCTTGGCCTCCTTGGCCGTGCCCAGCATGATCGCCTTCAGGATGAAATTGCGGTCGACCGCATAGGCGATGGCCTGGCGCACGGCCTTGTCGGCGGTCTTGCCCTGCTTGGTGTTGAAGGCCAGCCAGACGATCGACCCGATCGCCGCGTAGCCCTCGCCCGAGACGTCCAGATCGGGGTTCTTCTTGAGCCGGTTCAGGTCGCGCGGGGTCTGCTCGAAGCCCGAGAGCGTGAACTCGCCGCTGTCCAGCGCGATCGTGCGTGCCGAGGTGTCCTTGATGATGCGCATCACGATCTTGTCCAGATAGGGCCGGTCCTTGATGAAGAAGTTGTCGTAGCGCTCGAGGATGATGTGCTGGTCGCGCTTGAACTCGACGAGTTTGAAGGGGCCGGAGCCGACCACGTTCTCGGAGTTGCGCGGGTGGGTCTTGGGATCCTGGCCGTCGCCGTAGATGTGCTTCGGGATGATCGGCAGGAGCTGCGACGACATGGCGAGCAGCAGCGCCGGGTGCGGCTGCGACAGCGTGATGATCGCGGTCAGGGGGTCGGGGGTCTTGACCGTTTCGACCGGCGCGAACATCGACTTGAAGGGATGGTTCGCCTTCACCGTCTCGACCGAGAAGGCCACGTCCTCGGAGGTGATCGGATGGCCGTCGTGGAATGTCGCGCCCTCGACCAGGTTGAGCGTGACCGCCAGGCCGTCGTTGGAGACCGACCAGGACTTGGCGAGATAGGGCGACGGGTTCCAGCCCTCGTCATAACGCAGGGGCGTCGCGAACAGCTGGGTGCCCGGCTCGCCCGTGGCGATGCCCGACTGGACCGCGGGGTTGAGGTGGCGCGGCGTGCCCTGGATGGCCATCACCAGCGTGCCGCCCTTCTTGGGTTCCTCGGCCCGGGCCAGCGGCGCGGCCAGTCCGGCCGCCAGCAGGAGCGCGGCCGAAAGTGCGAAAAGTCGTCTCATTTGGCTTCCTCCCTTGTCATCCCCTTGGCCGGCGCGGCCTTTGCAGCCTCATGCAATTGCGGATGACATCGCTTGTTTTTGCTGCTTAGACTGACGCAGTCCATGCATTAGGGCATCAATACTCTCCTGGAGCAAGGCGCCGCATCTTGAGCGAAACCAAAATAGTCGCGGCCCGCAAGATCATCACCATGGACGCCGATCAGCCGGAGGCGACCCACGTCGCCGTCCGCGACGGCCGGATTCTGGCGGTCGGCGCGCTCGAGGACGTCTCCGGCTGGGGCGATTTCCCGCTCGACGACCGCTTCGCCGACAAGGTCCTCATGCCGGGCTTCGTCGAGGGCCACTGCCATCTGATGGCCGGCGGCATGTGGCGCTTTCTCTACATCGGCTTTCACGACCGGGTCGACCCCGACGGCAAGTCCTGGCCGGGCGTCGCCACCATCGAGGCGGTGCTCGAGCGCATGCAGCAGGCCGACGCGGAATTGCCGGCCGGCGAGCCGCTGGTCGCCTGGGGCTTCGACCCGATCTTCCTGATGGAGCGCCGTCCCGACAAGCGCGATTTCGACCGGGTCTCGGCCACCCGTCCGATCGCGGTCATGCACTCGAACTTCCACCTCATGACGGTGAACTCGGCCGCGCTCGCGCTGGCCAACTACACCGCCGACCTCGAGGTCGACGGCATCGCCCGCGGCGAGGACGGCGCGCCCAACGGCGAGCTGCGGGAGGTGGCGGCCATGTTCCCGGTCATGCGCCGGCTCGGCATCGACTTCCGCGCGCTCGGTCGGTCGCCCGAATGCCTGCTGGCCTTCGGCCAGGTCTGCAAGCGCGCCGGCGTGACCACGGCCGCCGATCTGATCAACGACCTGCCCGACGAGGACGTCGCCGACCTGCTGCGCGTCACCGCCGGCGACGACTACCCGGTGCGCATCGCCACCATGCTGAACGCCATGACCCAGACCGCCGTCGAGACCGGCCGGCGCGCCCTGGCGCTCAGCGAACGGAGCACGGACAAGCTGATCCTCGGCGGCGTCAAGATCGTCACCGACGGTTCGATCCAGGGCTTCACCGCGCGGCTCCGGTGGCCGGGCTACTACAACGGCGCGCCCAACGGCATCTGGAACGTCGCGCCCGAGCAGCTGAACGGCATCGTCGCCGAGCTGCTCGACAAGGGTGTGGCCATGCACATTCACGTCAACGGCGACGAGGCGATCCAGGTGGCGATCGACGCGCTCGAGGCGGGGCTGCGCAAGCACGCGGCGCCCGACCACCGCACCGTGCTGCAGCATTGCCAGATGGCCGACCGGGCGCAGTTCGAGAAGATGAAAAAGCTCGGCCTCTGCGCCAACCTCTTCGCCAACCACCTGTTCTTTTTCGGCGACCAGCACGCGGCGCTGACCATCGGCCCCGACCGGGCGCGGCGCCTGGATGCCTGCCGCACCGCGCTCGATCTGGGCGTGCCCATGACCATCCACTCCGACGCGCCGGTCACCCCCCTGGGGCCCTTGACCACCGCCTGGGCGGCGGTCAACCGGCTGACCGCGAGCGGCCGGGTGCTGGGCGAAGCGGAGCGCATTTCGGTCGAAGAAGCGCTGCGGGCGATCACCCTGGGCGCCGCCTACACCCTGCACCTCGACCACAAGGTCGGCTCGATCGAGGTCGGCAAGTTCGCCGATTTCACCGTGCTGGAGGCCGATCCGCTTGCCGTCGACCCGGGCGAGCTCCGCGACATCCCCGTGTGGGGCACGGTGCTGGGCGGCCGCGTCCACCCGGTCTGAGCATGCCGACCCCAGCCGCCTCCCTGCCGGTCACCGTGATCGCGGGCTATCTCGGCGCCGGCAAGACCACGCTGGTCAACCGTCTGCTGCGCCATCCCGCCGGCCGCCGGCTGGTCGTGCTGGTCAACGATTTCGGCGAGCTGGCGATCGACGCCGAGCTGATCGAGGCGGAAGCGGCCGACATGCTGACGCTCGCCAACGGCTGCGTCTGTTGTTCCCTGGGCGGCGGTCTCACCAACGCCCTGGTCACGGTGCTGGACATGGAGAGCCGGCCCGATCACCTGGTGATCGAGGCGAGCGGCGTCGCCCGGCCCGCCCGCATCGCCAACATCGCGCGCGCCGAACCCGACCTTGCGCTCGACGCCGTCGTGACCCTGGTCGACGCGGAGAACTTCCCGCGCCAGCTCGCCGACCCCCGCCTCGCCGACAGCCTGACCGACCAGGTCGCCGCCGCCGACCTGCTCCTGGTCAACAAGGCCGATCTGGTTTCGGAACAAGACCTCGCCGTCTTGAAGGCGCGTCTGCGGGCCATCAACGAGTCATCCCCGGTGACGACCTGCGTCGCCGCCGCGGTCCCGGTCGACGCGGTGCTGGGCGGGGCAGGCATTTTTCGCGACAGCGATCGCGCGCCGGCCCACGGTCACGAACACGAGCACGAAGACGGCTACCGCCGCTGGGCCTACCAGAGCGCCGACCCCTTCGACCGGGACAAGCTGAAACAGGCCCTGGCGGACTTTCCCGATGCCGTTCTCAGGGTCAAGGGCGTGGTTTACCTGAGCGACCGCGCGGCGCCGGTGGCGGTCCACCGGGTCGGGTCCCGCGTCACCCTCGCCGATCTCCCCGCCGCCCCGACGCCCGGCCGAACCTCCCGCCTCGTCGCCATCGGCCACCGCCCCGGTTTCGACCCGGCGCGGCTCACCCGCCTGGTCGAAGACGCCCTCGCGACCTGACCTTAAGTCGTGCATTGCCGTGTTTGCAGGAAAACCGATGCCCATTTGGCCTGCAATCAATCTGAGATTGCGACCCGTCGCGAACGATGATGTGCGCCCGCTCGACGGCAAACGGTACCCTTGGAAACCGGAAGGGCGTGGCGTTGGAAATGACGCTTTCGGAAATGATGACCACGCGTGGACTCTCCCAGTTTCGGCCTGCGCTCTTGAACGACCCAGTCAGACTCGCTGCAAATCTTCCGTTGGCCACCCACCCCGCCCCGCACGTTATGGGCACCGCGCCCCACCGCGCCACCGGGAGGAGACTCCAAGACATGTCACGCGCCTTCGCCTCGCAGGCCGACCTGGCGACAAGGTCATCACGTTCGAGGAGCTGGGCCCGGGGCTCTATGCCACTACCGCGGAGGGCGATCCCAATTCTGGGGTGATCGTCGGCGACGAGGCGGTCCTGTTGGTCGATGCCCGCGCGACATCCGCGCCAAGTCAGAGGACCGGGAATTGGCCGGTTCGCGTGCCGCGCGTGAAGCCGTCAAGCGCAGAACTGCCCCGGTAGCGATAAGACTTGTCTTGAGCAGCATGCTTCCACTTGCGTATTTAGGGACGCGCCGTTACAGGTCACACCGCACGCAAGTTTGTGTTCAACGGACGCCATCGCCTGATACCGCCTCTTGGCGGACACGCCATATCCGACCCTTCCCGCCACCTGCCGGCCTGTCGGGCCCGCTCAAGGCATGAAATATCCCAGAGTGACCGATGATCCACCGCTTCTCTTATCCGATCCTGCTGCTCGCCTTCCTCGGACTTGCCACGCCCGGTCACGGGCAAAGCCCAACTCCCCAGCTCACCGTCGACGAGGCCCGGGCGTTGGCGCAGTTGCTGCAGGACGACCGGACGCGCCAGACGCTGGTCGACAAGCTGAACGCGGTGGCCGAGGTGCAGGCGGCCCAAGCCGGCGGGGCCGCGGGTGCCGCCGGCGCGGCGGCCGAGCCGGAGCAAGAATCTCTGCCGCGCCAATTCGCCGACGTTACGCGGGACGCGGCGAAGTCCGTCTCCACCTTCCTAGAGCGGCTGCTGCGCGACCTCGAGGGTCTGACCGCGATTGGCGACGGCCGCGCGGTCGACTACGAGGCGCTCGGCAAGACGGTATTCGAACTCGGCCTCGTCATATTGATCACCGTGCTGGTCTTTGCCGGCCTGAACCGGGTCGCGCGGCGCGCCTACACGCGCCTCGGCCGCGTGACCGGCCGCGCCGGCTTTGCCGGCTCGCTCGCCCTGCTGATGAGCAGCATTCTGCTCGATGCGGTGATGGTCGCCGTAGCCTGGGGCATCGGCTACGCGGTGGCGCTCTCCGCCTTCGGCGCGGCCGGGCAGATCGACATCGTCCAGTCGCTCTACCTCAACGCCTTCCTGGTCATCGAAATGATCAAGGTCGCCCTTCGCGGGGTGTTCTCGCCGCGCTATCCCGAGCTCCGAATCCACCCGATGTCTGACTTGAGCGCGGCCTACTGGTACCACTGGCTGGGGCGGATCGTGAGCTTTCTGGGCTACGGCTCGCTGGTCGTGGTGCCGGTCGTCAACGCCAACCTCAGCTTCGCCGCCGGCCGGAGCCTGCAGATCTTGATAGCGCTGACCGGCTTGGTCATGGCGATTCTCGTGATCCTGCAAAACCGCCGGGCCGTGCGCGACCGGCTACGCGAGCGCGCCCTCGAGCGCGGCGACTTTCTCGCCAAATTAGCCGGTGTCGTTGGGCGGGTCTGGCACGTGGCGGCCATTGCCTACGTCCTGGCGCTGTTCGTGATTTGGATCTCCCGGTCCGAGGGCGCGCTCAGCTACATCCTGCTCGCCACCGGCAAGACCGCGCTGACCGTGCTGCTCGGCTTCCTGATCGTCACCGCGGTCTCGCGCGCGATTTCCGGTGGCCTCAGGGTACCGCAGGAGATGCGCGAGCGTCTGCCGCTGCTGGAGGCCCGGCTGAACGCCTTCGTGCCCAACATACTGCGCGGCGTGCGGCTGGTGATCTTCGCGTTCGTCGTCGGGGCGATATTGGAGGCATGGGCCGTCGTCAATCTCAGCGACTGGCTCGCCGGCGCGAGTGGCCAGGCATTCCTCGCCGCGTTCCTGTCGGCGTCGGCCATCCTGGTCGTCGCCTGGCTGATGTGGTTGGCCATGTCATCTTGGGTCGAATACCGCCTGAACCCCAATGTGGGCTCCGTGCCGAGCGCGCGCGAACGCACCCTACTGCAGCTTCTGCGCAACGCCGTCACCATCGTTCTGGTCACCTTGGCCGTGATGCTGGCGCTGTCGGAGATCGGCGTGGACATCGGCCCGCTGCTCGCCGGCGCCGGCGTGCTCGGCCTGGCCATCGGCTTCGGCGCGCAGAAGCTGGTTCAAGACGTCATCACCGGCGTCTTTATCCAGTTCGAGAACGCCATCAACGAAGGCGACGTCATCACCGTCGGCGGCACCACCGGCGCGGTCGAGCGCCTCACCATCCGCTCGGTCGGCATCCGCGACCTCCACGGCGTCTACCACATTGTTCCGTTCAGCGCCGTCGACACGGTGTCCAACTACATGCGCGAGTTCGCCTATCACGTGGCCGCGATCGGAGTCGCCTACCGGGAGGACGTCTCCGACGTGAAGGATGCCATGCGCGAAGCCTTCGAGCAGCTGCGCGGCACCGAGCATGGAGCTTCACTGATCGGCGATTTGGAGATGCAAGGCGTGACCGAGTTCGCCGACTCGGCCGTGACCGTCCGTGCGCGAATCAAGACCCTGCCCGGCAAACAGTGGGCCGTCGGCCGGGCTTACAACGAGATCATCAAGGCCGTCTACGACCGCCGGGGAATCGAGATTCCCTTCCCCCACCAGACCATCTACTGGGGCGAGGACAAACAGGGCAAGGCACCGCCGCTACGCGTGGCACAGGTCGGCCACGAACCCGCTCGAGACGAAACGCCGGAAACGCGCAACGACGGATGACCGATCGGCCGGGTAGAGCCGCGCACGGTGATGGTCGCCGTTCTCGGTATCGTCTGCACTCTTGACCGCCCAACCCGGACCTGCTGCAAATCTTCCCTGGATGGCCGGCGCGGGTCCAGCCATGATGGGGCCGCGGCCCATCGCGCCACCGGGAGGAGAACCCACGACATGTCACGCGCCTTCGCCTCGCAGGCCGACCTGGCGGACAAGGTCATCACGTTCGAGGAGCTGGGCCCGGGCCTCTATGCCTATACCGCGGAGGGCGATCCCAACAGCGGGGTGATCGTCGGCGACGACTCGGTCATGGTGGTCGATACCCAGGCCACGCCGGTCATGGCCGAGGACGTGATCCAGCGCATCCGCGCCATCACCGACAAGCCGATCAAGCACCTGGTCTTGAGCCACTACCACGCGGTGCGGGTGCTGGGCGCCGCGGCCTACCGGGCCGAGAACATCATCGCCAGCCGCGGCACCTACGACCTCATCGCCGAGCGCGGCCAGCAGGACTTCGATTCGGAGGCGGGGCGCTTCCCGCGCCTCTTTCGCGCGGTCGAGTCGGTGCCGGGCCTGACCTGGCCCAACATCGTGTTCGAGAAGTCGCTGACGCTGTTCCTCGGCCAGCGCGAGGTCAGGATCCTGCACCTGGGGCGCGGCCACACCAAGGGCGACACCGTGGTCTGGCTGCCGGCGGAGAAGGTGCTGTTCAGCGGCGACCTGGTCGAGGCGGGCGCCACGCCCTACACCGGCGACGCCTACCTGCGGGACTGGCCGGAGACGCTCGAGCGGCTCGCCGCGCTCAAGCCCGAGAAGCTGGTGCCGGGCCGCGGCGCCGCGCTGACCACAACCGCCGAGGTCGCCGCCGGGATCGCCGGTACCCGGGACTTCCTCGAGCGCCTGTACCGCGCCGCGGCCGAGGGCGTCGCCCGGGGCCGGCCGCTCAAGGCGGTCTACGACGAGGCCCTGGCCGCGCTCGCGCCGGACTTCGGCGACTGGGTCATCTTCGAGCACTGCATGCCGTTCGACGTCGCCCGCGCCTACGACGAGGCCGGCGGCATCGCCGATCCGCGGATCTGGACCGCCGAGCGGGACCTGGAGATGTGGCGCGCGCTCGAAGCGGGCGACTGAGCCGGCCCGCGAGGATGTTGTCGGGCCCATCGTCTGCGGACCGAAATGCCTACCGCAATCCGCGCTATGCGTACCGCCGTTCGAGGGACCAGGAGGGCGGCCGGGAGGCGCACCATCCGGTGGTCGTGGTCGGCGCCGGCCTGGTCGGCCTGACCGCGGCGCTCGACCTGGCCTGCCGCGGCCGCAAGGTAGTGCTGCTCGACGACGATGACACGGTCAGCCTCGGCAGCCGGGCGATCTGCTTCGCCAAGCGCTCGCTGGAGATCTGCGACCGCCTCGGCGTGGCCGAGCGGATGCGCGCCAAGGGCATCACCTGGAACCGGGGCAAGGTCTTCTTCCGGGACAAAATGGTTTATGCATTCAACCTCTTGCCCGAGGCCGGCCACAACTTCCCGGCGTTCGTCAACCTGCAGCAGTACTACGCCGAAGAGTGGCTGATCGAGCGCGCGCTGGAGAGCGGCCGGGTCGAGATCCGCTGGAAGAACCGGGTGACCGGCGTGGCCCGGGATCCGGACGCCGTGCGCCTCGAGATCGACACGCCGGACGGACCCTATGGCCTCGCCTGCGACTATCTGCTGGCGGCCGACGGCGCGCACAGCTTCGTGCGGCAGGCCTTGGGCCTCGCGTTCGAGGGCCGGGCCTTCCAGGACCGCTTCCTGATCTGCGACGTGGTGATGAAAGCCGACTTCCCGACCGAACGCTGGTTCTGGTTCGACCCGCCGTTTCACCGCGGCCAGTCGGCCTTGCTGCACCGCCAGGCCGACGACGTCTGGCGCATCGACCTGCAGCTCGGCCGGGACGCCGACTCGGAGGCCGAGGCGCGCCCGGAGCGGGTCATCCCGCGCCTCAATGCCATGCTCGGCGAGGAGCGCGAATTCGAGATCGAGTGGATCTCGGTTTACAGCTTCCAGTGCCGCCGCCTCGAGCGCTTCCGCCACGGCCGGATCTTCTTCCTGGGCGATTCGGCGCACCTGGTCTCGCCGTTCGGCGCGCGCGGCGGCAACGGCGGCATGCAAGACGCCGACAACCTCTGCTGGAAGCTCGACCTGGTGCTGGCGGGCCAGGCGCCGGACGCGCTGCTCGACAGCTACGATTGGGAGCGCCTGCCGGCGGCCGACGCGGATATCCTCAACTCGAGCCGCAGCACCGACTTCATCACCCCCAAGAACGCCGCCAGCCTGGCCTTCCGCA
Organism: Kiloniellales bacterium; assembly: GCA_041617155.1. Classification (GTDB taxonomy): domain Bacteria; phylum Pseudomonadota; class Alphaproteobacteria; order Kiloniellales; family JAKSDN01; genus CAMYKD01. The sequence goes on from JBFJPL010000109.1 coordinate 13,702, forward strand.
ACGCCACGCTGGAA
>JBFJPL010000110.1:0-13676 GCA_041617155.1 Kiloniellales bacterium
AGCGTCGAGCGCTTGACCTTGGTGCGCTCCCACAACAGGCGGTCGATCAGCGGTGCGACGCGCTGGCGCGCTTCCGCGCGCAACGCCTCGGGCCGAAGCTTTGTCTCGATATCGGAGGCCATGGGGTGAATTTGGACCCGGGTATCTGGTTTCACAAGAGACACTCTCGTTAAAAGTGCGTCCGCCTCACGCCCGCTTCTTCGGTTTCGGCAGGGCGACCCGCAGGTGCGGGGCGAGGTAGGCGCCGGTGTAGCTCTCCGCCGCGCGGGCGACCTCCTCCGGCGTGCCCGCCGCGATTACCCGCCCGCCCTTGTCGCCGCCCTCGGGGCCCAGGTCGATGATCCAGTCGGCGGTCTTGACGACCTCCAGGTTGTGCTCGATCACGACCACGGTGTTGCCCTGCTCGACCAGGGTGTGGAGCACCTCCAGCAGCTTCTTGACGTCCTCGAAGTGCAGGCCGGTGGTCGGTTCGTCCAGGATGTAGAGCGTGCGGCCGGTGGCCCGACGCGACAGCTCCTTGGCCAGCTTGACGCGCTGCGCCTCGCCGCCGGACAGCGTCGTGGCCGGCTGGCCGACCTTGATGTAGCCCAGCCCGACCCGGCTCAAGGTCTCCATCTTCTGACGGATCGAGGGCACGGCGCCGAAAAAGCTCGCAGCTTCTTCAACCGTCATATCAAGAACGTCGGAAATCGACTTGTTCTTGAAATGTATTTCTAATGTCTCCCGGTTGTAACGCTGGCCTTTGCAAATGTCGCACTGGACATAGACGTCGGGCAGGAAGTGCATCTCGATCTTGATCACGCCATCACCCTGGCAGGCCTCGCAGCGGCCGCCCTTGACGTTGAACGAGAAGCGGCCGGGCTTGTAGCCGCGCGCGTTGGACTCGGGCAGGCCGGCGAACCAGTCGCGGATCGGCGTGAAAGCGCCGGTGTAGGTCGCCGGGTTGGAGCGCGGCGTGCGGCCGATCGGCGACTGGTCGATGTCGATCACCTTGTCGAGGAACTCCAGTCCCTCGATGGCGTCGTGGCCGGCCGGATGTTCGCGGGCGTTGTGCAGGCGGCGCGCCAGCGCCTTGTAGAGCGTCTCGATCACCAAGGTCGATTTGCCCGAGCCGGAGACCCCGGTCACGCAGGTGAAGGTGCCAAGGGGGATCGCCGCCGCGACGTCCTGCAAATTGTGCCCCCGTGCGCCCAGGATGCGCACCGTCTGGCCCTTGTGGCCGGGTCGGCGACGGCCCGGCACCGCGATCTGCCGCAGGCCGGTTATGTACTGCCCGGTCAGGCTTTCCGGCGCCTGGAACACCTTGTCCGGCGGGCCCGCCGCGACAACCTGGCCGCCGTGGGTGCCGGCGCCCGGGCCCATGTCGACCAAATAGTCGGCGCTGCGGATCGCCTCCTCGTCGTGCTCGACCACGATCACCGTGTTGCCCAGGTCGCGCAGGCGCTTGAGGGTCTCGAGCAGGCGCGCGTTGTCGCGCTGATGCAGGCCGATCGAGGGCTCGTCGAGCACATAGAGCACGCCGGTCAGGCCGGAGCCGATCTGCGAGGCCAGGCGGATGCGCTGGCTCTCGCCGCCCGACAGGGTCGCCGAGGCGCGTGACAGGGTCAGGTACTCCAGGCCGACGTCCTGGAGGAAGCGCAGGCGCTCCCTGATCTCCTTGAGGATGCGCTGGGCGATCTCGCGCGCCTGGGGCTTGAGCTCGGCCTCGATGCCGGCGAACCACTGGCCGGCCGCGGCGACCGACATCTCAGCGACCTCGCCGATGTGCCGGCCGCCGATCTTGATCGCCAGGGCCTCGGGCTTGAGGCGATTGCCCTGGCAGGCATCGCAGGCCCGGTTGGCCTGGTACTTGCCGATCTCCTCGCGCACCCAGTCGCTGTCGGTCTCGCGCCAGCGCCGCTCCATGTTGGGAATCACGCCCTCGAACGGCTTGGTGGTCTCGTAAGCGCGCAGGCCGTCGTCGTAGCGCATGACGATTTTTTGCTCGCCGGAGCCGAACAGGATCGCATGGCGCACCTCTTCCTTGAGGTCGCACCAGAGCTCGTGGCTGGACACCTGAAAATGGCGCGCCAGGCTGTCCAGGGTCTGCGCGTAGTACTGCGAACTGGAGTTGGCCCAGGGCGCGATCACACCGTCGTGCAGCGAGCGCTCCGGGTCCGGCACGACCAGGTCGGGATCGACATAGAGCGTGTTGCCTAGACCGTCGCAGGCCGGACAGGCGCCGAAGGGGTTGTTGAAGGAGAACAGCCGCGGTTCGATCTCCTCGATGGTGAAGCCCGAGACCGGGCAGACGAAGCGCGCGGAATAGCTGGTCCGCTCGGCCGAGTCGGCGTCCTCGGTGAAGGCCAGGCCGTCGGCCAGACCCAAGGCCGTCTCGAAGCTGTCGGCCAGGCGCGACTCGAGGCCCGAGCGCACCACCAGGCGGTCGACCACCACCTCGATGTCGTGCTTGCGCTTCTTGTCGAGCGCCGGCGCCTGGTCGATCTCGTACAGCTCGCCGTCGATCTTGACCCGCTGGAAGCCGCGTTTCTGCAGGTCGGCCAGCTCCTTTCGGTACTCGCCCTTGCGGCCGCGCACAATCGGCGCCAGCAGGTAGAGCCGGCTGCCCTCCGGCAGCGCCATCACACGGTCGACCATCTGGCTGACGGTTTGGCTTTCGATCGGCAGGCCGGTCGCCGGCGAGTAGGCGGTCCCGACGCGCGCGAACAGCAGGCGCAGGTAGTCGTAGATCTCGGTCACCGTGCCGACCGTCGAGCGCGGATTTTTCGAGGTGGTCTTCTGCTCGATCGAAATGGCCGGCGACAGGCCCTCGATCGAATCGACCTCCGGCTTCTGCATCAGCTCGAGAAACTGGCGTGCGTAAGCCGAAAGCGACTCGACGTAACGCCGCTGGCCTTCGGCATAAATCGTGTCGAAGGCGAGCGACGACTTGCCGGAACCGGACAAGCCGGTGATCACGACCAGGCGGTCGCGAGGCAGCTCGACATCGATGCCGCGCAGGTTATGCTCGCGCGCGCCGCGCACCACGATCTTGGGGCCGGTCAGACCTGATTCCATGTTTCCAAGCGGCTGTTTCAGAAGATCAACATCGGACATGGGGTCAATATGATCGATCGGACGACCAATTGCGAGCCCCTGAGAAAAGCTCCTGACACCCGCGAATCGTTGTGGCGGCGCGCTTCGCTTGGCGTTATGGTGCGCTTTCCCGAGCACGGGCCAACGCCGAAACGGGGGCAAATAAGTGGCAGGAAGCGTCAACAAGGTCATTCTTGTGGGAAACCTCGGTCGCGATCCCGAGATCCGTTCTTTGCAGGACGGAACCAAGGTCGCCAACCTTTCGGTGGCGACTTCGGAAAGCTGGCGGGATCGGGAAAGTGGCGAGCGGCGCGAGCGCACCGAATGGCATCGCGTCGTGATCTTCAACGACCGTTTGGCGGATGTTGCCGAAAAATACCTGCGCAAGGGTTCGAAGGTATATCTCGAAGGTCAATTGCAGACTCGCAAATGGACCGGCCAGGACGGCCAGGATCGTTACACCACCGAAGTCGTTCTGCAGCGCTATCGCGGCGAGCTGACCATGCTCGACAGCCGCGCCGGCGGGGCGGGCGATGTCGGTGGCGGGGGAGGTGATTTTGGCGGCGGGGGCGCCGGAAGTGCCGGAGGTGGCGACTACGGTGGCGGGCAAGGTGCAGGAGGGGGCGACCTAGACGACGAGATTCCGTTCTAGTGCAACCAAGCCTCGGATTTCAAGGCGTTCAGGGGCAAAACGCCCCTGCCGGCCGAGTCGATTCGAGGCGCAGCCCTGAGCCCCGACGCTGATGTGTTCTGACAACCTTTGTTTAACGGTGAGGTACCAACACTATGTCAAAATCTGATCTCGTGAATCACATGGCTGACAAGGCCGGTATTAGCAAAGCCAGCGCTGCCGATGCGCTTGATGCCATGATCGAGGCGATCGAGCAGGGTATTGCGCGGGCCAGGAAGGGGGACGGCGTCCGCGTTCCGGGCCTCGGCACATTTACCGTGCGCCACCGCGCGGCACGGATGGGACGCAACCCTCGAACCGGTGAAACGATCCAGATCGGAGCAAGTTATTCGGTCGGCTTCAAGGCCGCCAAGAACCTAAAAGAAGCCGCGGGCCGATAGTCCGGTGGCCGCCATCTCTTGTTCGAGATAAGCCCGAGAGAAACGGCGCGGCGGGAAGCCGCGGTAAAGTTCAAATCCTCCGAACCGGAGGAGCGGCTTCCCGCCCCGACCACAGACGTTCCGCACCACACCTCCAACCGTCCTCGAGACCAGGCAAGAAACAGCCGCTCCCCGGCCCCGTTTCGATGGCCTCGCGAGGCTCGTTCCGGCGGTCCTTTGGGCACCGGATTTGGTTGTTAGCACCTGCAAAATCGGCTAGATTTTGCGCCTTCAAGATCGCTGCGCCGAGTCCCTCAAAGCCCTTTTCCTGTGGCCGCGGCGTAATGGCTTTCTAGCAGGCGCCAGACGACGGGAAACCGAACTTGACCGACACGACCAAGCCGCCCTTCGACTCCAACGTCACGCTGGTCACCATCGAAGGGGAGATGAAACGCTCCTACCTCGACTACGCCATGAGCGTGATCGTGTCGCGGGCGTTGCCGGACGTTCGCGACGGTCTGAAGCCGGTGCACCGCCGCATCCTCTACGCCATGAAGGAGTCGGGGTACGATTGGAACCGCACCTTCCGCAAGTCAGCCCGTGTGATCGGCGACGTCATGGGCCAGTACCATCCGCACGGCGACCAGGCGATCTACGATGCCATGGTGCGCCTGGCCCAGGACTTTTCCATGCGGCTGCCGCTGATCGACGGCCAAGGCAACTTCGGCTCCATGGACGGCGACCCGGCGGCGGCGGCGCGCTACACCGAGGCGCGGCTGACCCGCGCGGCCAGCGAAGCCTTGCTGGAGGACATCGATCGCGAAACCGTCGATTTCCAGCCGAACTACGACGAGACCAAGCAGGAGCCAGTGGTTCTGCCGGCGCGGATCCCCAACCTGCTGGTCAACGGCGCCGGCGGTATCGCCGTCGGCATGGCGACCAACATTCCGCCGCACAACCTGGGCGAGGTGATCGACGCCTGCGTGGCCTATATCGACAATCCGGCGATCTCGATCGACGAGTTGATGGCCTTCGTCCCCGGTCCCGACTTCCCGACCGGCGCCGAGATCCTCGGCCGCAACGGCATCCGCGAGGCCTACCACACCGGCCGTGGCTCGGTGGTCATGCGCAGCAAGACCCACATCGAGGAGGTCCGCAAGGACCGCGAGGCGATCATCGTCACCGAGGTGCCCTATCAGGTCAACAAGGCCCGCATGATCGAGCGCATCGCCGAAGTGGTGCGGAACAAGGTGGTCGAAGGTGTCGTCGACCTGCGTGACGAGAGCGATCGCCACGGTTTGCGGGTGGTGATCGAGATTCGCCGCGACGCCGTCGTCGACGTGATCCTGAATCAGCTGTACCGCTATACGCCGCTGCAGACCTCGTTCGGCGTCAACATGCTGGCGTTGGTCGGCGGTCGCCCCGAGTTGCTCGACCTGAAACGCGTGATCGCCGCCTTTGTCGAGTTCCGCGAAGAGGTTATTTCCAGGCGCACCCTGTTCGAACTGCGCAAGGCGCGCGAACGCGCCCATGTGCTGGTGGGCTTGGCCATCGCGGTCGCCAATATCGATCCGGTGATCGCTTTGATCAGAGCCGCCAAGGACCCGGTCGAGGCGCGCGCCGGCCTGCTCGCGACGGCCTGGCCGGCGGCCGAGGTCGGTCCTCTGATCGAACTGGTCGATGAGCCGGGCCGGGAGGTCGCCGACGACGGCACCTACCGCCTGTCCGAGGTCCAGGCGCGCGCGATTCTGGAGCTGCGCCTGCAGCGCCTGACTGGCCTCGAGCGCGAAAAGATCTCCGAGGAGCTCGGGGTGCTGTCGAAGCGCATCGAGGAATACCTGGAAATCCTCGAATCGCGCGAGCGCTTGCTCGAGGTGCTGCGCGGCGAACTGCACGACATGAAGGAGCGATTCGCCGACCCGCGCCGCACGGCGATCGAAGACATCGAGTTCGAACAGGACATCGAGTCGCTGATTCAGCGCGAGGAGATGGTCGTCACGCTGTCCCACGGCGGCTACATCAAGCGGGTTCCGCTGTCGACCTATCGGGCGCAGCGCCGCGGCGGGCGCGGGCGCGCGGGCATGGCGACCCGGGACGAGGATTTCGTGCGCCAGGTCTTCGTCTGTGACACCCACACGCCGGTGCTGTTTTTCTCCTCCCGGGGCATGGCCTACAAGCTCAAGGTCTATCGCCTGCCCAAGGGAACGCCGCAGGCGCGCGGCAAGGCCTTGGTCAACCTCTTGCCGCTGCAGGACGGCGAGACCATCACCGCGGTCCTGTCGCTGCCCGAGGACGAGAAGACCTGGGGCGAGATGGACGTGATGTTCGCCACCTCGACCGGCACCGTGCGGCGCAACCGCTTGTCCGACTTCATCCGGGTCCAGGCCAACGGCAAGATCGCCATGAAGCTGGAAGGCGAGGGCTCCTGGCTGGTCGGGGTGCGGACCTGCGACCAGGACGACGACGTCCTGCTGGCGACCGCCAAAGGCAAGACCATCCGCTTCCCGGTCACCGGCATCAGGGTTTTCGCCGGGCGCCATTCGGTCGGGGTGCGCGGCATCCGCCTGGCCGAAGACGATGCGGTCATCTCGATGTCGATCCTGCGCCATGCCGAAGTGACGGTCGAGGAGCGCGACGCCTACCTGCGCTATGCCAATGCGCGGCGGCGTGCCGAGCACGCCGAGGAGGAAGAGGCGGAGGCCGCGCCCGAAGAGCTGGAGGTGCAGCTCGATCCGGCGCGCATCGCCGAATTGGAGGCCGGCGAGCAGTTTATTCTCTCGGTCGCCGACGACGGCCTGGGCAAGCGGACATCGGCCTACGAATACCGGGTCTCCGGCCGCGGCGGACAGGGGATAACCGGCATGGACCTGAGCCGACGCAAAGCGCGCGGCGAGCCGCCCCGCGTGGTCGCCGCCTTTCCGATCGAGGAGAACGACGAGCTGGTGCTGGTGACCGACGGCGGCCAGCTGATCCGCTCGCCGGTGCACGACATCCGCATTGCCGGCAGGTCGACGCGCGGGGTCACGCTGTTCCGCGTGGGCCAGGAGGAGCGGGTCGTTTCGGTCGCCCGCCTGGAAGAGGTCGAGGAGCCCGAGAACGGCGACGGGCAGCCGAACGGCGACGAAGCGGACCGGCCGGCCGCGGAGCTCGGCGACCAATGACCAAGCGCAAAGCCCTGGTCGGGCTCTACCCCGGCACCTTCGACCCGATCACTCTGGGCCACATGGACATCATCCATCGGGCCACCCGGGTGGTCGACAGGCTGGTCATCGCGGTCGCCCGCAATACCGGCAAGGGGCCGTTGTTCTCGACCGACGAGCGGGTCGAGATGGTGCGCGACGAGGTCGCCGCGCTCGATACCAACCACGCGGAGGTCGAGGTGGTGGCGTTCGACAACCTGCTGATGAACCTGGCGGAGGATTTGGGTGCCCGGGTCATCATCCGCGGCCTGCGCGCCGTCTCGGACTTCGAGTACGAGTTCCAGATGGCCTCGATGAACGCCCGTTTGAATCCCCGTGTCGAGACCGTCTTCCTGACCGCTTCGGAACGCCAGCAGTTCATCGCCTCGCGCTTCGTCAAGGAGATCGGCCGGCTGGGCGGCGACGTCTCGTCTTTCGTCAGCGCCCGGGTCGCCGCCCGCCTGGCCGAGCGCTTCGCCAGCGGGGTGCCGATCGAGGCGCTCGGCGAGTAGGGCCGGGTTTTCGGCCGTTTGGCGCGCCGAGATCCAACGACACCAAGGGCCACGATCGACCAGCCTCGGTATTGTTGACCGGGGCGGGCGCCGCCTCTATCTTCGCGCCGTCCTTGAGGGGCCCGTAGCTCAGTTGGTAGAGCACCTGACTTTTAATCAGGTTGTCGTAGGTTCGATCCCTACCGGGCTCACCAGTTTTCTCCAGGGGCCGAGCCGTGGGCCAGGCGGTGGACTTGGCCGGCAAGGCGCCTCAGTCGCTCAACCGAACTTGCTCAGGAACTTGACGATGCGCCGGGTGCGGTCGCTGAACAGCGCTTCGGTATAATAGCTGCCGGCCAGACGCTTGGAGACCTCGCTGAGCGTCGGGTAGGGCGCGATGATGCTCGCCATCGTGCCGATCTTCTGCTTTTGCTGGATCGCGATGATCCAGGGCAGCAGCAGCTCGCCGGCGTGCGGTCCGACGATCGAGGCGCCCAGAATACGGCCCTTCTTGGTGGTCACCACCTTGATCAGGCCGTCGGTCGCGCGCTCGGCTTGGGCCCGGTCGTTCTCGCCGAACGGCCAGCGCAGCACGCGGATCGCGCCGTGCGCCTCGCGCGCCTGCTCCTCGGCCAAGCCGACATGGGCCAGCTCCGGGTCGGTGAAGGTGACCCACGGCAGGGCCCGGTAGTCGACCTTGGCCGGCAAGCGGAACAGGGCGTTGCGGATGACGATGCCGGCGTGGTAGCCCGCGACATGGGTGAACTGGTAGCCGCCGATCACATCGCCCATGGCGAAAACGCGTTTGTTGCTGGTGCGCAGCCGGGCATCGACCTTGATGCCCTGTTTCGAATACTCGATGCCGGCGGATTCCAGGTTCAGGTCCGAGACGTTGGGCGCCCGCCCGGCGGCGACCAGCAGATGCGAGCCCTCGATGACGCGCACGGCGCCGTCCGCCTCGATGGTGACGGCGATCGCCTGTTGGCCCTTGCCGGGCGCGATCCCCTTGACCTTGATGCCGTCGAGGACTTCGACGCCGTCGCGGCGGACCTGGTCGAGCACCACGGCCGTCAGTTCCGGGTCGTCCTTCGAGAGGGAGCGGAAAATCTCCAGCACCGTCACGCGCGCACCCAGGCGGCGATGGGCCTGGGCCAGCTCCATGCCGATCGGCCCGCCGCCGATGACGATCAGATGGTCGGGCCGTTCGGTCAGATCGAAGACCGTCTCGTTGGTCATAAAGGCGACGTCGTTCAGGCCCGGAATCGGCGGCACCATTGCGCGCGAACCGGTCGCGACGACGAAGCGCCGGGCCCTGATGATCTTGTCGCCCGCATGAACCTCGCGGGGGCCGGCGAACGCGGCCTTTTCCTTGATGACTCTGACCCCCATGCCCTCGAAGCGCTCGACCGAGTCGTGCGGCGCGATGCTCGCGATGACGCCGTGGACGTGATCGTGCACCGCCCGGAAATCGATGGTCGGCTGATCGCCGTCGACGCCGAACGACTTGCCGCGCGAATGGGCCTTGGCGAAATGGGCGGCGGCGATGATCGATTTCGACGGCACGCAGCCGGTGTTAAGACAGTCGCCGCCCATCTCGCCCTTTTCGATCAGGACGGTCTCGGCGCCCATTTGACTGGCTCCCGCGGCGGTCGATAGGCCGGCGGAGCCGGCACCGATGACGCAGATGTCCGGTGTGATGATCTCGGTCATGCTCACTAGGAAAACAGTTGATGAGACGGGCCCCCTGCGGACCGCATTCTATAAACAACCGGCGCCGCTTGGATACGAGTATCTAGAGGTGGCGGGATCGATGTTCGGTTCAATGCCGGGGCGGCCGCCACAGCCATCAAATTTTTATGATCGTTTTACCGGGAGATTTGATTGGACTTGGCGCAGCCCGGCCGGCCGGGCACCGCCAACCAGGAATCAAGCCAGCCGTTTCGCGTTCCAAGCAAGCGGCCGCGCGTCTAGCCGACGTTGTGCTCGCCGATGCGGGTGCGCACGCACTTGATCTTGAGATACTCGGCCGCGCCGATCTCGATGACCGTGTCGGCGAAGTAGGCTTGCGAACGCATGGCACAACTCATCGGGTTCTGCACGTCGGGGCCCTGGATAACCACCCGCGCGTTGTTTTCCTGACATTCGAAATGCGGCATGGCCGCTGCGCAGACCAGGAGGACGACTTTCATCATTTGCCCAGCTCCTCGTAGACACTGCACTTGACGCGCCACACCGGCGCGCGGGCGTCGCGTTCTTCCACAGCGTTCAAAAAGGTTTCCGCGGCCAGGATTTCGACCTTCAGGCCGAGCACCGCGGCGTCCGCCAAACTGGCGTTCAATTGGTCCACGCGGTGTTGAATTTCCCGGGCCAGGGCGCGGCCGTCGGCGGCCTCTGCAACGGCATCGCGAAGGGTGTCGAGTGGATCTGTTGTTGTCATACGAAGTATCCTTTCGATGACCGTTTACAGTTCCTGCCAAATACAGATTAAATCAAATTAGTAAAAATCTCGTTCATGTCTTGAAAATCAAAATCTAATGAAAATCGTCAGCGGTAGTTTTGGTTAATCCAAAGTAAAAACAAAAATAGCGTGCCGGGGTTGGGAGCCTGGATAGAGAAGTGACATGATGGTTCCCGGCTCAGTCCGGGGGAGGGCTAGGCCTAGGAAATCGAGGGCCGTATCGGAGCGGGAACTGCGGGCCGGGCGCGGGTCTTGCGACCGGGCCCGTGCGGCGGCGGCACACGACAACAACTTCGTCCGTTCAACGGTGGACTGGGTGTAGGAAGCCGGTGCTCATCTCAATTATTCGTTTATTGCCAGGTGATTAACAAATATTATAGAATTTCTATCTGAATTATTGATTGGGACGTATTCAATTTCGCTGAGTTATTTCAAAAAGGGTCGATCCGACGCTTTTGGCGACTGTTCAAACGATCGACCGGCGCCAGCCGTTTCATGGCCGCAACTTCAGCCTGACCGATTCTCGGGGTCATGTGCGCCCGCTTCCGCCCAGCGGCGTTCCGGTCTTCGACGGCGAAAGCGGGCAATTCGCGGGCTATCTTGGGACCGGCGCCGCGGCGCGAACCGTGCCCAACGAGCGGACAAAGGAACCCGGTCGAACGGGTCATTATCAACGACCTTTGGGATGGTTAGTGGCCAAGTGGCCCACCCATGCGGGGAGAAGCGGGAAAAGGCGGGCCCATGCCAACAATCTTTAGCACAAGCCAAAGGGTTCGAAAGCGACGCGCGGCTAGCGCTTGATCACCAGACATTCCTGTCGCTGGGCGCGAAAGGCCGCGCAGAGTTTGCGCGCCGCCTCCTTCTCGGCAAAGCCATCCGAACGCACGCGGTAGCGAACGGAACCTTGATTCAGTTTGGCCGGATGGACCGAAAGCTGTTTGTCGCCCAGCAGGCTGCCGAAGTTCCGTTCCAGTTTGGCGAGCTCCCGCTCCGCGCCCTTCATCGTGGTGGTGGACGACAGCTGAATCACATAGTCGCCCCCCATGAGCGATGAGACCGCCTGGGCAGGATCGCCAGGAACGCGGGCAGCGCCTTTGCCCGGTTTGGCGACCGCCGGGACCGTGACGGTTCCCTGGGGCGTCATGATCACCAGACTGAACTCGTGATTGCCCGGCGCCAGGGGCTCGTCCGGTATGAAGGCCCACTCGCCGGCCCAGTTGGCGGTGACCGTGCCGATCGGCTTGCCGTTGTCGAGCAGGATCAATTCGCTGCCGGGCGCCGCCCGGCCGGCGATGACCGCCTCGCCGTTCGGCTCGATCCGGACCAGGTCGAAGCTGGGGGTCGCCGACCCGGTGGCCGGTTCCGCGGTTCCGGCCTGGTCGCTTTCGACCGGCAACCTGCTTGGCACAGCATCGCCTCGAGCGCCTGGCTCGGCCGCCGGACCGGCCGTGGCGGGGGAAGCTGGTGAAGCCGGGGCGGCCGCACCGACTTGCCGGTCCTCGATCAGGCGTTTCTGATGCAAGACATACCAGATGCCGACCCCGACGCAGACCGCCACGAGCAGGACCAGGGCCAAGCTGGCCGGTGTCCTTTGGGCCCCGGGCGCCGGACTGGGGCGATCCGCAGCCGCGCCGGCGGGCGGCGGCGCGGCCGCATCGGTCTCGGCCGCCGCGCCGATTGCGTCGAGTAAGGCCTTGTCGGTCGCGGTCCGCCTCTTGAAGTCGATGGAAGAGAGGCTGGCCGCCGGGTTCGAGGCGTCGGTGGCGGGCTTGGGAGCCACGGCCGGTGATTCATCGTTGTCGTTCCTTGCCTGATCCTCGAACGTGCCGGGCCCAATGGGTCGGGCCGCGCCTTTGCGGGCAAAGAGATTGGCCGATACGGTCGATGGCGTTTGATTGCTCATGGCAGCCTCGGGGCTCAGTTCGCGCCGATCGCTACCGGAGCGGCTTTGGGCGATAGGTTACTGGTGAGACCGATGCGCGGCTTGTTGCCGTCGAGCCGGCGCTCGAGATAGTCCCAGAGCTTGGCAATCTCCTGCGAGGCCCGATTGGCGCCGGCCAGTTCCATCACGGTGCGGCCGTCGATCATGCTGGAGGCGAAATCGACCCTTTGATGGATCACGGCCGGCGCCAGGGGACCGTGGTCCGACAGCATCGAAACCGTCTCCAGGGTGATCTTAGCGTTGTGGGTGGCCGCGTTGATCACGAAGACCAGGGGCTTGTCCATTCGTTCGACGATCTCGACCGTCGCGCCCACCGACCTCAGATCGTGCGGGCTGGGTCGCGCCGGTATGAGCACCAGATCGGCCAGCGCGACCACCGTTTGGATCGCGTTGCCGAGCGCCGGCGGCGTGTCGATCACCAGCAGCTTGACGCCGTGGTGCCGAAGTGCGGCGACATCTTCGGAAAGGCGCCGAAGGTTGGTCTGGACGTATTGTGGTGCCTCCGCCGTGCGGACGTTCCACCATTCCGTCAGGCTGCCCTGAGGATCGACGTCGATCAGGGCGACCGGCCCATTGCCTTGGCGTTCGGCCTGAACCGCCAAATGGCCCGCTAGAGTCGTCTTGCCCGACCCGCCCTTTCGCGAGGCAAGTGCCAACACCTTCATAATGTTTCTTACTCCCTGGCCCGAAAAATCCCCATTGCCTGTCGGCCCCTAACATGTCGGCATCAGGGGCAACGCTTCGAAAGAAGCCTTACCAGATATGCCACCGACAGTCACTCGATACTACTATATGAGGTAGCTCTCGAAAAGGGCCTATGACCCCATGTCTATGACTTTCTGGCCATATGGCGATCTGGTTACGCGCCGCCGGAGCCCTCCGCGGCCATGCCGATTACCCGTCAGGGATGCCGGGGGCGCACGCTATAGCCTTGCTTTTCCAGGCATTCCTGGGTGCGTGCTCGTTGCAGGTACGCGCTCTTGGCGACGCTGCCGCCGGCGCGTTGGAGCGTTTCCTCGCAGCGTCGAAGATCGGCCGCCTTCTGGGCCGGCGATACGCCGGGTTTGGTGTAGCGCTCGAACGGCGCGCTCTCGAAGGTCACGCCGCAAGCGGTCAGCAGAAGCAGGGCCGGTAACAGCGCGCGCAGCGGAGTCGTCATTTATATGGCCCTCGGATCAAGGTCTGTGATGTTAGCGGTTCAAGGCCGTCCCGGCGAGCAGACCGTGTCGGCCCCTGCCGCAGGTCGTGGGGGGGCCGAGTCGGCCGGTGCGCAAATGTTGTCAGGCGTCGCCTTGGTTGTAGAATGTTGCCGATATTGTTCAGGTTGCTCGGTGATTTTGGAATTGTGATGCCCGGAATTGTCGCGGTCGTTCGATTCCCGGCTACGGCTGCGGTTTCCAATCGACGATGCGACTCGATCGAGTTCCTCCAGTAGCCTTAAACCCGAAAGGAGCCCTACTCATGACACGAAATGCTCTTGC
>JBFJPL010000111.1:0-13289 GCA_041617155.1 Kiloniellales bacterium
TCCCTGGCCGCCGCGCCGAGCGCCCCGGTTGCCCGGTCGAAGTCGAACAGCTCGACCGATCCGGGATTGCCGCTGCGCACGAAGACCCGGTCGCCTTCGGCGCTGAACACCGCGGAATTGCCGAGGCCCAGAAGCGTCCTGGCGTCGACCGGCTGAAGACCGGGGACGGTGAAGGATCGGAAAGTGTTGTCGGTGAAACTGACCACCAGGCCGGCGTTCGAGCCGGGTGCGCAATAGACGTTGAGCGGGTCCGACCCGGCGTCCAAGGGGAGCACCTCGCCGGTATCGCTCAGCCTGCCCTCCGCGTCCAGACTGAGCCGGCGCACGTTGCGCCCGCTGACCGAGGCGACCAGCACCGAGCTGCCGTCGTCGCAGATGTCATTCGAAACGATGTCGCTGCCGATCATGAGGGTGCTGGATTCCCTGCGGGCGGCGATATCGATGACCGAGATCGGCTGGGGCGCGCCGGAGCCGTTGTTGACCAGCAGGAACCGGCCGTCGGAGGTCACCGTGAGCTCTTCGCCCGGATTCGAGATGGCGATGGGATTGGTGCCCGCCGCCAGGCTGGGCGGCAAGGTGGTCAGGTCGATGACCCAGACGCGGCGATTGAAGTCGGTCGCGAAGCCGAGCGTCTGGTCCGGCGTGATGGCGACGTCGCCGACCGCCCCGGGGCCAACCGGGACGGCACCCAGGACGGCATGGCCGCCGAGGTCGAGGACGGTGACGCTGTCGGTCTCGTCGTCCGCGACCAGGCCCAGCGGCTGGGCCATGGCCGGCGAGCCGAGCAGGGCCGCCGCGGCCAGCAGGGCCGCGCAGCAGCAAGCTTTGATTTTGCCGGCTCTTGGGCTCGTTGCCGTATGGTCTCCGGCCGGCTCGGACAGCCCGAGGCGGTTGCCGGATCGATGGTTTCTCGCGTTTTCCATGATAGCGCTCTCGCAATGTTTTAACATGAAAATTACACGCAATAATTGCTGCATGTTCCGATACCTTCGCACTCGCGCCACGTTGCTCGAGCCAAGCTTTTCTGACGAGAAACCTAGGTTTTATTTATATTTTAATTGCTGCAAATTTGCATATAAAGACCACCTAGAGGTCTTCTAGACGGCTCATTTTATAGCCCGATCGGCCTTATTAATCAAGGTTAAAATCAATTAACGGTTGTCTTCCGCCTGGCAGGCGCGTTCCGGTCCGGGGCTTTGGCCGCGCCCGCGGCAAACCTCAAGGGCCGGCCAGCGCGTGGTCCTGGAAGAAGCGCCAGATCAGCCGGCTGGCTTCGGGCCCGAGCTGGTCGGTATAGCTGCCCGCCGGGTCGCCGCCCGACCACGCGTGGCCCAGGCCCTCGACCCGGATCTGCCGCATCACCGGCCGGCCCGCCGTGTCGTGATAGTCCTGCAGGCGGTAGGCCCGGACGCCGGGCGCCGCCGCCGTCTCCGCCGTGTGGTCGGCGACGCCGTCGATCGAGTCGTTGGCGCCGTCGCCGTCGTCGGCGATGTCGTTCATCTGGGCGAACTGGCCGATCACCTGGTCGCCGTTGAGCGGCGCGACCGTCGGGTCGGCGCTGCCGTGCACGACGATCACCGGCGCGACACGGTTGTGACCCTCCTGCCGGTTGTGGGCCAATTGGCCCGAAGTTTCCGGGTCCGGCCCGCCGTCCTCCATGGCCGCGCTCGCTTCGTCGGTCCAGCCGAGCCACCAGTAGGCAGCCGGCCAGAGGCTGCGCGCCGGCACCTCCTCCTGGGCGGCGGCGAAGGCGAGCCCGGAGTGAACCCCGGCCGCGGCGAAGACCTCCGGATGGAGCGAGCCCAGGATCGCGCTCATGGCGCCGCCCGAGGACAGGCCGGCCACGAAGACCCGCCGGGCGTCGATCTTGACCGATTCCTCCAGGGTTTCGATCAGGCGCAGGATGACCGCCGGCTCGCCGCCGCCGCGCGACTGGTTCTCCCGGGTCCACCATTCCCAGCAGCGGTAGGGGTTGAGCCACAGCCGGTAGAACGGCCGCCGGGTCTGCGGGTAGAGCACGACGAAGCCTTCCTGGTCGGCCAGGTCGTTGAAGCCGCTGCCGGCGGCGAAGTCCGCGGCCTTCTGCTTGCAGCCGTGCAGGGCGACCACCAGCGGCGCGGCTTGCGCGTCGTCGTGACCGGTCGGCAGGTAGACCAGCGACTCGTAGCCCTCGACGCTGGGGCCGGCGCGCAGGTCGCCCTCCTGGGCCCGGCCGACGGGCGCGTCGAGCCCGGCCAAAACGACCAGGCAGCCAGCCGCCAGCACGGCGTTTCGGGCTGCGCGGAATGGCTTCATGTCGCTCCCTCCCGGTCCGCCCGCAACCATGGTGCAACGGTTCTCTGCACAACAGAGGACAATCGCCGCTTTGGCAAGCTTCATCTTCGCGAAA
This sequence comes from Kiloniellales bacterium, assembly GCA_041617155.1. Lineage (GTDB taxonomy): Bacteria > Pseudomonadota > Alphaproteobacteria > Kiloniellales > JAKSDN01 > CAMYKD01. The sequence continues at coordinate 2,390 of JBFJPL010000111.1, forward strand.
GGCTTCGGAGACTAGTCTCAAGATTCGGAACAATTGGCGGCGCGGCACATGGCCATCGAGGAACTGTGGATATCCGGTTACCGTTCGCTCCGGCAGCTTCGGTTGCGGCTGTCGGCGCTCAACGTCATCACCGGGCCGAACGGCTGCGGCAAGAGCAACATCTATCGCTCGCTTGTGCTGCTGGCGGCCGCCGCGCGCGGCGAGCTGGCCCACGCGTTGGCCGAGGAAGGCGGCATGCCCTCCGCGCTATGGGCCGGCGAAAGGGCTCAAGGCAGCCTGCGCCTTACTTTGGGGTTCGCCGGCGAGGAATGGGACTACGAGATTGCCTGCGGCCTGCCGAACATAAGCCCCGTGCTGACGGCATTCATCCTCGATCCCCTGGTCAAGGAGGAGCAGGTGCGTTACATCGGCGGCACGGGTCGTTCGGTCGCGTTTCTCGAGCGCAAGAACGCGACGGCTTGGCTGCGCGATCGCGACGGCAAGCGGGTCTCCTATCCTCTCGCCTTGCTTGGCTCCGAGTCGGCCCTGTCGCAGATCATCGACCCCCAGCTCTATCCAGAGCTTGCCGCCTTGCGCGACCGGATCGGCGATTGGCGCTTCTACCACCAATTCCGCACCGACGCGGATACGCCGCTGCGCCGGCCGCAGACCGGCGTCCAAACGCCTGTGCTGGCTAACGACGGCCGCGACCTGGCGGCCGCTCTTCAGACCATCCTGGAGATCGGCGACGACGCGGCCCTGAACCACGAGGTCGACGCCGCCTTTCCCGGCTCGGAACTGGTGATCTTCCAGGAGCGCGGCCGCTTCGAGGTGGGTCTTACCATGTCCGGAATCAAACGTCCCTTCGAGTCGCGCGAACTGTCCGACGGCACGCTACGCTACCTCTGCCTGCTGGCTGCGCTCTTGAGCCCGCGCCCACCCGGCCTGCTGGCCCTCAACGAGCCGGAAACCAGCATTCACCTCGACCTGCTCGAACCGCTGGCCAAGCTGATCGTCAGGGCCTCGGAGACCACGCAGATCCTGGTGGTCACCCACTCCGAGGTCCTGGCCGGCCACATCGAGGCGGCCGCCTGGTGTCCGGTCTTCCGGCTGGACAAGGTCGAAGGCGAGACAGTGTTATGCGGCGAGCGGCCGTCCGGCGGGGCCGGGGACTGAGGGGCCTATTGCCCGGCGCGCTTGGCCAGGATGTCGATGACGATGACGACCTCGTCGGCGACCACGCTGGTGTCGGTCCAGAGGCCCTGGCCGACGCCGTAGTCGAGGCGCTTGACGGTCAGCTCGCCGACCGCGCGGGCGCGCAGAGTGCCCGGCTCATCGGGGTGGTCCTGGAAGCCGAGCCGGAACGGCAGCACGACCTCGCGGGTCACGTCGCGCAGAGTCAGGCGGCCGAGCGCGCGGAACTCGCCGTCGCCGCCGGGCTCCAGGCGCACGGCCTCGAAGCGTTCGGCCTCGAAGCGCGCGCTCGGCCAGGTTTCGACGTCGAACAGCGAGGCCGAGCGGATCGTTTGGTCGCGGTCCTGGCTCTGGCTGTTGACGCTCGCCACGTCGATCGTGACCGCGACCCGGCTGACCGCCAGGTCGCCCGGCGCGAACCGGATCTCGGCCTCGAAACGCTCGAAGACGCCCTCGACCGGGGCGCCCGATTGCTGGGCGATGAAGCCGACCCTTGAGCCCGGCTCGACCGTCCAGCGCGCGGCGTCGCCGGCGGCCGCCGGGGCGACCGGCGCCGAAGCCAGCGCCAGCATCAGCGCGATGGCGCCGGCCAGCCGCCCGGTCACGCCCGCCGCCCCGGCAGCATGCGCCGCATGATATCGTCCTTCAGCACGAAGTGGTGGCGCAGCGCCGCCGCCACGTGCAGGCAGATCAGCCCGAGGAAGCCCCGGCCGAGCCATCTGTGCACGACCTCCAGGACCTGCTTCAGCTCGGCGTCCGGGCCGATCACGGCGGGCAGGGCGAACACACCGAAGACCAGGACCGGGAAGCTGGCCGCATTGGAGTGGAGGACGCCGATCGCCGGCTGGGCGAACAGCAGGCCGTAGAGCGCGACATGGCTGGCACGGGCGGCCCGCCGCTCCCAGGGCGCCATGTCCGCGGGCAGGGGCGGCGCCGGCGAGGCCAGGCGCCACAGCAGGCGCAAGACCGCCAGCGCCAGGATCGTCACGCCGATCGACTTGTGCAGGTTGTAGACCTTGATCTTGTCCGGGCTGAGCGGCAGCCCGGTCATGTAGAGCGCGATGCCGATCGTGGTCAGCACCAGGGCGGCGACCAGCCAGTGGAAGCCCTGGGCCGCCAGGCCGTAGTACTTGTCATCGTTGCGGATTCTCAACCGACCGGACTCCGCTTCAGAATCGCTTCGCCTACTTGGCCTGCCGCATCTCCGTCTCGATCACGATCTGGATGCGATCGGACACCAAAGGCACGGCACGCGCAACGCCGAACTCGCTGCGCAGCAACTCGCCGCGGGCGGAGAAGGCGGCGTAGGGTGCGCCGGCATAGCTCGCGATGAAACCGGCCAGCGGATGATCGCCGTGAAACCGCAGCTGCACGTCCAGCTGTACCGGCTTGGTCACGCCGCGCACCGTCAGGTCGCCGGTGACCTGCCCCCGGTCGACGCCGGTCTGCCTGACCGAGGTGCTCTTGAAGGTCATCAGCGGAAACCGGGCGGCATCGAAATAGTTCTCGCTCAAGAGATCGTCGTCCAGGGCCTTCACGCCGGTGTCCATGCTGGCGACCTTGATGGAGACGTCGATCTTGCTGTTTTCGATCTTGTCCCTGTCCCACACGACGATTCCCTCGTAGTCGCGAAACTCGCCGGACTGCTCCGAAAGACCAACATGGTTCCACAGGAAGCGGATCTCCGTATGGCCCTTGTCGAAGCCGTAGGTCTCGGCCGCCGACGCGCTAAACCCCGGCGTAATTGACGTGGCCGCGACCAAACCGGCCACGGCGAGGATGCCGGCAAACCCGTGTTTCTTCATCGCTTGACTCCTCCTTGTTGTCGATGGCGCCCGCGTGTCCTTGACAGCCCGGGCAACGCGGCGCCGCCGGTCAATGGAAATCACCTTCGCTCGCGCGATCGCCGCGCCTCGGTGTGGTGCGGCATCCGGCTTGCAACTTGGTCGGCAACCATAATCTGTGTATTAATGGTTGAAAATCGCCCGTTTTCGCGGAGGCACTGTGCATGGACGCACAGCTAACGACGGCCCGCGCGGGGCGCGCGCGCCTTGCTTGGGACGACCTCAACACGATGCTGGCGGTCGCGCGCGGCGGCTCGCTGTCGGCGGCGGCGCGCGCGCTGGGGGTCAACCACTCGACGGTGTCGCGCCGGCTGGCCGCGCTGGAGGCGGCGGCCGGTCACACACTGTTCCGCCGCCTGCCGCGCGGCTATGTGCCAACCGCAGCGGGCGAGCGACTGATCGAGACCGCCGAGCGCATGGAGTCGGAGTTCCGCGGCCTGACCCGGGTCTTGAGCGGCGAGGACATTCGGGTCAGTGGCGCGGTCCGCCTGACCGCACCCGACGACATGGCGAACTTCCTGCTGGTCGAGCCTCTGGCCCGCTTCGGCGCGCGCCACCCGGAGGTCAGGATCGAGCTGGCGATCGACAACCGCATGCTCAACCTGGGCCGGCGCGAGGCCGACGTGGCGGTGCGTGCCACCAACAGCCCGCCGGCCAACCTGGTCGGCCGCCGGCCGAGCGACATCGTCTGCGCGGTCTATGCCGCCCGCGCTCTGCTCGAGGCCGGAGGTAAGAGCGCGCGGCGGCCCAGCGAGGGCCCGTGGATCGCCTGGGAGGACGACGGCCAGAGCAACGCCATCAAGAGCTGGCTGGTGCGGCACTGCGATCCGGCGCGCATCGCTTATCGCTCGAGCAGCCTGGCCAACCAGTTCGCCGCCGCCCGGGCCGGCATCGGCTTCGCCGTGCTGCCCTGCTTCCTGTGCGATCCCTGCCCGAACCTGCGGCGCGCCGGGCCACCGCTGGAGCCGACCCGGACCGGCATCTGGATCCTCACCCACCCGGACCTGCAGGGCGCCGCCCGGGTCGCCGCGCTGACCGATTTCCTGTTTACCGAGATCAAGCGGCAGGAGCGGCTGCTGGGCGGCCAAAGCGCCGGCTGAAACCGGGCTGAAACGAAGGAACGCCGTAACACGATGACCCGACGCCTTTTGCACTCGATCGCTTTTCTGCTGGCTGCCGGCTGCGCCGCGCAAAGCCGGAGCGGCCCGGACCTCGCGCTCTACTGTCAGATCAAGGCGTGCGTCTGCAAGCCCGCCACGCTGCGATTCGGCGAGAGCGCGGCGCCGGTCCCGCTGCTGTGGCGGACCAACGGCGAGGCCTACTGCCCACCGGACTACCGGCTCGAGCCCACGGCCAAATTCGACAGCTTCAAACGCCGCTACGGCGGCTGAGAGGCAGATCTTGCCGGGCGAGCGGCGGGCCGCCTGATTTCGCGAGGGCGAGGGCCGGCGGAACCGGAATGCGGATCACCACAGAGACGCAGAGGCACAGAGAAAAAAATCATGGGCTTGCGCGCTTCGCGCGCCGAAACACTTGGTTTTTTGGAGTCGTTTTTCCGTGCCTCTGTGCCTCTGTGGTGGAATCGGTTTCTTCTTAAACCCGGCCTCTGCCCGGACTTGCGCTCAGTGCAGGGTGACGCCTTCCGGGGCGCCGGTCAGCTCCTCGACCTCGTGGCGCCGGGTCCAGGTGCCGAGCACGCCGGACAGCCTGAGCGAACGGCGAACCAGTTCGTCGCAGTGCGCTTGCCACGCCGCCTCCTTCCGGGCGGCCTCCTCCTGTCTCTTGTGCTTTTTCATCGGGCTTCCCTTCGTTGCGGGCCCCTTTGCGGGCGGGGCCGAGGTTTTGATAGTCTCTAAGTAATAGATAAAAAACTGTCAGAAAGCAATTTAAAAGTAGTAAAAATTAGAGAATAATTCAGATATGTATTTGAATAAATTTTTAGCTTTATAATATCGACTGGTAGCTTGCACCGGTACCGCCGGCCAATACTTAGCGGCGGCACGTAGAGGCACCATTTCACCACGAAGACACGAAGTCACCAAGGTGTCTGATTGCGCGCGGCGCGCCGCATGGTCTCCCCGTGTCTTCGTGTCTTCGTGGTGAAAGCGGCCCTGCGTCCCCCTGCATCGGAGGCGACTGGCCCTTGGGCCTCCCCGGTGCGAGAATGGGCCGGCCCGGTTTACCGGCCCCTGAGGAACGAGGCGCATGGCCTTCTGGCACGACAAGACCCTGGAGGAGATGAGCGCGGCCGAGTGGGAGTCTCTGTGCGACCGCTGCGGGCTTTGCTGCCAGATCCGGGTCGAGGACGAGGAGACCGGCGAGATCGCGCTGTCCAACGCGGTCTGCCGCTTCTTCGACCGCTGCAACCACTGCTGCTCTGACTACCCGAACCGCCAGAAGAACGTCGCCGACTGCGTGCGCGTGACGCCGGAGAACGTGCGCCGTCTCGACTGGCTGCCCCATACCTGCGCCTACCGCCTGCTGGCCTTCGGCCACGAGCTGCCCGAGTGGCACCGCCTGGTCTCAGGCGACCCGGAGCGGGTCCACCGAGACGGCCCCTCCATGCGCGGCGAACTGGTCGACGAGGACGAGGCCGACTGGCCGGAGTAGCCCGCCGCGCCCCGGTCTTAACGACTTGTCAGGATCGATCCGTTAGGCCTGGGGCATGTTGCGCTGCCCCAATTGCCAGAGCCCCCTGGCGCCGCCGGAGGACAAGAAGCTGTTCGACTGCGGGTCCTGCCAGGCGCCGCTCAAGCGGCGCGGCCAAGCCTTGCGCAACTATGCCGCCCAGTTCCTCTTCGTGTTCCTGCTGATCTCGCTGGTGCTGGCCGGGCTGGGCACCGTCATGGCCGTCGTCGTGGCCGGCGCGGCCGGCTTCGGCCTGTGGTACTGGCTCGGCAACTCGACCCTGGCCGTAGTGCGCGACTAGCTGCAGGATCGGTTTACAAGGAGTCGGCCGCATCGCCCGCCGGCGTCGCGCGGGCGCTCGGGAGGGGCTTGCCGCAGGCCGATATTGTTATCATTATATTCAGCGCGTTATATTGAAACTTAAATCAACTCAAAAGCTATTGGGAGGAAGGGAAGTGAGACTTCGTACCATCGTCGCGAGCTCCGCGCTCGCTCTGCTCGTCGGCCTCGCCGTCGAGGCACAGGCCCAGTCCGATACGCTCAAGAAGCTGCAAGACTTCAAGACCACCGGCACGCCGCTCGACATCGAGCTGGTCGATCAGGGCGGCGCGAACGCGGCCGCTCTGCGCGCCAACCTGGAGCGCATCAAGCTGCCGCCCGGCTTCAAGATCGAGCTCTATGCCGTTGTGCCGGACGCCCGCCACATGGCGGTCGGCACCAACGTCGGCGTGGTCTTCGTCGGCACCCGTAAGACCGATGTCTGGGCGGTTACCGACCGCAACCGCGACCGGGTCGGCGACGAGGTCAAGCGCTTCGCGCCGAGCATCGCTTTCAACGTGCCGAACGGCCCCTGCTTCAGCAAGGACGGCTTTCTCTATATCGCCGAGCACAACCGTTTGCTGACCTTCCCGGCGGCCGAGTTCTTCTACGAGAGCCCGGACGTCGCGGTCGGCGTGGTCAAGCAGCCGCTGATCCCGACCTCGGAGGAGTCTTTCAATCATGGCGCGCGGGTCTGTGCGATCGGCCCGGACAACAAGATCTACGTGGCCCAGGGGCAGCCCTATAACGTGCAGCCGCCGGAAAAGATCGACTTCTACGACAAGAACGGCATCGGTGCGATCGTGCGAATGGACCGCGACGGCTCAAATTGGGAAGTCTATTCCCGGGGTGTCCGCAACTCGGTCGGCATCGGCTTCAACCCGGCCAACGGCGACCTCTGGTTCACCGACAACCAGGTCGACGGCATGGGTGACGAGATCCCGCCAGGCGAGCTCAACCGCACGACCGGCAAGGGCGAGCACTTCGGCTTCCCGTGGTTCGGCGGCGGCAAGGTGCGCACCAACGAGCATGCCAACTCCGAGCCGCCGGCCGACGCCGTCTTCCCGCAGGTCGAGATGGACGCCCACGCGGCCGACCTGGGCATGACCTTCTATACGGGCAAGATGTTCCCGGCGAAGTACCGCGGCGGCTTGTTCAACGCGCAGCACGGCTCGTGGAACCGCACGACGCCGGTCGGCGCGCGCATCATGTTCACCCAGCTGGACGAGAACGGCAACGCCGCCTCGACCGAGGTCTTCGCCTCCGGTTGGCTCGACGAGTCGACCGGCGAGTACTCCGGCCGGCCGGTCGATGTCGTGCAGTATCTCGACGGCTCGCTGCTGGTGTCCGACGACCTCGCCGGCGCCATCTACCGCATCTCCTACGGGCAGTAGCTCGAGGCGGGCATCATTCGGGGGCACGGGCGCCGGTCCGTGCCCCCCTTTCTTTGCCCGGCGCAATGCCCAAGGGATCTCCCATATGAACAATCATCGCGACCGCCGCCCCTGCCGGCAAAGAGGCCTCTGCCTCGGACTGTTGCTGGTCCTGGGCGGCGCCTGGATCGCCGCCGCCTGGGCCGGCGACCGCGCCGCGGGCCGGGACAAGGCGGCCGCGTGCCTGGCCTGCCACGGACTGGACGGGCTCAGCCGCCAGCCGGACGCGCCCAACATCGCCGGCCAGAACGCGATTTACATGCGCGAGCAGCTGCGTGCCTACCGTTCGGGCAAACGAACCCACCCGGTGATGAACGTCGTGGCCAAGGATCTCTCCGACACCGACATCGACGACCTGACGGCCTACTACAACGGCATCAAGATCAGCGTCGAGATGCCGGAGTGAGGCTGACTTGGGCGATGCTGGAACTCCGGCGCGCTCACTGCAATTCGGCGATCCGGCGTTGGCGCTCGAGCACCAGCCGGGCACGCTCCGATTCGAGCTCGGTGTACTTCGTGAAGAAGACCTCCAGCTCCTGGTCGCTCTGAAAGCCGTAGCGGGCGACGAACTCCGAGAGCGTGGCGAGCGCGCGCGCCTCGACGTCGAAGGCTTGCGGCAGGTTGTCGTCGAAAATCTCGACCAGGACCTGCGTCAGGCGCCGCTCCTCGGCCGTGCCGCCTTGCGCCGCGGCGAGCTGGCGGCGCAGCTTGTCGGCGCTCGCCCGGCCCGCGGCGACCTGGCGCAGCCCGTCGCGAATCAGCGCCTCGGCCTTGACGCGCTCGGCGTCCAGCAGGTCCGTGTCGAAGCTTTCCTCGCCGGCGGCCTGCAGCGTGGCCTGCACCATCAGGACCAGGGCCTGAAGCCCGGTCTTGACGGCGCCGTCCAGGTGGTAGTTCCAGGCCCCCTCGGTGGCATACGCGATTTGAACCTCGTAGAGCGCGATCTGCTGTCCGAACAGGGCGACGATCCGTTCGAGCTCACGGGTCTCCAGATCGGCCAGGACGGATGGGTCGCCCAAAAGCGCGGCCTCGACCAGTTTCTCGCCGGACTCGATAAAGTCGCGGGCGCTGTCTCGGGCGGCCCGGGCCATGTCTCGCACGTTGCGCAGCAGGCCCTCGGCCTTGCGGATGTCGGGCAGCACCGGCGGCTCGGGCACGGCCGCCAGTTCGTCGTTCAAGCGCTCGAAATCGGCCCACAGCGCCGGCGAGAGCTCGCCCACCTGGCGGCGCGCGTCCGCCGCGCCGACCTGGCCGTCGACGACGCCGTAGGCCAGGTTGTCGTATTCCATCGTCCGGTTGATCAGCTCGCCGAACCGCGCCGCCACGCCGTTGACCCGCTGCGAATAGGCCGCCATCTGGCGCACCTGATCGACCTGCGCGAAGGCCCCGGTGGCCGGCCCCGCCAGCAGCAGGAACAGCGCGAAGAGGAGACGGGTGGCCGGCAGGCCACCCGCCGCTCCGGCGCCGCCGGTCGAGCGGCGGCGGACGCGATCACCGATACCGGGCACCGGTCGGCTTCCTGAGCCGAAAGAAGAAGTACGCGCCGGTCGACGTGAGCGTCGCGATCAGCCCGGTCCGGAGGCAATCGTTCAGCGGGTCCGGCTTCAAGATCCGCCCGAGCGGATCGGCGAACGGCGGCGCCAAGGCCATCACCAGCGCCATGCCATGGCTGCCGCGATAGCCTGCCGGCGCGGCCTTGAACTGATGGTCCGGGCGCATGGACATCGCGAATCTCCTTTTCCTCGGCCGAGTCCGCAGCGGCCGCCGCGGGCCGGCCCAGAAACCGGAGACTGTGCCGCGAGGTCTGAAAATGGCGTTAAACCTGCCTGGGACCCGTCCGGTGCCGACCTCGGCGACCGCGCCGACGGGCCGGGCCAATCGGCGGCGCCTTACCGGCTGCGCGGCGCTGGCGCGCCGTGCTAGCATGGCCACCCGCGCCGCGCCGCCGGCGCGGCTCTTTCGGCTCAAAGCGGAGGTATCGGTTCATGCAACATCACGGTCGGGCGGCCAGGCCGCTCCTTGGCCTCTTGGCGCTCCTCGTGCTGGCCGGCTGTGCCGGCAGCAGCGCCTACATGCGCGACGTCCCGGCGGAGCAGGCGAACTATGCGCCGGCGGCCGGCCGGGCGCTGATCGTCTTCATGCGGCCCTCGGGACTTGGCTTCGCGGTCCAGTCCACGGTCTACGAGGTGACCGACGGCGCGCCCGTGATGGTCGGCGTGGTCTCGGCCAAGACCAAGCTGGCCTACGACGTGCCGCCCGGCCAGCGCCACTTCATGGTGGTCGGCGAGAGCGCCGATTTCATGCGCGCGGAGCTGGCGCCCGGCAAGACCTACTATGCCCTGGTGACCCCCAGGATGGGTGTCTGGAAGGCGCGCTTCTCGCTGCGCCCGGTCGCCAAGACCGAGCTGGCCGGCGCCCAGTTCCGGGACTGGTACGACGACTGCCGCTGGGTCGAGAACACGCCCGGCTCCCAGCAGTGGTTCGCCGACAACCGCGACAGCATCATCGAGAAGCAGAACGACAACTGGAGCAAATGGCAGTCCAAACCCGACAAGCCGATTCTCTACGCCACCGACGGCCAATAGCCGGCGAAGGCGCCGACCACCGGCCACCCGGGCCGGCCACTGGGGGCCTGGGACTGGCTTGCCCGCTGTGCGACACTTGCGCCCAGCCGCACTGAGGAGGGAGCTTCACCATGGCGATCAAGGATCTGGCGGTCTGCTACAACGGCAGCAGCAACGCGAAGACGGCGCTCGGCTTCGCCGTCCAGATGGCGAAGAAGTACGACGCGGCCCTGACCGGTTTCTACGTCGGCACGCCGGTCCGCTTCGAGGGCGAGGTCATGCGCTGGATCTCCAAGGACGTCATGGCCACGCTGGAGCGCGCCGAGGACCAGATCGGCCAGTCGATGGCCGAGAGCTTCCAGAAGGAGGCCGCGGCCGCCGGCTTCGACGGCCCGCTCGAGTGGCGCGCCGCCACCGGCCAGCCCAACCAGCTGATCGCCCGCGCCGCGCGCTATTTCGACCTCATGCTGATCGGCCAGTTCTCCGAGGCCGACCAGGACCGGCGCCACGTGCGCGCCGAGGACCTGGTGACCCGCGCCGGGCCGCCCCTGGTGATCGTGCCGGCCGGCTATGCGGTACGGCCGTTCCAGGAGTACGCCGTGGTCGCCTGGGACGGCAGCCGGGTGGCCGCCCGCGCGCTCAGCGACGCCATGCAGATCCTCCAGACCAAGAAGCGGCTCGACCTGGTGACCGTGGGCGCCAAGGGCGGCGGGACCAAGACCGGCATGGGCCCGGCCGGGCTCGACATCCTGACGCATCTCGAACGCCACGGCATCGACGCCCGCCGGGTCGCGCTCAAGGCCAGCCGCGACGGCGTCGGCCCGACGCTGATCGAGTACTGCCGCGAGCACCAGCCCGACGTGCTGGTGATGGGCGCCTACGGCCACGCCCGCCTGCGCGAGGACATCTTCGGCGGCGTCACCCGCCACGTCCTGCGCCA
>JBFJPL010000112.1:0-13111 GCA_041617155.1 Kiloniellales bacterium
CGTTGCGCGCAGCCGGGGCCTGCTCGGTCAGGCATCCGCCGCCGTCGATTTCGAGAGCTTCGAGCCCGTTGGCTGGTCCGTACTGCTAGCCGAAGGCTCGCTGGCACCGCTCACCGTTAACGTGGCCCGTGCCCAGCAGGCAGTGGCTGAACAGGGCGGCCAACTCTATCCCGACGCCGCCCCGCGCCCCGATGACGCGGCGACGTTCTTCGGCCTCTATGCCGCATTGGCGACGCCGGCCCGGGTCGGTCGCAACTTGCTGGGTGACCGACTCTATAACCGTGTCTTGGCCGACCTGAAGGAGGGCGACCAGCTGATCTTCGTCGGTGGTGAGGGTGTTTACTCCTTCAAGGGAACAGCCTATGTGCGGAGCGGCGTGTTCGAGCGCATACAGTTGATTCAGGGCAACCGGACCTTCCGTTTCCGCAAGGACGACCACATCCGTATCGAGAAGTTGACCGCCGAGGGCGCACCGGAACTACGCGAAATGGCGGTCTTCATCGTGCGCGCCGCCAGCGGCTTTTTGCCGCTCGTGCCCTGGCGCCTGGAGATCCTGGTTACCGCCGACGGCGAGGCGGGTCAGCCGGCCTTTGCCACCTTCACGCTGCCCTACCGTCTGCCCGGCCGCTATGCGCCGGCGGGCGCCGACCCGGCTGAAGAGACGGGCGAAACGCCGCTGTGGCATCAAACCTGGCGGGAACGGCGCTTCGACATCGCGATCCTGGTCTTGGCGTTGGCGGCCTTGACCGTGATCCTGGTTTTTCAGGACGTCGTGGCGCGCCGGCGGCGCCTGTACGAGCGCGTGCGTGTCGGCTTTCTGATCTTCACCTTGATCTGGCTCGGCTGGATGGCCGGCGCGCAGCTCTCGGTGCTCAACGTGCTGACCTTCGTCAACGCAATCATGACCGAGTTCCATTGGGGCTTCTTCCTGCTCGACCCCCTGATGTTCATCCTCTGGGGCTACGTCGCCGTGGCGATGCTGTTCTGGGGCCGCGGCGTGTTCTGCGGCTGGCTTTGTCCCTTTGGCGCGTTGCAGGAGTTGACCAACCGCCTGGCCCGCTGGGCGCGGGTGCCGCAGTGGCGCCTGCCGTTCGGCCTGCACGAGCGGCTGTGGCCTCTGAAATACATCGCTTTCCTGGCGATTTTCGCCATCTTCCTGGGCGATCTGTCGCTCGCGTTGCGGGCCGCCGAGGTCGAGCCCTTCAAGACCGCCATCGTCCTGCATTTCGACCGGCCCTGGCCCTACGCGCTCTATGCCGTGGTGCTGCTCGTCGCGGGACTGTTCGTCACGCGGGCCTATTGCCGCTATCTCTGCCCGCTCGGCGCGGCGCTGGCGATCCCGGCCCGGCTGCGGATGTTCGAGTGGCTGAAGCGCCGCTGGCACTGCGGCACGCCTTGCCAGCAGTGTGCCCAAGCCTGCCCGGTCCAGGCGATTCATCCCGAAGGCAAGATCAACCCGAACGAATGCATCCACTGCCTGAACTGTCAGGTGAACTACTACGACGACCAGCTTTGCCCGCCGCTCATCGAACGGCGCAAGCGGCGCGAGAAGCGGGAGGCCGGGCGGCAGACCGTTGGCACGACCGGCGGCGCTGTGTGATGGCCGTTAGCCCAGCATCCTGTGCAGCCGGGCGTCCTTGGTCTTGAAGTGGTTCGTGAACCATTCGCGCAGGTGAGCGGAGAGGGTTTTGTCGTAGTCGGGGTCGGCGTCGTCCTCGTAGCGATCCATGATGTCGCGGATCTCGTCCAACAGCCGCTCGTGATCTTCCTTGTGTTCCGCGTATTGGTCATAGCGGTAGTCGCGCATGATCTTTTCCTCGAGCGCGAAGTGGGCCGCGATCTTGGCATAGACCTCGCCCAGGAAGGCGCTCACCGCCTCCTTGGTGCCTTCACCCTGCGCTTCGGCGTGGAGATCGTTGATCAGCGTGATCAGGCCGCGGTGCTCGAAGTCAACCTCGGGCACCCCGATCTTGAAGTCGTCCCGCCATTCGATCAGCGTCATTGGCGCCTCCTTCGGCGCGGCTTTGCACGGTTCATCTTAGGATAAATCCGCCGCTCTCGGTGCGGAAATCGACCACCAGGTTCTGTTGCGGCCGCAGCTCGACGACCTCTTGGAACTGGTAGTCGTAGCCTTCAGTCCTGTCTGTGTCACGCAGCCGCAGGGTCAGACTGTAGCTCCCAGGCTGCACCTCGAAGCGTTCATAGATGCGCGCCGGCCCGTCCTCCGCAAATCCGGTTGGCGGAAAGGCGTCGCGGACCAGAACCCGGTCGCCGAGCAGAACTTCGAGCCAGATCGGCAGCCGCTCGCGGGCGCAGCTTAAAGGCTTGCGCATGTTCGGCGCCAGTTCGGCGATCTCCTCGGCGGAAAGCCGGCGGCACGCCTCCCGCCGCTGCGCGCTGTGCACCAGGCTGACCTTGAGAAGCGCCTGGTCCGGCGGGAAGTGGACATAGTTCGGTGACTTTGAGAAGGTCGCAAAGGCGGCCGCGATGCCCAGATAGACCACTGCCTGACCGAGGTAGCGCAACGCCCTAGACATGGTCGGCCGCCTTTTGCTGTTCGGCTCCGGCACCGGCCGCACCGGCCGCGACCGTCCCTTCGATCCGCGGCAGCGCCTTCAGGCGGGCGACGAAGGTGGCGATTGCCTCGTCGAGCTGGCGCCGGTCCGGCCGCGCGGCCCAGAACTTTTCGATGCGCTCGCGCGGGATCCGGTTTCGCAGATAGGGGTCGCGCCGCCGGGCCAGGCGGTCCTCCGTCCAGGCCACGCCGAAACGGTGGAAACATTCGCCCTCGCGGCAGCCGGTCAGGAACACGCCATCTGCCAGATCGCGGCTCAACACGAAATCAATGAAAGAGGGCGGCAAGGCGGCGATGCAGGGCAGGCTGAGCGCAACCACGCCCTGAGCCTCGAGCCCGCTCGTGGCGATCGCATGGTCGCATCCGAAGACGACCACGCGGCCCTCGCCGGCCGGCACCTCGGTCTTGCGCTCCAGTTCCGCGCGCAACGCGGCGAGCGAACGGTCCGGTAGGTCGATCCCGGGCACCAGGTCGCTGGCGCGCCGAAACGGCGTCGAGGTCGGGCAGGCGCCGGCGCAGATGCCGCAGCTGACGCAGAAAGACGGGTCGACCGCCGCTTCCTGGCTGAAGGGCAGACCGTCGGTCCGTGGCTGCATGGTGATGGCGTTATAGGGGCAGTCCTCGACACATCGCGTGCAGCCGTTGCAGTTGTCGAGATCGACCTCGGCCGACTTGGCCCGCCGCATCGGCGGCATCCAGGGCAGCACGGCGAGCATGAGTGTTAGGGTGCCGGCCAGCGCCCAGACCGTGCCGCCCGTCCAGATGTCGAGCAGCGGATAGGCTGCCAGGTAGAACCAGTCGAGGCCGACCACAGCCGGCACCGTCGCCAGATCGGCCGGGCCCTGGCTTTCTGCCGGCTCGACCAGCGAGAGGACGACCAGCATGGCGAAGGTACCGACCGCGAGGCCGCGCGCCGGATTGATCTTTGGGCGGCTGACGCGCTGCAGATGGATCCAGAGCACGACCACCAGGAACAACGGCACCGCGATGTGCATGAAGGTAAGCAGGGTGAAAAACCGATCGTCGAGGATGCTGGGCGCCAGGAAGTTGCGGGCGACCGGTTCGCCGAAGATCGGCAGCCAGTCCAGCCATTCCGTGGAGGCAACGGCGATGTACTGGGCCAGCTTATCCCAAACCATCCAATAGCCGGTGATGCCGGCGGCCAGGGTCAGCCAGAGTATCGGCACACCGGTGACCCAAGTGAACCAGCGCTTGCCGCGGTAGCGGTCGAGCGAGAACTCGCGCAGCATGTGGACCGCCATCATCAAGACCATGCCGTCCGATGCGTAACGGTGCAGGCTGCGCATGACGCCGCCCAGGTACCACTGTTCGTAGGTCATGTATTCGATCGAGTCGTAGGCCTCGGTTGTGCCGGTGTCGTACAGGATAAAGACATAGACGCCGCTGACCGCGACGATCCAGAAATAGAAGAAGCCAAGGGCCCCCAGATTGTAGAACGGATTCCAGACCGGCCCGAAGATACGGTCGAACCAGCCCTCGACCCATTGGAAGCCGAGGCGCAGAGGCCGCTGTAGGAAGGTCATCGCCCGTGGATTGCCTTGGTCATGCGCCGCGCGCCCTCTGATGCGATCGTCGCCAAGCCATGACCAGGATCGCCGCGATCCCGATCATGCTGAGCAGGCCCACGGTCATGCTGATGAAAATCGAATAATCGAACTTGTAACGCTCGCTGGCTGGATCGTACAG
This sequence comes from Kiloniellales bacterium, assembly GCA_041617155.1. Classification (GTDB taxonomy): domain Bacteria; phylum Pseudomonadota; class Alphaproteobacteria; order Kiloniellales; family JAKSDN01; genus CAMYKD01. The sequence goes on from JBFJPL010000112.1 coordinate 4,283, forward strand.
GGTGCAGAACAGCCTGACCCGGTTGATCAGGCCCTCCAGGCTGACGAAGTTGGCACGCCTGCCGAACACCAGTTCCTTGAGCGGCTCGACCAGGGCCGGCGCCTCGAAATCGGAGCCGTAGACATGGCGGTAAACCCGGCCCTCCGGATCGATCACCGTGGTCTGCGCCAGATGGTCGAAGCCCCGGGGCGAGGGAAAGTAGATGAAGCCGAGATCGGCCGAAAGCTTTTCGACGGTGGCGCGCCCGGCGCTCAGGAACCGCCAGTTCGGCAGGTCTACGCCCTGGCTGACCGCGTAGGCGCGCATGCGCGCCGGCGTATCCTGGTCGCTGTCGAACCCGATGGTGAGCACCGAGAAGCTGTCCGGGCCGAGCGCGTCTTGCGCCACCTCGACGGCACGGTGCAGCGTCTGCACGATCAGCGGGCAGGTGTGGGTGCAGGCGGTATAGACCAGGTTGACCACCAGAGCTTTGCCGCGATGCTCGGCGAGACTGACCGGCTTGCCGCGCCGGTCAAGGAAAACGTAGTCGCCGAGTTGCCGGCCGATGGCCGACTGGCTGTAGCGGATCGCCGCTTCGGCATCGAAGGCCGAGGGCGGCTGGTCGCCATGTGCCGCTAGCGGTATGGCAAGCAGGCCCAGCAGGCAGCCGGCCAGGACGCTTGTTGCGGCGCGCAAGGACCGCCCTCTCAAGCGAGCAAGAGGCGGTCGAGGATAGCCGCCGTCTGAAGCAGGGCCAATTGCAGCAGCGACGCGCGGAAGTTGGCCATCGCCGCCCGTGGCCCCGGGTTTCTGACCAGATCGATGCTCTTGGCGACAAAATAGGCGCCGCCGACGATCGCTCCCACCAGAAAGATCGGACCGAGTCCGAAAGCGACAGGCAGCAGTGACAGCAGGACCAGGGCGAGGGTATGGCCGAAGATCACCCATGCCGCCGGGCCGTCGCCCACCACCACGGGCAGCATCGGCACGCCGGCCCGGGCGTAGTCCTTGTGCAAGGCGGTCGCCAGGCTCCAGAAATGCGGCGGGGTCCAGAGAAACAGCACCACGGCCAGGATGATCGGCGCCGGCGCCAGGCCGGGATCGACCGCCGACGCCCCGGCCAGGACGGCGAAACTGCCGGCGAGGCCACCCAGCACGATATTGAGCCAGGTCCGGTTCTTGAGCCAGACCGTATAGACCACGCCATAGACGAAGGCGCCCAGGAAGACGTGCAGCGCGACCCAGCCGTTGAGCACCACGGCCGAGGTGCCGACCGCGACCGCCAAGGTCGCCGCGATAACCGCGAGCCAGACGGGGCCGGCTTGGTAGCGGCCGGTCACGAAGGGCCGGCTCCGGGTCCGCGCCATGCGCGCGTCGAGGTCGCGCTCGACATACTGATTGAAGGCGCCCGCGCTGGCCGCCGACAGCGTTACGGCCAGAGCCAGCACGACGAGTTGCCAGGCCGCCGGCGCGGCACCCGGCGTCATCGCCACGCCGGCCATCGCGCTGAATGTGATCGCCACGGCAATCCTCAGCTTGAATACCGAAGCGATAAGCCTGATGTCGGCGCCCATAGCCTCACCCCTGCCGGGTTACATTGGTTAGCTGAGTGGCCAGACCTCGGAGAGGTATTTCCAGTTGACGGAATAGTAGGCGACGAAGGCCAGGAAGAAGACGCTGACCAGGATATAGGTGCCCGGTACATGCAGCGTACCCGCATTGCCGTAGCTGCCGACCGCGGCCATGCCGGGCACGACATCGGACTGTTCGGACACGGGGCCGCCCTCGCGGCGCTTGCCGAACAGGATCGAGCCGACGACGACGACGATGTACATCGCGCCGCCGAGCGCGGCGAGGATTGCGCTCAGGCCGTTCAGGCCCATCATCAGGAAGGCCGTGGCCGGGTACTCGAAGGTCAGGATCGAGTCGCCGAAGCCGATGTCCCAGTGGCGGCGCGAGACGCCCAGCGTGCCGGCGCCCATCATGAAGACGGAGATGCCGGCGACGCCGATACCGAATATGTAGGGCTGCCACTTGGCGACGCCTTTCAGGATCAATTCGCGCCGGAAGATCAGCGGCACCACGAGGTAGGTCATGGCCATGAAGGCGAGCGTCGTACCGGCCACCACCGTGGCGTGGAAGTGCCCTGGAACGTAGAGCGTGTTGTGCATGATCAGGTTGATTTGCTCCGTGCCCAGGACGACACCGGAAATCCCGCCCAGGAAGCCGAACATGACCAGCGACAGGAACATGCCGGCGAAGGCGGGGTTGCCCCAGGGCGCTCTGCGCAGCCACTCGAAGATGCCGCGCGTGTAGCCCTTGCGGCGCTGCGCCGCCTCGATGGCGCCCGGCACGCTCATGCCATGGATCATGCTGCCCAGCACCGCCAGGTAGATCGCGTAGCTGGTGTTGAAGACCTTGTACTCCGAGCTGAGGCCCGGTTCCGCCAGCAGATGGTGCGCGCTGGCCAGCTGCAGGAACAGGATGTAGAGCAGGAAGGCGGTCCGGCTGACCTTCTCGGACAGCGGACGTGCGCCCAAAACCATGGCCGCGATGGCGTACCAGACCGCGACGTGCGCGGCGACGTTGATCTGCTGCGAGGAGTGGCCGAGGCCCCACCAGACGATTTTGTAGACAACCGAATCGATATGGCTGATCAGCCCGACCGACCACAGGAAGGTCGGGATCAGGATGATCGCGCCGGAGGCCAGCGTGAAGACCGCGATGATCGCCGCGGTCAGCGCGCCGAAGGTGACCAGAGGTATCGAGCCCTCGTAGGTGCGTTCGTCGCGGGCGATGACCAGTGTGCCGAAGAACACGCAGACCCCGATCAGCGCGCCGACCGCGAACAGGATCAGCGCCAGATAGAAATGCGGTGCCGCCTGCATCGGCACGTAGGAGGTGAACATGACGCTCGATTCGCCCTGCAGCACGGCGACGTTGGCCAGGATCGAGCCGACCAGCATCAGGAGAAAGGCGATCCAGGCAAGCCATGGCGTCGCCAGGCGGCAGTTCAGCAAAACCGCCGAGGCGAAATAGAGGACCGCCATCTCGAAGAAGATGATCCAGAAAAGCAGGACGTCGAGACCGTGCGCGGTCAGCACGGAGTAGAAGGCCTCGGCCGACAGAAGGTGCACCTCCGGCCAGCGGGTCAGAGCCACGAGCAGGCCGAACAGACCGCCGATCAACAGGAAGACCACGGCGACGACAGCGTTCGCCTTGATCAGGGACTCCGCCGGCAGGTGGACCTTCAGCCCGGTATCCGGGCAAGTCCGGAATGCCGTGTTTGCCGCCATGATGTGCCTCTCCCTTACTCGACCACGTGGATCCGGCCGATCATCTGGTGATGGCCGATCCCGCAGAATTCATTGCAGACGACGCTGAAGACGCCCGCCTCGTCGGGCGTGACCGTCAGCACAAGGTCGTAGTTGGGGTGCACCTGGATGTTGATGTTGGTCGGCTGCAGCGAAAAGCCGTGCTGCCAGTCCATCGACGAAAGGTGCAGCCGGTAGCTTTGATCCTTCTCGAGCTCGAGGATCGGCCACCACTCCCACAGCCGCGCGATCAGGTAGACGTCGCTGCCGGGTGGCGGATGAACCACCGGGATACCGGTGTCACCTTCCTCGCGCACCGTGTATTTCTCGGTCATCTCCTCGGCTTTCGCCGCGAAGGCCTCCGGGTCGATGCGGTAGGCTTCGTTCGACAGGTTCTGCTCGCCGGTGATGTGCCAGTAGATCATCACGCAGAACATGAACACGCCCCACAGGAACGCGATGGTGATCCAGATGATCTCGGCGCGGTCGAGCGGTTCCTTCCACCAGAGCCGCGATTTTGGAGGGATGATCGCCATGTCGGCCTCGCTGGATCACTTTGCTATGGGAATGTTGGCGACTTCCATGACGCCCCACATCAAGTAGAGGACCGCGGGAATCGTCACGCCCAGGAACAGCAGCAGGAAATGGTTGTCCAAGAGGCGCTGCATGAAGGGAACGGGGCCGTGATCATCGCCGCCCGGCGCCTGTTCCGTTTGGTCCGTCTGGGTCATCGATCATTCCTCTCCGCCATGGGTGCCCGAGGTCTCGCGCGGCAGGCCGCACCGACGTCGCGGTCTATCAAACGCTGACCGGACACGGCTATCCTTGACCATGGTCAAGCCGGCAGAGAGTTGGGGGTCGGGAACGAGGGACCGAAGCGGCTCTATGGTCCGGAAAAGAGTCGAATGAGCGCGAAGCTGCAGAGCGCCGACGTCAGGAGGATGGCGAAGAAGATCAAGTTGCGTTGGTCGAGTTCGCGACCCAGGCCCCGCTCGATGCGGCGTAGCAACCAGTCGGAAAAGATATAGAGCGCCACGCCCGCGACCAGCAGGTAAACGAACTGCATTGCCGACTCCTCATGGTGCGGGGTGAGACCCTGTCCAAGATCACTGGCGACATCATTGACGATGGTCAAGCGCGGGCGCTTGTCGGCCAGCGAGGCAAAGAATGATCTAGATCAATGCTCCCGGGGATTGTTTGGCGTTTTCTGCAGCTTGGCACATGTTACGCCGAACGATACGGGGGGATTCGATGCCCGCACTCGCCAACGATCGATCCGACCGGTTCCAGCGCAGAACCGGCATCACCGGCGCGGATCACGAGACGCTGGCGCGCATACCTATCTTCTCCGGTTTCAGCCCCGACGGTCTGCGGTCGGTCCTTGCAGATGCCTGGGTACAGTCCTTCCCGCGCAACGCAGTCCTGTTCTTTCAAGGTGACCCGGCCCTGCGCTTTTACGTCATCATCGATGGCTGGGTGAAGCTGTTCCGCACCTCCGAGGAAGGTGACGAAAGCGTCATCGCCGTCTTCGGCCGCGGCGACTCCTTCGCCGAGGCGGCAATTCTCGACGCCGGGCTCTATCCGGTCAGCGCGGCGGTGGTCGACGATTCACGGCTGCTCGTGGTACCAGCCAGGCCGTTCCTGAAACAGCTCTGTAGCAACAATGAATATGCGCTAAACATCATGGCCAGCATGTCGCGGCACCTACACCGCCTTATTACCCAAGTCGAGCAGTTGACCCTCAAATCCTCGACCGAGCGGGTCGCCGAGTTTCTCGTCAGGCTTTGCCCTGACGGTGAGAGCGCGGCGGTGATCCGCCTGCCGCTGGATAAGGCCCTGATTGCCGGCCGCTTGGGTATGCAGCCCGAAACCTTGTCGCGCTCTCTCGCCAAACTACGTCGTCTCGGCGTTGAGTCCAAAGGGGCGGAAGTGACCATCCCCGACATATCCGCCTTGCGGCAGGTCAGCAACGGCGCTCGCGCGCCTGTCCTGCGGGCCGGGTGCTGAACCCCAAGGCCGGATTTCAGCCAGACAGTCTAGTCGCCGGCAGGCAGGTTGCCATCGGCCCCGTCGGCTGGAAACGCTATGCCGCGTCGCGCCGCCATGTTGCGGCCCATCTTCAGCAGGTCGGCATCGGACAGCCTCTTGCGCGCGAGCGGCAAGAGGAGACGTTCCTCCCACGCGAGATGGCGACGTTGCGATTCAGTGAAGGACGCGGCCGCACCCAGGAAAGCGGACTGGTCTTTGGGCGCCCGACCTTCGGTCAAGCTGCGCAGGCCCGCCAGCAGGGTCGAGCTCAAAGCCTCGTCGTTGCTATGTTCCTCGGCCAGCAGAGATAAGACAGTTTCGATGCTGTCCCGAGGTTCGCCCCGGGCGCGGAGAAGCGGGAACAAGTCCTGCTCTTCGTCGGCGACGTGCTGCGGCAGATCCCGATCGATATACTCAGCCACGACGGTCGCCAATCTGGCCACGTCCGTCCCACCCTGGTCGTAGGCGATATCGTCGAGCAGTTTGCAAACTACCCGCTGGCGAAAGTGGTCGGCATAGAGGTAGTCGACCGGCTCCCGAAACAGGTTCTCAGGGATCGCCTCGATCAGTTGCACCGGAGGCCGGCTTAGCGCTGACATGATTTCGTGCTGCCTCTGAACGCAAGTCCGCAATATCCGAATATCTTCTCAGACGGCCCGGCCCGGCTCCTTGACCGCTGTCAAATCGCTCGCCGGAACTCCCGGAATGGAACGCCTGGCCCGTGGCGCCGCGTTTATGCGCATCGTTTCTGCGTGCCAGAGGGGTCTGGGGAGGATCTATGGGCTCATTTCTGTCGACTGTTCGAATCGGACCGCGAAAGCTGCCGCAACGGGCGGAGAGGACGCGCGCCCTGACGCTCTCGGAGGTCACGCTGCTGGGCGTCGATACCTGCACCGGCGCCGACTTGGAGCCGAGCGAAAGCGCCGGGTTCAGTCGGAATCGACAACCCCAGCCCCGGCCCCGGTGAGACGCGAGGCGTCGGTTGCCTCGACCAGACAGCGCGCGGCATATGCGAGCACGCGGGACCAGCAGTGATCGTCGACCGTGATGCCGTTCGCCAGGACGGCACTGTTCGGCCGTGCCGCGCCCGCCTCGTGGTCGACAAGGGCCATCGACAGATCGACAGGTCCAGGTCCCGCGAGGCCGCCGAAAACACCTTTTGCCAGGTCAAGGCGGCCAGCCCGGCAGACGGCCTCGATTGCCCGGCCGCCGCGCGACCGCCAGGCAACCCGGATGCCGCTTTTCATCCGCTCCGAGACCGCGAGGGCGTCGCACAGGACCACCGCCGGGAAATCGACGGCGGTCATGGTGACGGCGTTCGGACCATTGCCGGACAAGGCCGCCGCTTCGAGCAGGTCGCAGGCCGAAGGGCCGGCGTAGAGCGCCGAGAGAGACAATCCCTCGCTACTTGCGACAAAGGTGCCGGCGATCGCCAGATCCGCGTCGAATTGGCCGGACCGCCCATTGTCGACCGCATCCAGGGCATCGGCGAAGGCGCTCAGCCCGGCGATGCCGTTGATTGCCATCCACCTGGCGGCCAGCCCGGCCTCCTCGCCCAGGCCAAGCGAAAGGCCGGTGCCCGATGCGGCCTTGCGCAGGGTCGTCTCGAGCTCGCTCAACGAGATGTGCACGGTCCGACCTGGGGCATCGTCGGGAAGCACCAATCGTCCACCTCTTCCGGGTCCAGTTCGTCGGCCAGCGGCGCGCCCTGGTACATCGTGATCCGGGTCCAGAGGTCGCTTTTCGGATCGAACTTGGAAGCGCCGAAGTACGCCAGTTTGCCGCGCAGTATGTCGATCGGCCGGCAGGCCGCGCCGATCAGGTTGTCGCGGATCTCCGCATAGGGATAGCGCGCGCCGAGCTGGACCCGCCGCACGATGTGGCGCAGCTCGGGATGGCGCATGAGAAAGGCCGCCGTGCTTTGGCCGGGCGAGGCCTTGCCAAGCGTTGCGCGCAGTTGCTGGACGTCGCGCGCAACCGTCAAGGGCATCTCCTTTTCTGCACCGGCTTCGCTGCGCCGTTCGCCGCGTCGCGGCTCGAGCTTTTCTTCCGAGGAATACCAGAAATAGCGGGTCTCCTCCGGGTCGGAGAAGTCGATCGCCATGGCCCAGTCGTAGCTGCGGTCGATCAGCGTCTTGAGCTTTGCGATGGTCATGCTGGGATCGAGCAGTTGCTCGCCGTTGACCTCATGCCCTTCCGCAAGATCGTTCACCAGGTCGCCGTAGGGTTCCAGAAGCAGGGATACCAGCAGTTCCTGACCCTCGACCGAAAGGCTCGTCTCGGCCCTGTTGAACAGCGCGTCCCAGGGGCGTCTGCCGAGCATCGGTGTGTTTGCTTCGCTGGTCCAGTCCGCCAGTCGCCGCAGGTCATCGTGCAGTTTGGCGATCCTCTCGGACTGGCAGATATCCGCGACTTGCCACTCGGCCACGTGCTCGCGCGCGCGCTTCAGGGTCGTGCGGAAATGCCTCAGCTCGCTGGTCGTGGCGGTTTCCACGGAGCGAACCTTGGCCAGGGCCGTCTCGCGCGCATGGAACCAGTTGTGGATCAGCATCGGGTGGCTGATCAGAAAGGGCGCCATGCCCAGGCCGGTCGCGTTGCCGATGCCCAGGTAGCGCTTGATGCGCGGATCCAGGGGCACGAAGCGGTCCGGATTCTTGCGCCGCGCCAGATGTTCGATCAGGTCATGGGTGAAGCAGCGGATCAGGTAGACCGTGAGCAGTTCGGCCCGAAACGGGCCGGCGACCTCCGGCCGGTCGGCGTAGCGCGTGCGATCGGCCATGCCGAACTTGCCGTTGCCGTAGACCGCCGTCGTGCGCATCAAGTAGCCGACCTTGCCCAGCACCTTCGGGTCGGGCTGGCGGCCTTGGGACAGGTTTTCGATCACGTAGTCGAACAGGCGCAAGCTCTTGTTCGCGCGGCTCATGACCAGCTCGCTCGGCTGGTAGCGGCCGGTTTCCTGTTTCGGCGTCTGTTCGGACAGCCGCGCGATATCGGCGTCCGACGGCACGCCGTCGAACAGCGAGAAGGTGGCGTCCCAGGCTTCGGCAATGACCCGGTCGGTCCTGCATTCAGGCGCCAGGTAGTGCGAGAAACCGATCAGGCTGTAGCGGCGCCGCGGCGTCGTGGCGGTGTAAACCACGGTGCCGTAACCGTCATCGTCGAGGTCGAACCGTGTCGCTTCGATGCGCCAACGCTCGCGGCCCATCCGCCGGACCAGGCTTCTCATGAAGCTCAGGCGGGTTTGGAAGGCGGCGCCCATCCGCTCGAGACGCATGACCGCCTCCGGCGGGCGCAGGCCGATTGCGGTTTGCTTGTCGGAGAGTCGCAACTCAATCACCAACGCTAACCTCTTTCCGGGCGCACAGTCCGCCCGACTATCCACGACCTTCGACGAAAGACCAACTAACTTTTGCCGTGTCCCGCACTCATATCCGGCGCCTGCATCGAGGTCTTGCTCATGGCCCGGCGCACCGCCTCGGTGTGCTGGCCGAGGGCGGGTGCGCTACCC
>JBFJPL010000113.1:0-12636 GCA_041617155.1 Kiloniellales bacterium
CGGGCCGCTTCGATCGCGGCGGTGCGGGCTGGCGGGGTGATCGCCCATGTCGGCTTGCAGGATTGGGCCGGCGAATTCGACGCCCGCACCCTGACTCTCTCCGAGATCGCGTTCGTCGGCGTGTACACCTACACGGACGCCGACCTGCGCGCCTCGCTGGCCGCGCTGCAGGACGGCCGGCTGGGGCCCCTGGAATGGATCGAGCACCGGGCGCTGGCGGACGGCGCGCAGGCGTTTCGGGACCTCGACGCCGGCCGCACGCCGGCCGCGAAGATCGTGCTTACACCCTGACGGAACGGAGACACGTGATAATGAGGAGGAGGATAAAACGATGAATGCACCGGATTTCCTGGTTCACGACAATGAAGACACGGTCGGTGTCGTGGTGGTGGAAAGCGTGAAGGCCGGGGCTAACCTGAACGGCCTGAACATGACCACGGGTGAGAAGCTGCGGATGGAAGCGCAGGCCGACATTCCGCTCGGCCACAAGATCGCCCTCAAGAACTTCGGTGAGGGCGACACCGTTTTGAAATACGGACACGACATCGGCAAGATCGTCGCCGCCGTGAAGGCCGGCGACCACGTCCACGTCCACAACATGAAGACGAAGAGGTGGTGAGATGACGGCCCTCGCAAATCAAGAATTCTTTGGTTACCGGCGCGAAGATGGCCGCGTCGGAATCCGCAACCACGTGGCGATCCTGCCGCTCGACGACCTGTCGAACGCCGCCTGCGAAAAGGTGGCGAACAATATCGACGGCTGCCTCGCCTTGCCGCATCACTATGGAAGGCTGCAGTTCGGTGAAGACCTCGACCTGCATTTCCGGACGCTCATCGGCACCGGGAAAAACCCCAACGTCGCCGCGTGCATCGTGATTGGCATCGAGCCGGGCTGGACCCAGCGTGTCGTCGACGGGATCGCCGAGACCGGCAAGCCCGTCGCCGGCTTCGCGATCGAGGGCCAAGGCGAGATCAAGGCGGTCGCCGCGGCCTCGCGCAAGGCGCAGGAGTTCGCGCAGTGGGCCAGCGAGAAAATGCGGGTCTCCTGCAAGATCGCGGACCTCTGGGTCTCGACCAAATGCGGCGAGTCGGACACGACCTCGGGTCTGGCCTCCTGTCCGACCGTGGGCAACCTGATCGACAAGTTCGATCCCTTGGGCGCCACGACCTGTTTCGGCGAAACCTCGGAGTTGACCGGGGCCGAGAAGGTGTGCGCGGCCCGCGCGGCGACCCCCGAGATCGGCGAAAAGTTCCTCAAGACCTGGCAGGCCTACATGGACGAGGTCATCGAGCCGAACAAGACCTCGGACCTGTCGGAATCCCAGCCAACCAAAGGCAATATCGCCGGCGGCCTGACCACGATCGAGGAGAAGGCGTTCGGCAATCTGCAAAAGATCGGCAAGAAGACCAGGTTCATCGACGTCCTCGGGCCCGCCGAGGCGCCGGCCCGGGGCCCGGGGCTGTACTTCATGGACACCTCGTCCGCGGCCGCGGAATGCGTGACCCTGCAGGCGGCCGCCGGCTTTGTCGTGCATCTCTTCCCGACCGGCCAGGGCAACATCATCGGCAACCCGATCGAGCCGGTGATCAAGCTGACCGCGAACCCGCGCACGGCGCGCGAGATGCCCGAGCATATCGACCTCGACTGCTCAGGGATCCTGCGCGGCGAGATGACCCTGGATGAGGCCGGCGACGCGCTGATCGACATCACCGTGCGGACCTGCAACGGCCGCCTGACCGCCGCGGAGTCCTTGAAACACCGAGAGTTCGTGATGACCAAGCTTTATCGCAGCGCCTGAGCCCGTTGTATGCCGGGATTTTGTCGCGTTGGCCTGGCAAACTTGGACCTAACCTCGGCGACTCGCTTGAGAACAACGTCTCCGGTATCGAGTTGAAGGGCTGCCGCCTTTTCATCCGGCGGGGTTGGGGTTAGTTTGCGCCGAATCTGGCCGTGGTTCGGCCAACCACCCCATCTAGGAAGGGAAAGAGGCATGGCCGAGCGCACCTGGAACGTTTATCTCTCCGGCGAGATCCACACGGACTGGCGCGAGCGGATTGCCCAGGGGATCGAGCGGGCGGGCCTGCCGGTGCGCCTCGACGCGCCGGTCTGCGTGCACGAGGACAGCGACGACTGCGGCGCGGCGATCCTGGGCGCCGAGCACAAGGCCTTCTGGCACGACCGCAAGGGCGCGACCATGAACGCAATCCGTACGCGCACGCTGCTCGGCGAAGCGGACGTGGTGGTGGTTCGCTTCGGCGACAAGTACCGGCAGTGGAACGCGGCCTTCGACGCCGGCAGCGCCGCAGCGCTGGGCAAGGCGGTGATCACCTTGCACGGCCCGGATCTCGATCATGCGCTCAAGGAAGTGGATGCGGCGGCGCTGGCGGTGTGCGAGACGCCCGAACAGGTGGTGCAGACCCTGGCCTACGTCATTCGCGGCGAGCTGCCCGGCCAAAAGGACAGCCTGGCCGCGGAATAGATCGACATCGCTTCCATCCAGGCGGTTAGCAGGGACTCCAACCGGTGGACTTGCCGGCTACGACCGCTTGTGCGTCTGGCTGCGCGCCCGCAATCGATTGAACCGATGCCGTGATCCGGCCTGTGCTTGGCGCAAATAAACCAGGCTTTATTGCAAACTTTGACCCTATTATAAGTAAAACAGACATGTTTTACTTCATATTATTTTAAAGTTATGGGTCAATAGTGCAAAGACATGTATTAGAGCTCATTAAATCTTGCAGTCAAAAGCAAACAACGTACTGCCGGGCGATTTGCATTAGGGAGTATCCGAAGATGTTCAAGAACTTGATCCTGGGTCTTTTCTCTGCTCTGCTGCTGTTGCCGGCGCAGGAAGTCCTGGCCGAGGAGTTCGAGGTTCACGGCTCTTCGACCGCGATTCAGGCGTTGTTGTCGCCCAATCAGGATGCCATCGAGCAGCGGACCGGCCATAGGTTGAAGCTAGTTTCCAAGGGCAGCGATTCGGGCGTCATGAATCTCGTGGCCGGCGCTGCCGATATCGCCGTGATCTCGACGCCGTTGGACGATGTGGTCGACCAGCTCAACAAGAAGTGGGCCGGCTCCGTCGATCGTGGCAAGCTCAAGTCGCACCCGATCGGCAACGCCCGGGTCGCCTTCGCGGTCCACCGTGAGAATCCGGTGCGCGAACTCCGCCTCGATCAGGTCCTCGATATTCTGGCCGGCCGTATCGACAACTGGCGGGAGGTCGGCGGCCTCGATGCGCCGATCCAGATCGTCGCCGAATTGCGCGGCGGCGGCGTGCGCGCGGTCGTCGAAAATATGCTGGACGAGCGGGGCGAAGTCATCGCGCCGCTGACCACGGTGCGAACCGCCGTCATGGCCGCCTACGCGATCGAGCACCTGCCGCATGCCATGGCGATCACCACGGTCGCCGCCCTCGACCAACGCGTCGTGCCTTCGGCCGACCACGGCGGGCCGGTCGCGACCAACACGCCGGTCGCCGCCGACGACATCAGCAGGAAGCGCCTGGTCGTGACCGACCGGCCGATCGAGCGGTCGATTTACCTGGTGACTTTCGGCCGCCCCAACAAAGCGGTGTCGACGCTGATCGCGGCGGTTCGTTCGACCGTACAGAAGCAGTCGGTCAGCGCTCCGACAAAAACCGAAACCGGGACGATCACACTGCTGTCCCGCTAACCTTCCCGGCAGGGGTCCGGGCCGCGCCGCCGGTTGAGCGCGCGCTGCCGGATCACAACAACCTGGACCGGGCGCGCGTGTCGTTATCAGGGCCGCGTCAAGTTCTCCCCGGCCATCCTGCCGTGCGCCGGACGAGTCAGACGCCGCCCTGTTTGGTGGGTGGCGTGTGATCCAGGTCCGGGCCGGCGCCGAGCGCGTGCAGAGCCTTCAGGACACGATCCAACGTATCGGACGGTGGAGCGGGTGACATGTTTTCCTCCTCCGCGACCTGGAGCGCACGGGCGTCGTACTCCCAGCGGCGCAATATCTCGATCTTTTGGTTATGGGCCAAATCGGACCGCTGTAGCACGTCTTCAGGGTCGCGGAAGACGGCCGTTGGGTCCAACAGTGCGCTGTCAAGATCTGTCGGATCTTCGCTCTTTGCCATTGCCAAGTTCTCCTCTGTCCTTCCGAATCCTCGGGCCAGGACGTCATTCGGCATGCCGTGACCGCGATCGCTCGAACGCGAAGCTTCGCCGGCCATTGGCGAAACCGACCGATTGCCAAAGCCTTGACCGACCGCTCCGCGCGCGACCGCCCATCGGCAAGTCGCCTATCGCTTTAAGATGGGTATCGATGGAAAATATCCAAAGCTGTTGAGCGAGGGCACGCGCCGGGCTTCAAGACCCGGGGATTAGCGGTTAGATTGCCCCCGAACAAAAAGCCGCAGCCGAGCGCGCCGGTCGATCGGCGCCACTGGGTGGCGGCGGCGGAGGCAGTTTGGATGGACCACGAACCGGGCGGAGCGAAGACCGCGGCAAAGGACGCCGATGCAGGGCGCGCCGCGCCAGCCCACGAGACCTTCCGCTTCTTCGACAACCGCGAAAAGTACCTGATGTTCGTGACGACCTGCTCGGAAAAGGCGGCCGTCGCGGCGCGGGTCGGTAAGGAGTTGCGTCACATTCGCCCGACGGATACGGCTCTGCGGGTGTTCGATGCCGGCATGGGCGACGGTACGGTCTTGTGCCACCTGCTGCGCGACCTGCACCGGCGTTTCACCCATGTACCTTGGGTCGTGGTCGGCAAGGAAATCTCCATGGAGGACGTGCGGTTGACGCTGGAGAAGCTGGCCGACCGCTTCCACGAGCATCCCGAGATGGTGATGGTGATCACCAACCTCTACTATAGCGAGGCGCCCTGGCTGCGGCCCAACGCGCCCAAGGCGGCGGCCGAGTTCAATTGGCAGGTCGTCGCCCTGGAGGGCGAAACCAGCCACGAGTTCGGCGAACAGCTGCGCGGCTTGCATCGCGACCTGGCGGGCAACTGGCAGGTGCGGAGCTCGCCGACGACCGGCAACCCGCTCTACGTCCGGCCATCGGTCCTGGTGCTTTATCGCAAGGACCGGCGCTTCATCCTCAAGCCGGTCCTGCCCGAGCGGGACGGTTTCGACGCCAATTTCGACCTGGTCGTCGCCTCGCAGCCCTACCGCTCACGCATGCCGGCGGACTTCAAAGTGCGCAACGTCATCGCGCCGCTGGTCCGGGCACTGGCGCCCGGCGGGCGCATGGTCACCGTTCAATCCTACGGCCGCGACCCGGGCATGGAGATTATCCGGGCGATCTGGCCCGGGGCCGACCCTTTCAGGACCGGCCGGCACGAACTGCTCGAGGTGGCGCAGCGTTTGTTCAGCGCCGCGGATGCGCGCGGCTTGGATTTCATGGCGCTGTCCGACGCCGAGTCCCTGTTCCGCTATCACCTACACACCATGCCCAGCGAGGTCGGCGCCAACATTGGCACTTCGACGTTGCTGGCGGCCTGGAACGCGGCCATCTACGTCGCTCAGATCGAGGACCAGCGCCTGCAGGAAGCCATGTCCCAGAAGCAGTACCTGGAGGCCACGCGAAAAGTCCTGCAGAAACACGGCGGCCTCTGGTTCAACGACGAGAGCTTCGTGATCGCCCGCAAACGAACGCGCGCCCGCTAACACCGCGATCGGCGTGCTGGGCTAGCCTTTCCGTCTGCTCTCCCAGGTCAGCCATGCAACCGTTAGGCCGAAGACCAGAAAGGTGCCGAGAATCCCGGCCAGGAAGAGCTTGTCCCACAAGTCCATTGGTGAACTCCCTTTGTCGCACCGATGGAGTCCAATAAACGAGCGCGGTCGCCGGCCACCTTGATCTACATCAAAATACCCTTAAAGAATTTATGGATTTGGCGCACGCGTCAGCAATGACTCGGCAATGGACGGGCGGTTTACCGGGAATGAAGGCTTCGATCGCCTGATCGCGCTTTCCAGGTGCTCACGAGAGAACCCTGACCAGCCAAAGCGTGATCCCCGGAAAGGCGATCAAGAGCACCACGCGCAAGCCGTCCGACACCAGGAACGGCAGGACGCCCTTGAAGGTCTCGAGCATCGGCACGTCGCGCGCCAGGCCGTTGATGATGAAGACGTTCATGCCGACCGGCGGCGTGATCAGGCCGACCTCGACCACGATGAGGGCGAGGATGCCGAACCAGATCGCGGTCTCGTCGGGCGAAAGACCGAAGTCGAGCCCAATGATGATGGGAAAGAAGATCGGCACGGTCAGCAGGATCATCGACAGGCTGTCCATGACGCAGCCCAGCACCAGATAGAGCAGCAGGATCGCGCTCAACACCAGGACCGGCGGCCAGCCGCTCGCGCCGATCGCCGCGGCCGCTTCCATCGGCATGCGGGTCAGCGCCAGGAAGGCGTTGTAGAATTCCGCGCCCAGCAGGATCAGGAAGATCATGGCGGTCGCCTTGGCCGTCTCCTTGAGGCAGTCGACCAGACCGGAAAGCCGCATGCCGCCGTGCAGCACGGCCAGCAGGCCCGTGCTGCATGCGCCGACCGCCGCGCCCTCGGTCGGCGTGAACCAGCCGAGATAGATGCCGCCGATCACCAGCAGGAAGATGGTCGCCACCGGCCAGGTCTCGAGCACGCTGGTCCAGCGTTCCGGCCAGGCGGCCTTGTCGCCCGCCGGACCGGCCTGGGGGGCGAGGCGCACGAAGACCCAGATGGCCGCCATGTAGCCGAAGGCCGCGAGAAATCCGGGTACGAAGGCGGCCAGGAACATGGCGGCGATGTTCTGCTCGGTCAGGATGGCATAGATCACCAGGATGACCGACGGCGGAATCAGAATGCCCAGCGTCCCGCCGGCGGCCAGCGCGCCGGTTGCCAAGGCGCCGGAATAGTTGAAGCGGCGCATCTCCGGCAGCGCCACCTGGCCCATGGTCGCCGCGGTCGCGAGCGACGAGCCGCAGATCGCGCCGAAGCCCGCGCAGCCGCCGATCGCCGCCATGGCGATGCCGCCCGGCCGGTGGCCGAGCCAGACGTTGGCGGCCCGGAACAAGGCGCTGCTCATGCCCGCCTTGGCGGCGAACTGCCCCATCAGCAGGAAGAACGGGATGACCGACAGCGAATAGCTGGAGAACTGGAAATAGGGCCCGGTCTTCAGGGTCGCGATCAAGGGCAGCCAGCCGCTCATGACGACGTAACCGGCCCCGCCGACCAGCAGCATGGCCACACCGATCGGCAGGCGCAGGGCGAGCAGTCCCAGCAGGACCGGAAAGCTGGCGAGTCCGATGGCGAAGCTGCTCATGGGACTTCGGCCTTGCGTTCGCCCGGCTGGCCGCCTAGCACTTCCGTCGCGCTGCGCCAGGCGGTGTAGGCGCAGACGACGGTAAGGACCGCGCTGCAGAAGACCGCCGGCACGAAACCCCACCAAATCGGAACGGCGAGCACCATGGTGGTCTCGCCGTAGCGCTGGAGGTCCTGGCCGCCCAAGACCGCGCGCCAGGTGAGCAGCCCGGCGATAGCCGTGAAGATCAGGTTGCCCGCCAGGTCCATCGCCGCCTGGGCGCGGGCCGGTGCCCGGGCGGTGAAAAAGTCGACCACGACGTTGCCGCCGGTCATCTGGCAGTAGGGCAGGAAGGCGAAGACCGCGACCGCGCAGCCGATCTCGACCAGCTCGAAATCGCCCGGAATCGGCGCGCTGAAGAGGGCCCGCCCGGCGATGCTCAGGCAGGTCATGACGATGAGGGCGACCAGCACCAGCCCGCCGAGGACCGCCAGGGCGCCGCACAGCCGGGCGAGCGCCCGGCCCAGTGGATCCGGCGCGCCGCCCTTGGCCGTTTCGCTCACCCTGCTGTCCGGCTATTGACGGCTGTACTTGTCGACCAGGTCGCGCGCGGCCTTCAACAGAGCTTTGCCGTCATGACCTTCGGCGTCCATCTGCTTGATCCAGGCGTCGATGACGGGCTGGGTAGCCCGCTTCCAACGCGTCAGCTCCGCGCCGTCGATGAGGTAGAATTTGTCGCCGAGCGCCGCCGCCTTCTGGCGCCCCGGCGCTTCGGCCGCGTCCCAAATCGCGCCGATCTGTTTGGCCAGCGCGAGACCGGAATTGGCGTCGATCACCTTCTTGAGGTCGGCCGGGAGCGAGTCGTAAGTGTTCTTGTTCATGGCGAACAGGAAGACCGCGGTGTAGAGGCCACGGTCGCCGCCGATCTCCGTGTGGCTATTGGTCAGCTCGTGGACGCGCAGCGGCAGGGTTATCTCGTAGGGCAGGACCGCGCCGTCGACCACGCCCTTGGATATCGCCTCCGGCACCGCTGGGACCGGCATGCCGACCGGCGTCGCGCCCATCTCCTTCAAGGCGCCGTTGATCACCCGGGTCGGCGCCCGCACCTTGGCGTCCTTCAGGTCTTCCAGGGTCTTGATCGGCTTGTCCTTCATGTGGAAGGCGCCGGGATGGTGCACGTGAATCATCAGCGGGTGGACATCAGCGAATTCCTGCTTGGCATAGGTCTCGTAGTACTCCTGGGCCGCCTGGCTGGTCGCCTCGGCGCTGCCCGGGACGAACGGCAGCTCGAAGACCTCGATCATCGGGAAGCGGCCGGCGGTGTAACCGGCGACGGTCCAGACCCCGTCGGCCACGCCGTCGCGCACCTGGTCGAACAGCTGCGGCGGCTTGCCGCCAAGCTGCATCGCCGGGTAGATCTCCACCTTGATGCGGCCGCCCGACTCGCGCTCGATCTTTTCCGCCCAGGGCTGCATGAACTTGGCGTGGGCCAGCGAGGGGGGCGGCAGGAAATGGTGCACCTTCAGCGTTACGTCCTGGGCCTGGGCCCCGGCCGCGCCCAGCACGGCTGCGAGAGCAGTGAGAAATAGAGCCTTCAATCGCCCAAACATTTTGGCCTCCCGGTTTATTGTTCCATATCGAAGGTCATTATCGTCGAGCTTCGATCAAAGCTCCCTTCGCCAGGTCGCAGCTTAGGTAAAGCGCAAAACCTCGGCAATGAGTTTGCTTTTGTTGTCATTTCTTGGAGTGACCAATAGCATCCCTTGCGGACTAAAGGGTGGAGCGTTGAGAAGGCTATGAGCTACAAGGTCGTGGTCCGTCAGTTCGCCGAGCCGCTTGCGGTGGAGACCGGCATGACCATCCTCGAGACCGCGCTCGATCAAGGGCTCGACTATCCCCACGGCTGCCAGTCCGGCAACTGCGGGACCTGCAAGTCCCGGCTCCACGTCGGAGAGGTCGAGATGTCGCGCTATTCGGAATTCGCGCTCAGCGAGGCGGAACGGGCCGCCGGGCTCATCCTGGCCTGCCGCGCGGTGCCCCGGAGCGACTGCGAGGTCGCCTACCTGGAACAGGACGAGGAGGCCGCCCATCCGCTGCGCGACCTGACCTGCCGGGTCGTGGAGAACCGGAAGCTGACCCACGACATCCGGCGTCTGCACCTGGCGGTCGAGGCCGGCGGCCGCTTCGACTTCACCGCCGGCCAGTACGCCATGGTGACCTTCAAAGGCCTGCCGCCGCGGGACTTCTCAATGGCCAGCCTGCCGGGCGACGACCTGATCGAGTTCCACGTTCGCCTGGTCGCGGGCGGCACGGTCAGCCCCTTCGTGCTGCGCGATCTCAGGGTCGGCGACAAGGTCCGGGTCCAGGGCCCGCAGGGCATCTCCTATCTGCGCGAGGCGCACAGAGGTCCGATCGTGGCGCTGGCCGGCGGTTCCGGTCTGGCGCCGATCAAATCGATCGTCGAGCAGGCCTTGCGCAGGGGCGCGAAACAGCCGATCGACCTCTACTTCGGGGTCCGCGACGAACCCGACCTTTACCTCGAGGACTATTTCGCGGCGCTCGCCGCCGGCCACGAAAACCTTCGCTTCGTTCCAGTGCTCTCCGAACCCGCCGGCCCGACCGGGCGGCGCACCGGCAATCTGGCCGACGCGGTGCGCGCGGACCACCGCGACCTGGACGGCTGCAAGGCCTATCTCGCGGGACCGCCGGTCATGGTCCAGTCCTGTGTCGCCGCGCTCAAGGCCCTGGGCCTGCGCGACGAGGACTGCCACGCCGACGCCTTCTACACCGAGGCCGAGAAGGCGGCGCTGGAGCAGACGCCATGACCGACCGGGGCCAGCAGGTCATGCGCGACTTCGCCGCCCGGGTCTGGGGCGCGTCGTGGTTTGCCGCGGTCGGCGAGCCGATCGGCGAAGCCGAACGGGCCGCCGCGGGCGCTTACCTCGCCGGGCTCGGCTTTGCCGACGCCGATGTCGCGGCGGTCGGCGACTGGAATCAGGCCGAGCAGGTGATCCGCGCCGAGGACTGGAACACCCGCTGGTGGCAGGCGGAGGAGGAGCGGCGCAGCCGGCTTCTGCCCCTGGCCCAGACCAGCCGGGACGGGGCGGAGCTGTTGGCAGCCCTTGCCGACATCGCCGTCTCCGCTTCCGACCGGGCCCACGGCGCGGCCGCCGTTGCGGCGGCGCGCGGCGAGATCGCCGACCCGCCCGGACTGATCCGCGCGGCCGCCGGGGCGGCCTCCACCTCGTGCTATCAGGCGGCCCTGGAGACCGCTTGCGGCGAAGAGGAGGGCGCCTTCTCGATCAAGTTCCGGCTGTTCGAGGCCGGCCGCTGGCCGCTCTGCCTGGAGGGCGCCCGCTATTTCGTTTTCTGATCCATACCCCCAAGGGACTTACACGAAGAGGCTTGCATGAGCTACGTCATTCCCGCCCCGGAAACTCCCTCGGTCGAAGTTGCCGGCAGCAGCGACCGTTTCCCGGTCCGCCGCATCTACTGCATCGGCCGCAACTACGCCGCCCATGCCCGCGAGATGGGCAAGGACCCGGACCGCGAGCCACCTTTTTTCTTCACCAAGCCGGCCGACGCGCTGGTCCCGAACGGCGCGAAGGTCGCCTATCCGCCGCTCACCAAGGATCTGCACCACGAGATCGAGCTGGTCGTGGCGATCGGCCGGGAAGCCTTCGAAATCGGCCAGGACCGGGCCTTGGAGCGGGTCTACGGCTATGCCGTGGGAATCGACCTGACGCGCCGCGACCTGCAGGCGGAAGCCAAGCAGCTAGGCCGCCCGTGGGACGTCGGCAAGGCGTTCGACCAATCGGCGCCCTGCGGCGCAGTTCATCCGGTCTCCGCGGTCGGCCACCGCGATTCCGGGCGCATCTGGCTCGAGGTCAACGGCGCGCCGAGGCAGTCGGGCGATCTTTCCGAGCTGATTTGGTCGGTGCCCGAGCTGATCTCGATCTTGTCGCGTTACTTCAAGCTGATGCCGGGCGATCTGATCTTCACCGGCACGCCGGCGGGCGTCGGCGCGCTCGAGCCGGGCGATCGCGTGACCGGCGGGGTCGAGGGTGTCGGCGAGATCGCCATCGAGATCGCATGACGTCGGCGCGGGCGGACACTGCGAGCTTGGCCGGGGCCGCGCGGGGAGACCAGCCATGAGCGTATCGGCGCGCCTCGAGATCCGGGTCGAGTGGGGCGACTGCGATCCCGCCGAGATCGTCTTCTACCCCAACTACTTCCGCTGGTTCGATGCGGCGGCCCATAACCTGTTCAGAGAGGTCGGCGGCGGCTGGGCCGAGCTGTTCAAGCGCCACGGCATGGTCGGCGTGCCGCTGGTCGACGCCCGGGCGAGGTTCAAGCGGCCGGCGCGCTTCGGCGACCAACTGGTGATCGAGAGCCGGGTGGCGGTCTGGCAACGCAAGGTCTTCAAGCTCGAGCACGCGGTGCTCATCGACGGCCGGCTGGCCGTCGAGGGGCAGGAGACCCGCGCCTGGTGCGTCAAGCACCCCGACGACCCGGCGCGGCTGCGTGCCGCGCCGATCCCCCGGGAGGTCATCGCGCTGTTCGGCGGCGTGCCGTAGAGGCCACCAGCATGACTAGGCCCGCCTCTGTGGTAAATGTCCCTCTTACCAATGCCTGAAGCGGATCGGACCATGATGAAGCTACACAACTACTTCCGCTCCTCGACCTCCTTCCGGGTGCGCATCGCCCTCAACATGAAGGGCATCAGCTACGACTACCGGCCGATCCACCTGCGCAAGGGTGAGCAGCGCGGCCCGGCCTATCTGGCGCTCAATCCCCAGGGCGGCGTGCCGGCCCTGGAGCTGGACGACGGCCGCGTCATCACCCAGTCCATGGCGATCCTGGAGTACCTGGACGAGGTCCATCCCGAACCGCCGCTGTTGCCGGCCGATCCTTTGGGCCGCGCGCGGGTTCGCTCGCTCGCCTATGCGGTCGCCTGCGACATCCACCCGCTCAACAATCTGCGCGTGCTCAACCGTCTGCGCGCCCTGGGCCAGGGCGACGACGGCATCGCGGAATGGTTCCGCCACTGGGTCGCGCTCGAGTTCGCGGCCTTGGAAACCCGTCTCTCCGGCGAGCCGGAGACCGGCCGTTTCTGCCACGGCGACAGCCCGTCGCTGGCCGACCTCTGCCTGGTGCCCCAGGTGGTCAACAACGCGCGCTTCGACTGCGACATGGCGCCCTATCCGACCATCCGGCGCATCCACGAGGCCTGCCTGGCGATCGACGCCTTCGCCCGCGCGCACCCCCTGCAGCAGCCCGACGCGGAATCCTAGTCCGCATTTCTCACACTGGCCACGGTCTGCGCGGCGTTGTCCGGCCGACAGGGTGCGTCAAGCCGCTTGCCCGATGCGCCAGCATCGCGCC
>JBFJPL010000114.1:0-12621 GCA_041617155.1 Kiloniellales bacterium
CCGGGCGTGCGCGAGCTTCATCGCTCAGACATAGCGGTCCCGGTCGCGCGTCACAAGCCGTCGGCGACCTTCAGAACCCTGGCGGCAATGTCGCGCAGCTCGGCGCGAACCAGCCCCGGCCGGGGCTCGTCGGCCAGGGTGGTGAACCAGCGGCGCGGCGGATTTCGCCCCCAGGAATGCCGCCAGTCGAGCCCGCGCAACACCGCCTCGGCGGCGGGCGGCAGCCGCTCGGGCACGTCGAAGCCGTTCAACGCGGCCCACACGCCGGCCCAGCAGCGGCCCACCGCCCAGGGATTGTAGCCGCCACCGCCGAGCACCAGGAGCCGCGGCGCCAGCGGCTTGACGGCACGGACTACCTGCCACAGAGCCAGGTTGGAGAGCGCGAGCTTGCTCTGCGGATCATCGGCCAAGCCGTCGGCACCGCATTGCAGAACCACCGCCTCGGGCGCGAAGTCCGCCGCCAGGGGCAGGATCGCCCGGTCGAGCAGGAAGGCCATCTCACTGTCGTTGAAACCGGCCGGCACCGGCAGGTTGCGGGCCATGCCGCCGGCCCGGTCGGTCACCGCCCCTTCGCCCTTGCCGGCGGCGCGGCCGCCGCCCGGCGCGGCCGATCTGGACATGGGCCAGCGGCCGGCCTCGTGCACCGAGATCGTCAGCACCCGCCGGTCGTCGGCGAAGGCCGCCTGCACGCCGTCGCCGTGATGGGCGTCCACGTCGAGGTAGAGCACGCGCGCCAGCCCGCCGTCGAGCAGCGTCAGGATGGCCAGCACGGGGTCGTTCAGATAGCAGAAGCCGCTGGCCCGGTCCGGCCGCCCGTGGTGCGTGCCGCCGGCCGGATTGTAGACCGTGCCGCCGTCCCGCAGCAGCGCCGCGGCCGCGATGGAGCCGCCGCAGGCGGTCGCCGGGCGGCGAAAGATCTCGGCGAACACCGGGTTGCCGTTGCAGCCTATGTTGAAGCGGCGGCGGGTATCGGGCGAGACTCGCTGGGTCCGCTCCGCCTCGATCAGGGCAGCCAGGTAGTCGGGCGCATGGAACCTGGCCAGTTGCTCCGGCGTGGCGCGCGGGCTGTCGATGTAGACCGCATCGGGCAGCCAGCCGAGCGCGCGACAGAGATCGATGCAGGTAGACACCCGCGGGATCGCCAGGGGGTGACGGGCGCCGTAGCTGGACGCGCGATAGATCTCGCTGCCGATGAAACGCGGGCCCATAGCAAAGGTCATCGATAAAGACCCATTTCATGGGAGCGGAACGGCGGGTCGGGCGCTTTTGTCCGGCAGCCGCGTTGCGCGCTGCTTGCGGAGTCCGGCACCACGGCGCAGCACGCGCCTAGCTGGCGGACAACATCGTCCCGGTGAAATGGGTCTTTATCAATGACCTTCGGTATCACCGCCCCAGCGGCGCAGGATGGGTACGGCGTCACCGAAGATCCGCGCGATGTCGTCCGGGTCATCGTGGAACTTTATGCCGAGATAATCGCCGTCCCGCCAGATCACATCGGCGGGAAATTCGCCGAAGCGTTCGATTTTGATGCTGACACGGGTTGCATGGGACAGCGCCTCGAGCAGTCGGACCTTGGCACCATAAGGCGAGATGTTGAGTACGCGGCACTGGGCGGCGCGCGCGCCGGCGTTGAGCTGGCCGGCCCACAACACGGAGCTGCGGGGCAAGGCGCGCTGTTCCTTGCTGGGCTCGGGATTGTCCAGCAGCGACCGGATCAATTTGCCGATCCTGTCGAGGTCTTCAACGAACGCCAGGCCGACATTTTGCCCGTCGCGCCAGGCCACCCGGCATTTGAAGGTGCCGTAGCGGTCGAGCGTCAGCGTGGCCTCGGCATCACCGGCAAGCGGCTCCAGAAGGCGAAGCTTCACGCCGCCGAGCGAGATGTTGAGGATTTCGCAGGGCGCCGTCCCGGCGCCCAGGGCAAGTTGCGCCGAGCAGAGAACCAGACTGCGCGGGTATCGTTGCCGATCCGCGAATTCTTCTTGGCCGGCCGGTTCGCCGGTCGTCAGTGCGCCCTTGCTCATTGCGTAGCTAGATCCTTCAGTTCGAGCCCTTGCCGAGCGCTGCGCCGGCCCGGTCGGGACTCGCTTGCACATTTGGTACCATAAGAGGGCGAACCATCGGTAAAGATTATTCTTAAAAGAGTATTGACCTTCAGGGGGTTCAAGGCCGCATCGACGCCCCGCGCACGGCTTGTCGCGACCTGGCCGCGCTGCCATAGTGCCGCGCGACACCGGGGAGCCGGATGGCCGGCTGAGCGGTTCCGGCGACCAGGCGCCGGCGAAACGACCCTTTGGAGCCTGCCCGGCTACTGGTCATGGGCCGCATCGGCCGGACCGACTCCTGGAACCCGATCCGGTTTGAATCGGCGCAGGGAGGCTGAAGGTGACTGAGGGCTCGACGCTGGACAGCAGTGCCGAACCGGCGGCCCCGGGAGTCAGGCTCGAGGCCGCCAGCCTAGCCTACAAAGGGCGTCCTCTCTTCGAAAATCTCAATCTGGAGTTGCCGGCTGGGCGCATCACCTGCCTGCTCGGGCCGTCCGGTGTCGGCAAGTCGAGCCTGTTGCGCCTGATCGCCGGCCTCGCCGAGGGCGCGCGCTGCCGGGTCCGCGACACCGAAGACAGAGCGATCGCCGGGCGGTTCGCCTACATGGCACAGCAGGACCTGCTGCTGCCGTGGTGCTCGGCGCTGGGTAATGTCACCTTGGGATCCCGGCTGCGCGGCGAACCGCGGGGCCGGGACCTCGAGGCCCGCGCCCGGCGGATGCTCACCCGGGTCGGGCTCGCGGGTCACGAGGCGGATCGGCCGTCGGGACTGTCCGGCGGCATGCGCCAGCGGGTCGCCCTGGCGCGCACCTTGATGGAACAGCGGCCGATCGTGCTGATGGACGAGCCCTTCTCCGCGCTCGACGCGATCACCCGCTACGAGATCCAGGAGCTGGCTGCCACGCTGCTCGCCGGACGCACCGTGCTGCTGGTGACCCATGACCCGCTCGAGGCCTTGCGGCTGGGCCACAGGGTTCAGGTCATGTCCGGCCGCCCGGCCCGGCTCGACGTACCGCTGGAGCCGCCCGGCCCGCCGCCGCGCGACCCGGCGGACCCGGCCGTGCTGGCGCTGCAGGCGGAGCTGCTGAAGCGCCTGGCCCGCGCGCGGCAAGCCCAATGAGGTTGCTGCGCCCCTTGATCGTGTTCCTGGTGCTGGTCGCGGCCTGGCAGGGGTTCGTCCAGGTCAGCGGCGTGGCCGCCTTCATTCTGCCGGGCCCGGACAAGGTCGGCATCGCGCTGCTGACCCACTGGCGCGCGCTGCTCGGGCACGGCGCCATAACACTGGCCGAAATCGTCCTGGGATTGGTCCTGGGCAGCGCGCTCGGCGTCGCCAGCGCCCTGACCATCGCCTGGTTCCGACCCGCGCGGCAGTGGCTCATGCCGATCCTGGTGGTCAGCCAGGCGATCCCGGTCTTCGCCATCGCGCCGATCCTGGTGCTCTGGCTGGGCTACGGCATGATCTCGAAAGTCGCCATGGCGACTCTGATCATCTACTTCCCGGTCACCGCCGCTTTCCTCGACGGCCTGCGCCGGACCGAGCCGGGCTGGCTCGACCTGGCCCGCGCCATGGGCGGCTCACGGCTCAGCGTGCTGCGCCATATCCGTATCCCCGCCGGCCTGCCGGCGCTCACCTCGGGCGTCCGGGTGGCCACGGCGGTGGCGCCGATCGGCGCCGTGGTCGGCGAGTGGGTCGGCAGCAGCGCGGGCCTCGGTCACTTCATGCTGCAGAAGAACGCGCGCATGGAGATCGACCTGATGTTCGCCGCGCTCCTGGTGCTCGCGCTGATCGCGGTCACGCTCTACTTCGCCGTCGACTGGGCCCTGCGGCGCGCCCTGCCCTGGCAGGCCGACGGCGAGGCCACGGCGGACTGACCGTCGGGCGCCTGAAACCGGCCGAATAGATCGGCCGGACGGATTTTCGGATTAGTGGTCTTTCGCGACCGGAATCGCCGCGCTATCATCGCGTGCCGTCGGCGCTGGATTGGGACGGCCAAGAAATGCTTCGGGGGGAGGCGGTTTGGTACACGCGATCAGCCTTTTGGTCGTTCTCTACGTCCTTTGGCTCCTGTTATCGGGATATTTCGAACCACTGCTGCTGATCCTCGGCGCCGCTTCCTGTGGCCTGGTCGCCTGGATCGCGCATCGCATGGACGTGGTCGACCGCGAGGGCCATCCCGTGCACCTGACCTGGCGGGCGCTGACCTATTGGCCGTGGCTGCTGTGGGAAATCGTCAAGTCGAACATCGAGGTGGCCGGCCTGATCCTGTCGCCGCGCATGCCGATCAGCCCGAAGATCATCAAGGTGACCGCGACCCAGGCGGATGAGCTGGGCCAAGTGATCTACGCCAACTCGATCACCCTCACCCCCGGCACGGTCTCGCTCTACGTTCGCGACAACACCATCGAGGTGCACGCCATCACCCGGGCGATGGCCGAGAGCCTGGAGGCCGGGGAGATGGACCGGCGCGTGACCGCCATGGCCGGTCAGCCATGATGTTCGCCGCCGCCGCCGCCGGCATCCTGGTCGCCATGGCCCTGGCACTGTCCCGCGCCATCTTGGGCCCGACCGGCTATGACCGGATCCTGGCGGTCAACGCCCACGGCACCAAGACTGTGCTGCTGGTCGCGGTCTTCGGCTTTCTGACGGAGCGGCCGGATTTCCTGGACATATCGCTGCTCTACGCGCTGATCAACTTCATCGGCACGATCGCGATCCTGAAGTACTTCGAGTATCGCGACCTGGGGCGCGGCGCCCCGGACGATGAAGAGGCGGCGCCCTGATGAGTCGAATCAGTCAAAGCAAGCACAAAGCTTTGTCATGCCCGGGCTTGACCCGAGCATACAGGTTTGCCGGCCGCCCCTGGATTGCCGGATCAAGTCCGGCAATGACGGTTGCGGGGTGCCAAGTGTCAGAGGCGGCCCGCTAGTGGCGGTCGTGCTCGACATCCTTTCCTGGATCTGCCTGATGGCCGGCAGCGGCTTCGCCATCGTCGCCGGGATCGGCCTGCTGCGTCTGCCGGACTTCTTTACCCGCATGCATGCCGCGGGCATCGGCGACACCCTGGGCGCCGGTCTGATCGTGCTTGGTCTGATGCTGCAGGCCGGCCTGACACTCAACCTGATCAAGCTTGTGCTGATTCTGGTGTTCATCTTCTTCACCAGCCCGACCTCGACCCACGCGGTCGCCAAGGCGGCCCTGCACAGCGGACTGAAACCCCTGCTGACGGCGCGGAAGGACGGCAAGCCATCGAAAACCTCCTAGACATCGGGCTGCTCGGCTTTCTGGCCGTCGTGGCCATTGCCATCGTGCGGCTGCACAACCTCTTCGCCGTGGTCATCCTGTCGGGCGTCTACAGCCTGCTGTCGGCCGGCATCTTCGTCGAGCTGGACGCGGTCGACGTGGCCTTCACCGAGGCGGCGGTCGGCGCCGGCATCACCACCATCCTCATGCTTGGCACCCTGGCGCTGACCACCGACACCGAGCGCCCGGCGGCCAGAACCCATTGGGTGGCGCTGCTGGTCGTGGTCGCGACCGGCGTCCTTTTGATCTACGGTTCGCTCGACCTGCCGCTGCTCGGCGACCCCAACGCGCCGGCCATCCTGCACGTGGCGCCGCGCTACATCCAGGACTCGGGCCAAGAGGTCGGCATACCCAATATCGTCACCTCGGTCTTGGCCAGCTACCGGGGCTACGACACCCTGGGCGAGGTCACGGTGATCTTCACCGCCGGCGTCGGGGTCATGGCGCTGCTCGGCCTGGGCCGGCGGCACAAAGGCAAGGAGGACCGGTCGTGAGCCACCACCTGGTCCTCCGGATCGTTGCCAAGCTGCTGATCCCACTGATCTTGCTGTTCGCGCTCTATGTCCAGTTCCACGGCGACTTCGGGCCGGGCGGAGGTTTCCAGGCCGGGGTCATCTTCGCCGCCGGGTTCATTCTCTACGGCTTGATCTTCGGGCTCGACAAGCTGAAGCAGGTGCTGCCGCCGCTGGTCGTCGAGATCCTGGTCGCCGCCGGCGTGCTGCTCTTCGCCGGGGTCGGCGTGGCCAGCATGCTGCTGGGCAGCACCTACCTCGACTACGACGTGCTGGCCCATGACCCGGTGCACGGCCAGCACCTCGGCATCCTGCTGATCGAGTTCGGCGTCGGCACGACGGTGGCCGCCGTGATGATCACGATCTTCTACAACTACGCCGGCCGCGGCCGCCTGGAGGACGGTGAACAATGATCGATCCAGGGCTCTACAACTACTGGATCGCCATGATCCTGATGATGACCGGCTTCTACATCGTCATCGCGCGCGGCAACCTGGTCAAGAAGATCGTCGGCCTGACCATCTTCCAGACCTCGGTGTTCATCCTCTACATCTCGTTCAGCAAGGTCGACGGCGCCACCGCGCCGATCCTCGACGACCGCTTCACCACCTACGGGAATCCCCTGCCCCACGTTCTGATCCTGACCGCCATCGTGGTTGGCGTCGCGACCTCCGCGCTCGGCCTGGCGCTGGTCGTGCGCATCCGCGAAGCCTACGGCACGGTCGAGGAAGACGAGATCCTCGAGCAGGATTCCAACGAGTGATCGCCGAGCATCTGCCCGCCTTGCAGGTCGTGCTGCCGCTCTTGGCGGCGCCGGCCTGCATCCTGCTGCGCCGGTCGGACCTGTGCTGGGCCTTCGCCACGGTCGTGAGCTGGCTGTCGCTGGCAGTCGCCGTCGGCTTGCTGTTCCAGACCCAGGACGGCGGCGTGATCAGCTATCATCTCGGCGGCTGGGAACCGCCGTGGGGCATCGAATACCGGGTCGATCTGGTCAACGCCTTCGTGCTGCTGATCGTCACCGTGATCAGCGCCGTGGTCCTGCCCTTCGCCCGGACCAGCGTCGCCGCCGAGATCCCGCAGGAAAAGGCCTATCTCTTCTATTCGATGTATCTGCTGTGCTTCACCGGCCTACTCGGCATCGCGATCACGGGCGATGCCTTCAACGTCTTCGTTTTCCTCGAGATCTCGTCGCTGTCGTCCTACGTGCTGATCAGTTTGGGCAAGGACCGCCGGGCGCTGACCGCCGCCTATCAGTACCTGATCATGGGCACCATCGGCGCGACCTTTTTCCTGATCGGCGTCGGCCTGCTCTACGCCATGACCGGCACATTGAACATGGCCGACTTGGCCGAGAGGATCCCGGCGGTCGCGGACACCCGCACCGTCCATGCCGCCTTCGCCTTCCTGGTAATTGGGATCGCCCTGAAGGCAGCGATCTTTCCGTTGCACCTCTGGCTACCCAACGCCTACTGCTATGCACCCTCGGTGGTGACCGCCTTCCTCGCCGCGACCGCCACCAAGGTTTCGATCTACCTCCTGCTGCGGATCATCTTCACCGTGTTCGGCGGCGCCTACGGCTTCGGCGTGCTGGAGTTCGATCTGGTGCTGGTGGTTCTGGCGCTGGTCGCCATGCTGGCGGCCTCGACGGTGGCGATCTTCCAGACTGACGCCAAGCGCCTGCTGGCCTATTCGAGCGTCGCCCAGATCGGCTACATGGTGCTCGGCATCAGCCTGGGCAGCGTCGTCGGTCTGACCGGCGGCATCGTGCACCTCTTCAACCACGCCATGATCAAGGGCGGGCTGTTCCTGGCGATGGGCTGCGTGTTCTTGCGCCTCGGGTCGGCCCGGATCCGCGACATGGACGGTCTCGCGCTCGTCATGCCCTGGACCACGGCCGCTTTTGTGATCGGCGGCCTGAGCCTGATCGGGGTGCCGCTGACGACCGGCTTCATCAGCAAGTGGATCCTGGTGCAGGCGGCGCTCGAAGACGGCTTCTGGTGGGCCGCGGTGCTGGTCGTGTTCAGCTCGCTGCTAGCGGTCGCCTACGTCTGGCGCGTGGTCGAGGCGGCCTATTTCCAGCCGCGGCCCGAAGCCGCCATCCCCGTCGGCGAGGCGCCGCTGGCCATGCTGATCCCGACCTGGATCCTGATCCTTGCCAACTTCTACTTCGGGGTCGATACCTCGGTGACGGTCGGCGTCGCCCGCCAGGCGGCCGAGGCCCTGGTCGGGGCCGCGCCATGAGTCCGGAGACCGCCGTCTGGCTCGCCCTTGCCGTGCCCTTGGTCGGCGCGGTGCCGATCGCGCTGACCGGCTGGAGCCCGAATCTGCGCGAGACCATCACGCTGGTGACCGCCACGCTGCTGTTCGTCATCGTGGCGTCGCTGGTGCCGGAGGTGTCGGCCGGCGCGCGCCCCGCGGTCACCCTGATCGAGATCCTGCCGGGCCTACCGATCCGCCTCGAGGTCGAGCCGCTCGGCATGATCTTCGCCGCCGTGGCCTCGTTTCTCTGGATCGTCAACTCGATCTATTCGATCGGCTACATGCGCGGCCACAACGAGGGCCATCAGACCCGCTACTACGTCTGCTTCGCGCTCGCCCTGGGCGGCACCATCGGCGTCGCCTTCGCCGGCAACATGCTGACCCTGTTCATCTTCTACGAGGTGCTGACGCTCTCGACCTATCCGCTTGTCACCCACAAGGGCGACCGAAAATCGGTTATGGCCGGACGCACCTATCTCGGCATCCTGCTCAGCACATCGATCGGCATCCAGCTGCTCGCCATCATCTGGACCTGGGTGGCGGCCGGCACGCTCGACTTCACGCCCGGCGGCATCCTGGCCGGCAAGGTCGAGGGGCCGGCGGTCGGCCTGCTGCTGTTCCTCTACATCTACGGCATCGGCAAGGCGGCGCTGATGCCGGCGCACCGCTGGCTGCCGGCGGCCATGGTGGCGCCGACCCCGGTGAGCGCGCTCTTGCATGCGGTGGCCGTGGTCAAGGCCGGCGTCTTCTCGGTCATCAAGGTGATCGTCTACATCTTCGGCCTCGATCACCTGAACGCCTCGGAGAACACGAGCTGGCTGCTCTACGCAGCGGCCGCCACCATTCTGATCGCCTCCGTCATCGCGCTGCGCCAGGACAACCTGAAGCGCCGTCTCGCCTATTCGACGGTGAGCCAACTCTCGTACATCGTGCTTGGCGCCATACTGGCGACTAGATGGGGAATCGTCGGCGGCGGCCTGCATCTCGTGATGCACGCCTTCGGCAAAATCACCCTGTTCTTCTGCGCCGGCGCCATCATGGTGGCTAGCCACAAGACCGAGATCAGCCAAATGCGGGGCATCGGCCGGACCATGCCGCTGACCACTTTCGCCTTCCTGATCGGCAGCCTCAGCATCATCGGCCTGCCGCCCTTCGGCGGAATGTGGGGCAAGTGGTACCTGTTGCTGGGATCGTTTGACGCGGGTCAGCTGGCAATGGTGGCGGTGCTGATACTGAGCACCATCCTGAACATCATGTACCTGCTGCCCATCGCCTTCCACGGCTTCTTCAGCAAGCCCGATAATGCCGCCGACGCCGCCGATGGGCAGCAACGGGAAGGGGGTATTCGCGAAGCACCGATTCCTTGCCTCATCGCCATTTCGGTGACTGCGCTTGGCTGCCTTGCGCTGTTCTTCTTCTCCGAGCCGGCATTCGAGCTGCTGGTCCAGATAGTAACGCCCTAGGATGGCCGACATGGACGAGAACGGAAGAAGCTACATCTTCGACAACCCGCGCAACGTCAAAGCCGTGATCTACGCGCTATACGTCCTGTGCGCGACGCTGCTGGTTCTCGACTTCTTCGTCCATCGGCACGTCGACCATCCTTGGGAGTCCTGGTTCGGCTTCTACGGCATCTACGGTTTCGTGTGTTGCACCTTCCTGGTGTTGGCCGCCAAGGCGATGCGGAAGCTGGTGCAGCGCAAGGAAGACTACTACGATGACTAGCGTCGCTCCCTTCCTTATCTTCTTTGTCGGCGGCGCACTGGCAGCGGTGACGACCGGCCGCCTGCGTCAGGCGGTGCTGCTTGGCACCCCAGTGCTTGGGGCGGTCAACCTGTACCACCTTCCCGAAGGCACGTCCGGCTTCCTCGAGCTGTTCGACTACACGCTGGTCTTGGTGCGCGTCGACAAGCTCAGCCTCGTTTTCGGTTATGTTTTCCATCTGGCGGCGTTGCTTGGCGCCATCTACGCACTCCATGTCCGCGACGGCATTCAGCACATAGCCGGCACGCTTTATGCCGGCAGCTCGATCGGCGCCCTGTTCTCCGGAGACCTCATAACCCTGTTCGTTTTCTGGGAGCTGACCGCCATCACATCGGTCTTCCTGATCCTGGCGCGACGAACGGATCGGGCACAGGCGACGGCCATCCGCTATCTGGCCATTCAGATCCTTTCGGGAATGCTGCTGCTCGCCGGCGTACTGATCTGGACGTCCCATACCGGGAGCATCGCCTTCGATTACATCGGGCTCGATGCGCCGGGAGGATGGCTCATCCTTCTCGCTTTCGGGATAAAGTCCGCCTTCCCGTTGCTGCACAACTGGCTGACCGACGCCTATCCGGAGGCGACCCCGACCGGCACCATTTTCCTCAGCGCTTTCACGACGAAACTGGCTGTTTACACGCTGGCGCGCGGATATCCAGGGACAGAGATTCTCGTCTATATCGGCGCCACCATGACGATGTTTCCGATCTTCTACGCCATCATCGAAAACGATCTGCGGCGCGTGCTGTCCTACAGTCTGATCATCCAGATCGGCTTCATGGTAACCGGCATCGGTATTGGCACCGAACTGGCGATCAACGGCGCCGCCGCCCATGCTTTCGTGCACGTCGTCTATAAGGCACTGCTCTTCATGTCGATGGGCGCCGTGTTGGACAGGGTGGGCAAGATCGACGGCTCAGAGCTGGGAGGGCTGTACAAGAGCATGCCGATAACGGCGGTGTTCTGCATCATCGGGGCCGCCTCGATTTGCGCCTTTCCCCTGTTTGCCGGCTTTATCGCCAAGTCCATGGTGCTGGCCGCGGCGATAGAGGAAGGCTATCCGACCGTTTGGCTGTTTCTGCTATTCGCCTCTGCAGGCGTTATCCACTACTCGGGCATCAAGATTCCGTACTTCGCTTTCTTCGCCCATGATTCCGGCATCCGCGTCAAGGAAGCACGACCTAACATGCTGGTGGCCATGTTCCTGGCAGCCTTTCTGTGCATTTTCATTGGCGTCTATCCCTGGCCACTCTATCGGATTCTGCCGTTTCCCGTGGACTATCATCCCTACACGGTCAGCCATGTGCTTGTGCAGTGCCAGCTTCTCTTCTTCTCCGCCCTGGCATTCGTCTTCCTGCAGTTAACCAAGCTCTATCCACCGGAACTGCCCGGCATAAACATCGATTCAGAGTGGATTTACCGCCGGTTCCTGCCGTATGCCGCACGCTACCTGCTAGATCAGGCGCACATCCTCGGCGTCAGGCTGGAGCGCGGAATCCGTCAGGCACTCGCCGCCTGGATGGGTCGCGTCTTCCACCTGCACGGGCCGCAAGGCGTGCTGGCCCGCACCTGGCAGACCGGCAGCACGGTCTTGATGGTAATACTGCTGTTCGCGGTGGTCCTGGTGTTCTCGTATCTCTAGGCCACCTGGAGCCTGTGGCACGCCGCGGCTTAGGCGCCAGACGAGGGCGCAGACGCGGCTTTCGCGGTGAGCGAGCGTTTCAGTCTAGCACAACCCATAGAAAGTGCTTATGCTTAGAAGCATAGTATTTTGGGGGATGGGGAGCCCGTGGGTGGTGTAGGTCTAGGCGAAACGTTGTCACGAGGCAGCCTCAGGACGTAACGCCCATGTTCCTCCGCCGTGAGAACCTCAAGTTCGTTGGCACTTTACTTTTTCTGACCGCGGCATATTTCATCGGCGGCAAATTGGGGCTGGCGTTCGCAACGGTCGAAGGCAACGTCACGCTGATCTGGCCGCCGACGGGAATAGCGGTGGCCGCGGTACTGCTTTTCGGCACCCGCGTTTGGCCGGCGCTGGCCCTGGGCGGCTTTCTCGCCACCGCGTCTACCGGGGCGCCTCTCGGCTTCGCGGCCGTCACGATGGTCGGCAATCCGCTACAGGCGCTGGCGGCTGCCTACCTCCTGCGCCGCTTCGCCAAGTTCGATCCGGCGCTGGAGCGAACCCAAGACGTGTGGTGGTTCGTCGCTTTCGCCGTCGCCCTTAGCCCGACGATCAGCGCAACGATCGGCGTTGCCGGATTGTGCCAAGCGGGCCTCGCCCCCTGGACCGATTTCGCCCACGTTTGGTCCCATTGGTGGTTGGGCGACGCCACCGGTGTCCTGCTCGTAGCGCCGGCCTTGCTCACCTGCCGGGGCTGGCTGGCCGAGAAATGGCGGCCGCAAGTCGTCTTCGAAGGCTTTGCCTTGATCGCTGGTGTTGTCCTCGTATGTGCCTTGATAGCTTACGCGTCTTACGGCATCGAGTTGACGGCACTGTTTTTCTATACCGCGTTGCCCTTCGTGGCTTGGGCCGGGTTCAGGTTCGAACAGCGGGGGTCCGCGACAGCCGTACTCATTGTGGCCGCCGTGGCCGTTTGGCTCATCGTTGCGGGTTCGGCGCAGCTTGGCTTTTATGAAAAGCCCGAAGCGAAGCTCGTGGCGCTGTATAGCTATCTGTGCATTGCCGCGGTCCTGGCGATGTTGCTGGCCGCCGCCATCGCGGAACGGCGCCGCGCCCAGA
>JBFJPL010000115.1:0-12607 GCA_041617155.1 Kiloniellales bacterium
GGCCGCGGGGAATGATCGCGCCTTTACGTCTTGTTTGGAGTTCGAGCCGTCCCAAATCCGCCATAGTCAGCCGACAAGCTATTCGTCACCCTGGTTTGTTCGGAGCGCAACTTCGAGCGGATTGTCGAGCCAACCATGAGGCAAATCGCTTTCCTTCTGACCAGCCTGTGCCTGTTGCTTGCAGGTTGCGCCGGGTTGGTAGAGCCCGGTGGCGAGCGCGTGGCGGATTGCCGGGCGGCCTTTGCCGAGATCGACTCCCTCGTTGATGCCGCGGGGGTTCGCGATGCCGAAGCCGCCCGAGTCCGGGGCTTTCCCTATCTTAGAGTAAACCGTTTTCTGGCCAGTTTCCGGTCGGAGCCAATGGAACCGGCGCGCCGCGATGCGTGGATCGAACGCATGCGGAACCTCGACCGGCAGGCCAGGCGGGTGGAGCTTGCCAACCTCCGGGCCGTGGATCGAATGCACCTCCGGAAGTTTCTGGTGGACAGGCAGGACATGCCGGCGGATCCGATCGTGGCGGTCGAGCACTGTGCCGGAGTTCTACGGCGCCATCACGAGGCGTCGGGTCACGCCGATGCGCTCCCGACCGCGGCCCGGGTCCCGGACAGCTATAGCGATTGGGTGCGCCTTGCCGGGCTCTATCCGGTGACTTCGATCGGGGTGGCGGCCGGCTTTGCGCTCTGGAAGGCCAAGTTCCTGTCGGGATTCGATGTCCCGGCCGGGGAACTGCCGGTCCGGGGCGTGCTCGACACCTATCGTCCCGTTACGGCGGCGGGAGCGGCGAATCGGCTGCCGGCCGGCGAGGTCGCAGCCATCCTCGCCTCGTCGCGTGGCAATGCCCTGGAAATCCCCGAACCAAAGGGACGCGATCTCGGGCGACTGATCCAAGCCTTCGCTCCGCTCTGGCGGGTCGACAGGGTCGGATCCGCCGACCTGATCGGCCATCCGGTGTGGCGACTGGTCGACGGACGGCTCCAGGTGGATGTGGATCTCGAAAGGCCCGTCGTCTTCACGCGCCTTTCCCATTCCCGATTTGGCGACGACATCCTGCCGCAGATTAGCTACACGGTTTGGTTTCGGGAGCGGCCGAAAAGCGGCGCCTTGGATCTTCTTGGCGGCCGGCTGGACGCGGTTATCTGGCGCGTGACCATCGGTTTGGATGGCCGCCCCTTGGTGTACGATACAATTCATGGATGCGGCTGCTATCATCTTTTCTTTCCCGTTCCGCCGCTCGAGCGCAAGACGATGCCCGAGGACAAGGATTTGAGGGAAGAGGCGCTGGTGCCGGCATCGGGACCGCGGATAGGCATGAGTGAGCGCGTGACTGTCCGGCTGAGCGCCGGCTCTCACTACGTCGAGTCGGTTGGTACGACCAAGTACGACGAACTGACGGACCAAACCAAGACATACCGTTTGATTCCGATGGGCGAGGTGCCGGACCTCGCTCTTCGCTCCGCGCCGTTGCCGAGCGAAGCCGGGGGTGGCCGTCGCAGTATTTTCGATCCCGACGGATTGATAAGCGGCACGGAACGCCTGGAACGCTTCCTTCTCTGGCCGATGGGGATTGCCAGCGCGGGTGCGATGCGGCAATGGGGCACCCATGCCACGGCCTTCGTCGGCCGCCGCCACTTCGACGATCCCTACCTGATTGACCAAGCCTTTAGCCAATGAGTGGCCTTTTGGCACGCTTCGGCGCGACCTTCTTCGTTTTGATAGGCGTTTTCCATCCGACCTTGCCGGCGAGCGCGACGTTTGAGGAAGCCGAGAGGCTTTTCGTCGAAGGCGATTTTCGTGCTGCAGCCGAATCGGCGGCCGAACTTGATACCGCAGACGGGTCGGCTCTCGCTGCCCGGGCGACGCTGGTTCGCTTGGACTTCACGGCAGCACCCGAGGAGCGGGGTGAACTTGTGAGGCTGGCGGAACGATTTGCCCGCGACGCCTTGAGCAAAGATGCCGATCACGTTGAGGCAATGCTTCATCTCGCTATCGCGATCGGTCACAAGGCGCGACAAAGAGGTGCGATCGTTGCCCACTTCCAGGGGCTCGCGCTTGAGGGCCGATCCTTTCTCGATCGGGCAATCGCGCTCGACCCGGACAATCCGTGGGGTTACGGCATGCTGGGCGCCTGGCACATGGAAATTGTTCGCCACGCCGGCAACAGTCTGGCCGCGCTTTTTTACGATGCCGATGCGGAAGAAGGAATCGCGCTATTCGAGAAGGCCTTTGGCCTCGATCCGGACAATCTGTTGCTCAACGAAGAGTTCGCGATCGCCTTGCTGGCTCTCGATGTCAAGAGCTACGCTCAACGTGCCGCCGGTCATCTGCGGAAAGCGCTTGGACTGGCCCCCCGAAATCGCTTGGAGAAACTCGCGCAAGCGAGAGCGAAAGCCGCTTTGGCAGCGGTCCAGAGCGGCGATCAGCGTGCTGTCACACGGCTGATCGAAGCAATCAGAGGCAAGCTGAAATCGGCGCATCGCATTCGCCGCGACCCGGGTTTTACGAATTGAACCGACGCCGTCAATCACCTTGGCAGGCCGGCCGATCGCGAGATAGCACTGGACCAGCACGATTCCGCTACTAAGGACGCCGAACTTGTGGCGCTCAACGCGAATCGCGAAAGCGCCAAGACTCCAGAAGGCCTGGCCGCCACGATAGATCGCGAAGATGCCGAACCCGGCGAGAGAGGCGGATAGGAAAATGACCAAATAGGCGAAGGGGCTGGCCAATCCGATGTCGCTCGCCACATAACCGCCCCGCTAGTAGGCGAAAACGGCCAGGGCTCCGGTGGCCAGCCCGGCAATGGCGATAGCCGGCGATCCCTTTAGAAAGGCGAGTTCTTGCAGAAAGCGGTCTTTGGCATGGCCGTTGCTGTCGGTGGTGAAGGCGTCGAGATGTCTGGCCCAGTCGGTGCGCCGCCAATGGCAGATCTTGAATGCCAGGGGGACCGCTATGATACCTATGGCCTGGGGGATGCACAGACCGAGGTATGCTCTCAGGTCGGCCAGAGGTCAGGCAAAGCCTACGGAAATTCCCGAAAGCAGCAAGCAGACCAACGCCCAAAAGACCAAAAGACATAGGGATGGTCGGCCAAGGGCGGCGGCACCACGCGTTCGAAGACCAAATCGTCGGCACCGTTTCGGCGCTTTGTCGGCTCGCCCTTGCTCATCGCTTGGTCTTCCTGGATTGTTGGCGTCCGGAACGGTGGTTGTAACCGGATCGAACTCTGCCATGGATTGGAATTCCGCCAAAGCTACAATTTCGTTGAGAACATACCGCTGCCCTGGGATTACGGTTATGGCGAGAAATGTGTTAGCAATCGACCGGCGGGTAGTCTTCTTGGGGCCAATCATTGATCATTGGAACTGTCCAAACTAAGCGGCTCGAAGCGAAACTCGATCTGGGCCGTAACGAAACCTACCAATATTGTTACAATTCGACCCCTTTGATGCGGAGCGCTAGACTTCCCATCTATTCCAACGTTCTATCTTTGTGGTTAGGTTGGGTCAGCAATGAGTCCAGAGTCAGGAAAGACGGATAAGCCCAGGACTCGGCCGCCCAAGGTCGTGCGGCCGCCGACGCCCAAACACCTGCGGGTTGGTTTTGCCGCCCGCGTGCGAAACTATTTCTTGGCCGGCATTCTGGTTACCGCACCGGTTGGGATCACCTTCTGGATCGCCTGGAACCTGATCGAGTTCGTCGACAACTGGGTCAGGGGTCTGCTGCCGATCTCGTGGCGGCCCGACGTCTATTTGCCGTTCGGCATTCCTGGGCTGGGGCTGGTCATGGCCTTTGTGGTCCTGACCATGGTCGGCTTCGTGACCGCCGGTTTTCTGGGCCGCGTGCTGACCGGCTACAGCGAGCGACTTCTGGCCCGGGTGCCCGTGGTCCGTTCCATCTACAGTGCCACAAAACAGATCTTCGAGACCGTGCTGGCCCAAAGTTCGGCGGCTTTCAGCCAAGTGTGCCTGGTAGAGTATCCCAGCCGCGGCGTCTGGGCGGTCGGCTTTGTAACCGGACAGACGGTCGGTGAGGTCCAAAGCCTGACCGACGAGACCGTGATCAACGTCTTCGTGCCGGCGACGCCCAATCCGACGACCGGCTTTCTGCTCTTCGTGCCGAAACGCGACGTGCATATCCTCGACATGACGGTGGAGGAGGGGATCAAGCTTGTCATTTCGGGCGGCATCGTGAATTCGGTCAGCGGCGCCGGCGCCAAACAGCCGGACCCGATCAAGGAAACGCTGGACGCGGTCAAGGAGAAAGCCCAGACCGTGGCGCCTAAATTCTCCTTGGTCGGCAAGCTGCGCAACTACTTCCTCGCAGGTGTTCTGATCACGGCGCCGATCAGCATCACGGCCTGGCTGGCCTGGAAGTTCATCACCTTCGTCGACAACCAGGTGACGCCCTATATCCCGCCGGTCTGGAACCCGGAAACCTATCTGCCGTTCGATATTCCCGGCTTGGGACTGCTGGTGGCGCTACTCGGACTGACCCTTGTCGGCATGTTCGCCGCCGGCTTCATCGGGCGCTTCGTCATGCGCACGGGGGAACGACTGTTGGCCCGGGTGCCGGTCGTGAGCAGCCTCTACGGGGCGATCAAGCAGATTCTTGAGACGGTTCTCGCCCGGAAATCCGAAGCCTTCCGCAAGGTCGTGCTATTTCAATATCCACGGCCGGACGTCTGGGCCATCGGCTTTCTGACCGGCCGGGCGGAAAGCCAGATCCGGAACATTGCCGAGCGGGATGTCATCAACGTGTTCCTGCCGACGACGCCCAATCCGACTTCCGGGTTCTTGCTCTTCGTGCCCGCGGCGGAGGCACGGGAGCTTACGATGACCGTGGAAGAGGGGTTGAAGATGGTGGTCTCGGGCGGCTTGGTCACGCCGCCGGACCGCCGCTCCGCCGAACAACGCTCGAAGGAGGCCGGCAGCCTGCAGGGTCACGAGATTGCCGCCGATCAACGCAGGGATTCGGAACGGCGAGACACACTGGTGCCGGGCTCCTAGTGGTCCTTTTCGGGCTTTGCTATAAGATGCTCGATCAGGGACCCGGGCAACTGGAAAAGGGGAGGCGCCATGACTTTTCGCGCACGTTCTGAAAATACCGCCAAGGCGGTCCTGAGCGCGTTGGCGCTTTCGCCCACCGATGAGCAAACCAAGGCCGTGACCGCCGTCATCGAGCGGGCCCTTGTCGACGCGGTGGCCGATGCAAACCGACGCTGTAGTCAATTGGCCAAGGCTTGTTGCAGCGCCGATCGCGATTTGGCGCACAAGATCGCCGACGAGATCGAGCGCAGCCACCAAGCCTTGATCGCCAACCTTTCGAGTTTACGGTAACCGGCTCCTAGCCTGAGCGCAGGTATCTGATCGCCGCGTCCCGCTCGAAGAGATAGAGTAGAACCCGCAGGGCCCAACCCCGTTCACGCTCCAGTTCCGGGTCGCGCTTTAGGATCAGCCTGGCGTCGTCACGTGCGGTCAGCAGCAGGTCGCCGTGCACGGCAAGGTCGGCCAGCCGAAAATCGGGGAAGCCGCTTTGCCGGGTGCCCAAGAGCTCGCCCGCGCCGCGCAGCCGCAGGTCTTCCTCGGCGATGCGGAACCCATCGTCGGTTTCGCGCAGGATGCGCAGGCGCGAGCGTGCCGTGTCTCCCAGCGGGCCCTGGTAGAGCAGCAGGCAGGTCGACTTGTCTCGGCCGCGGCCGATCCGGCCGCGCAGTTGATGAAGCTGCGCCAGGCCGAAGCGCTCGGCGTGTTCGATCACCATGACGCTGGCCGCCGGGACGTCGACCCCGACCTCGATCACCGTGGTGGCGACCAGGAGCTTGATCGGGCCTTCGGCGAAGGCCGCCATCACGCCGTCCTTGTCCTTGGCGGCCATGCGGCCGTGGACCAGGCCGACCGTATCGCCGAAACGGGCCTCGAGCGCGGTTGCCCGCGCCTCCGCGGCGGCCAGATCGCTGCTCTCGGACTCGTCGACCAAGGGGCAGACCCAGTAGATCTTGGCGCCGGCGGCGATCGCCCGGGCGACCGCGTCCACCACTTGGTCCAGACGATCGAGCGGCAGGGTGCGGGTATCGACCGGCAGGCGGCCGGCCGGTTTTTCGGTCAGTTGCGAGACCTCGAGATCGCCGTAGGCGGTCAGTGTCAGGGTTCGCGGGATCGGCGTCGCGGTCATGACCAGTACATCGACCGCGCGCCCCTTGGCGCTCAATGTCATGCGCTGGTGGACGCCGAAACGATGCTGTTCGTCGATCACGGCAACGGCCAGGTCATGGAATTCCACGTCCTCCTGGAACAGCGCGTGGGTGCCGATCGCGATGTCGATATCGCCGTTGGCCAAGCGGGCGAGCAGGGTTTCGCGGTTCTTGCCCTTGTCGCGTCCGGTCAGCACTTCGGCTTTGACGCCGGCGGCCGCGGCCAGCGGCGCAATGGTCTTGTGGTGCTGGCGGGCGAGGATTTCGGTCGGCGCCATCAGGGCCGCCTGGGCGCCGGCTTCGACCGCGGCCAGCATGGCCAGAAGAGCCACCACGGTCTTGCCGCTGCCGACGTCGCCTTGAAGCAGCCGCAGCATCCGGCCCTCGGCCGCCATGTCCGCCGTGATCTGCTCGACCGCGCGGTTCTGAGAGCCGGTCAAACGATAGGGCAGGGCGTCCAGCACCTTGGCCCGCAGGCGGCCGTCGCCGCGCACGGCGGGGCCCGGCTGACGGCGCTGCCGGGCCCGCACAAGGGCGAGTGCCAGCTGATTGGCCAGCAGCTCGTCGTAGGCCAGGCGCGCGCGCGGCGCGGCCTGCGGCAGCAGGTCGGCCTGGTCCTGCGGCCCGTGGGCCCGCATCAGGCTGTCCCGCCAGCCGGCCCACCCTTGTTGCTTGAGGAACGCGGGGTCGTGCCAGTCCGGCAGCTCGGGTGCCTGGCCGAGGGCGGCGCGGACCGCCTTGCCGACGACCTTCAAGCTGAGTCCCGCGGTCAAGGGGTAGACCGGCTCGACGGTCATCAATGTCGCGCGTTCCTCCGGCCGGCCGATGTGGTCCGGGTGGGTCATCTGCAGGGCGTTGTTGAAGACCTCGACCTTGCCGCTGACCACCCGGGTCTCGCCCTCGGGCAAGATGCGCCGCAGGTAGTCCGCCTTGGCGTGGAAGAACACCAGCTCGATCGTGCCGCTGTCGTCGCGGCACCGCACCCGATAGGGCTGGCGCGACACCTGCGACGGCCGGTGTTCCTCGACCCGGAGCGTGAGGGTCGCGATCCGCCCCGGTTCCGCAGCCGCCACCGGCGGCGCGTAGCGGCGGTCGATGATGCCGCTCGGCAGGTGCCAGCAGAGATCGACCACGTGCGGCCCGGCGAGGCCTTCGAACAGCTTGGCAAAGCGCGGACCAACGCCGCTCAACACCGTTATCGGCGCGAAGAGAGGATAGAGAATTTCCGGGCGCAAGATCCGATCCGGCAAGGCTTCCGGAGCGCTGGCCCCGGGCCGCTTTCAAACGAAGGAACGCAGGATTTATAGCCGATCGCGGAGGGCGGAGCCAGACGTCGATCCGTGCGGCGGATCAGATGAACAGGCAGAGATAGAAGCAGAGAAAGACCTGAATCGCCTGCGGCAAGCTGACGCCTCTGCCGCGCGACGTCGGTGGCTTCGCCGCCTGGCGGGGCGGGGGGCTTCGCTCGGCCGGGCTGCCGCCGCAGAAATCGTCGATGTACTGTTGCACGGCGCCGTGCAGGTAGTTGAGGGCCCGCACTTTTTCCTGCTGGTCCAAGGGGATGGGCAGTGCCAGCTCGAGCATCTGGACGCCGTTCTCGGTGACGCGGCCGGCGCCGTCTCGAGGAAACCTGATGAACGAGGTCGACATATCCACGTTCTTTGTTCAGTTGGTTCGACCACGGCCGGATTGCCCCGCCGATCCTTGCAGTATGGCAAATACGGGTTAAAGATTGGCTACCTTTTGCACCGCAGCATCGAGTCCGCGCGCCAAGCCGGCGCACGAACCGTGCTATAACCGCGCCGCGAGGCCGGACCGCCCGTCACATCTTCGTGATAGAGGTTAATTTGAGTGATGCCTTAGAAAAACGTCGTAAACGTTTGATTTACCGTTGTTGGCACCGCGGCACCAAGGAGCTCGACCTGCTGATCGGGGCCTTCGCCGAGCGCCATCTGGCGGCACTCGACGAGGCCCAGCTCGGCCGCCTGGAGCGCCTGCTGGAAGTTCCCGAGCCGCTGCTCTATGACTGGCTGACCGGCGCCGCGAGGCCGCCGGCCGAGCACGACCACGACGTTTCGCGCCTCCTGTTGAACTTCAAACTGAAGCCGCCCGCCGCTTGAACGAGCTGATCGAGACGCTCTCCCGGCCCGGCCGGGCCCTGCTTTCCGGTCTGCCGGACGGTATGCAAGCGGTCGTCCTAAAGCAGCTTTCCGAGCGCCTGGGCGGTCCGCTTTTGCATATCGCGCGCGACGAGGCGCGCATGGCCCGCCTGGCCGGCCACCTGGCCTTCTTCGCGCCCGGCCTCGAGGTCGTGACGCTGCCGGCCTGGGACTGCCTGCCCTACGACCGGGTCAGCCCGCACCGCGACGTGGTGGCGCGGCGGATCAACGCGCTGGCCCGCCTCCTGGAGCCGGCGCCGCCGGCGGGCCGCCTGGTGCTGACCACGGTGAGCGCG
Source organism: Kiloniellales bacterium (assembly GCA_041617155.1). Classification (GTDB taxonomy): domain Bacteria; phylum Pseudomonadota; class Alphaproteobacteria; order Kiloniellales; family JAKSDN01; genus CAMYKD01. The sequence goes on from JBFJPL010000115.1 coordinate 8,646, forward strand.
CTGTTGCAGCGCCTGCCGCCGCGCCGGGTGCTCGAGGGCCGCCGCTTGGACGGCGCGCCCGGCCAACGACTCGACCCGGAAGAACTCGCCGCCTTTCTGGCACACAATGGTTACCAGCGCGCCGGCACGGTCGGCGAGCCCGGCGAGTTCGCCCTGCGCGGCGGCATCGCCGACGTCTTCCCGCCGGGCGCCGAGCAGCCGCTGCGCTTCGACTTCTTCGGCGACGAGCTGGAGTCGCTCAGGTCCTTCGATCCGCTGAGCCAGCGCACCACTGCTAAGCTCGCGGCCTTCAGCCTCAAGCCGGTCAGCGAGATCCTGCTCGACGAGACCGCGGTAGCGCGCTTCCGCACCGGCTACCGCGAGGCCTTCGGCGCGGTCGCCGGCGACGACCCGCTCTATGGCGCGGTCAGCGAGGGCCGGCCGCACCCGGGCATGGAGCACTGGCTGCCGCTGTTCTACGAGGCCCTGGAGAGCCTGTTCGACTACCTGCCCGAGGCGCCGGTCACGCTCGACTCCCAGGCCGAGGAGGCCTGCCAGGCGCGCCTGGAGACCATCCTGGACTTCTACCGGGCGCGCGAGGGCCTGGTCGGCGCCAAAGAGGCCGGCGGCTGGCCCTACCGGCCGCTGCCGCCCGAGCGGCTCTACCTGGACGGCGCCGCCTGGAGCGCGCGCTTGGCCGAACGGGCGGTAGTCCAGCTCTGGCCCTACGGCGCGCCCGAGGACGCGGGGCAGGTGTTCGACGCCGGCGGCCGACCGCCACTCGACTTCGCCCCGGTGCGCGCCGCCGGCGGCGTGCTCTATGACGCGGTCCGCGACGCGGTCCGGGCCGAGCAGGCGGCCGGGCGCCGGGTCGCGGTCGCCGCCCACAGCGCCGGCTCGCGCGACCGCCTGGGCCACCTCTTGGCCGAGCACGGCTTGCCCGAGAGCGCGCCGGTCGAGACCTGGGCCGAGCTCGAGGCGCTCGACCCGGCCACGCTGGGGCTGGTCGTGCTCGACCTGGAGCAGGGCTTCGGCACCGACGCGCTCACCGTGATCGGCGAGCAGGACATCCTGGGCGAGCGCCTGGCCCGTCCGGCCGCCAGGCGGCGCCGGCCCGACAACTTCCTGACCGAGGTCCAGGCGCTCTACGCCGGCGATCTGGTGGTCCACGTCGAGCACGGCGTCGGCCGCTACGAGGGGCTGGAGACGCTCGAGGTCGGCGGCGCGCCGCACGACTGCCTGCGCCTGGTCTACCAGGGCGGCGACAAGCTCTATCTGCCGGTCGAGAACATCGAGCTCTTGTCGCGCTTCGGCTCGGAGGACGCCGGCGTGGAGCTCGACCGCCTGGGCCAGGGCGGCTGGCAGACCCGCAAGGCGCGGGTCAAGGCGCGCCTCAAGGACATCGCCGACCAGCTGATCAAGGTGGCCGCCGCGCGCGCGCTCAAGAGCGGCGAGGTGCTGCTGCCGGCCGAGGGCCTCTACGACGAGTTCAGCGCGCGCTTCCCCTACCCGGAGACCGAGGACCAGCAGCGCGCGATCGACGACACCCTGGCAGACCTGGCGAACGGCCGGCCGATGGACCGGCTGATCTGCGGCGACGTCGGCTTCGGCAAGACCGAGGTCGCGCTCCGGGCCGCCTTTGTCGCGGTCATGACCGGCCGCCAGGTCGCCGTGGTGGTGCCGACCACCCTGCTGGCGCGCCAGCACCTGAGGACCTTCAAGGAGCGCTTCGCCGGCCTGCCGGTCAAAATCGCCCAGCTCTCGCGCATGGTCCAGGCGGCCGAGGCGGCCAAAACCAAGGAGGACCTGGCCAAGGGCCAGCTCGACATCGTGATCGGCACCCACGCGCTGTTGGCCGAGAGCGTCCGCTTCCGCGACCTCGGCCTGCTGGTGGTCGACGAGGAGCAGCACTTCGGCGTTAAGCAGAAGGAGCGCCTGAAGAAGCTGCGCGAGGACGTCCACGTCATCACGCTGACCGCCACGCCGATCCCGCGCACACTCCAGCTCGCCTTGGGCGGGGTCAAGGAGATGAGCCTGATCGCCACGCCGCCGGTCGACCGCCTTGCGGTGCGCACCTTCGTGCTGCCCTACGACCCGGTCGTGGTGCGCGAGGCGATCCTGCGCGAGCGCTTCCGCGGCGGCCAGATCTTCTACGTCTGCCCGCGCATCGAGCACCTGGGCGGCCTGGAGGAGCGCCTGGCCAAGCTGGTGCCCGAGGTCAAGGTCGGCGTCGCCCACGGCCGCCTGGCGCCGGCCCGCCTGGAGTCGGTCATGACCGACTTCGTCGACCACCGCTTCGACCTGCTGCTCTCGACCAACATCATCGAATCGGGCCTCGACATCCCGAGCGCCAACACCCTGATCGTGCACCGCGCCGACATGTTCGGCCTGGCCCAGCTCTACCAGCTGCGCGGCCGGATCGGCCGGGCCAAGCTGCGCGGCTATGCCTACCTGACCCTGCCGCCCGGGCGCATCCTGACCCCGGCGGCGGACAAGCGCCTGCAGGTCATGCAGACGCTGGACACCCTGGGCGCCGGCTTCTCGCTGGCCAGCCACGACCTGGACATCCGGGGCGCCGGCAACCTGCTGGGCGAGGAGCAGTCGGGCCACATGCGCGAGGTCGGCGTCGAGCTCTACCAGCAGATGCTGGAGGAGGCCGTGGCCAACGCGCGCAGCGGCAAGACCGCGGCCGAGCAGGCGGCGAAGGAGGCCTGGACCCCGCAGATCGCCATCGGCACGCCGGTCCTGATCCCCGAGCGCTACGTCGCCGACTTGAACGTGCGCCTGGGCCTCTACCGCCGGGTCGCCGCCCTGGTCGACCGGGCCGAGATCGACGCCTTCGCCGCCGAGCTGATCGACCGCTTCGGCCCGCTGCCCGAGGAGGTCGAGAACCTGCTCCAGATCATCGCCATCAAGAAACTCTGCCGCGACGCCGGCGTCGAACGCATCGAGGCCGGCCCCAAGGGCGCGGTCGTGGCCTTCCGCGAGGACCAGGTCACCAACAAGCTCCCGGCCCTGGTCGCCTACGTCCAGCGCCAGGCCGGCCTGGTCAACCTCAAGCCCGACGGCAAGCTGGTCTACCGCGACGCCTGGGAGGACGCCCAGGCGCGGGTGGTGGGGGTGCGGGGGTTGCTGGGAGAGTTGGGGGCGTTGGCGGGGTAGGGGATTGATGGTGCGCTGGCCCAGGCGCGCGGGAACTAGTTCCGAGCGCGGTCAAACAACAACATAGTGCAAGCCTCGTGAGTCTGATGTTGCCTTGGGTGCTGTGGGAGCGTTTGAGGTGTCGGGCTGGCGCGACCTTAGGGGCACCTGCCATCGTGCCGGGCGTTCAAATCGCGCTCGACCCGAACAAGGGCGGCTGGTTAGTTCGACGCCGGCTCGGTTGTCGGCGCGTCGGCTGCCGGGACCTCGATCACCGTGCCGTCTGGCGCACGGGCCGGGATCGCCAGGGGGTCATCGGCCGGGATCGCCAGGCGGTCATCGCAATTCCGGGGACAGTATACTAAACTCCTTCCGCCATGCCACCCGCCATGCTAACCTGGCGCCATGGCGCGCATGGCACGGGTCGTGGCGCCGGGGGTCCCGCACCATGTGACGCAGCGCGGCAACCGGCGGCTCGAGACCTTCTTTTCCAAGGCGGACTACGAGGCCTACCGGGCGCTTCTGGCCGAGCACTGCGCGGCGGCGGGCGTGGCCTGCTGGGCCTACTGCCTGATGCCCAACCACGTGCACCTGATCCTGGTGCCCGCGGACGAGGACGGCCTGCGCCGGGCGCTGGGCGAGGCGCACCGGCGCTACACCCGGCGCATCAACCTCCGCGAGGGCTGGCGCGGCCACCTGTGGCAGGAGCGGTTCCATTCCTTTGCCATGGACGAGACCTGGCTGCTGGCGGCGGCGCGCTACGTCGAGCTCAATCCGGTGCGGGCGGGGCTGGCCAAGCGGGCCCGGAGCTGGCGCTGGTCGAGCGCGCGGGCGCACCTGGA
>JBFJPL010000116.1:0-12511 GCA_041617155.1 Kiloniellales bacterium
GGGCCGCGCCGCTTTGCCGCTTGTTCGGCGAGCGCACAAGAAAAGCCCCGCCGGCGCGAAGCGGGCGGGGCGTGCGTGTCGCTTGGCTTTTGCCTGTGGGTGACCGGCCTCAGATCACCGATTCGACCCACTCGGCGAGCTGGTTCTTGGGCAGCGCGCCGACCTTGGTGGCGGCGACCGCGCCGTCCTTGAACAACATCAGGGTCGGGATGCCGCGCACGCCGTATTTCTGCGGGGTCATGGGGTTTTCGTCGATGTTCATCTTGGCGACCGTCACCCGGCCGCTCATCTCCCGGGCAATCTCCTCGAGCGCCGGGGCGATAGTCTTGCAGGGCCCGCACCATTCGGCCCAGAAGTCGACCAGCACGGGACCGGCGGCCTTCAGTACGTCGTTGTCGAAGCTCGCGTCACTGGTTCTGGTGGTAGCCATGAAATCATCCTGTGTCCGTTGTCTCCGGACCCGACCGCGAATCGCCGGGCAGCGGACTCACCTGCCATCATTTAAGGAGTCGGCCCCCATAGCGTCAAGGTGCGTGATCTTCTAGCAGGGCATCGCTGAGTTGCATGATGCGCGGGCCCTCGGTCCACAGCAACAGGCTGCGCACCGGCCGGTCCGGGTAGATGCCTTGAAGCACCGCGCGGTAGAGCGCCATCTGCCTCAGATAGAGCGGCGCGACTTGAGTCTCGCTTGCCGGCGCCGGGCGGTTGGTTTTGTAGTCGATCACCAGCACCGCCTGATCGGTCACCACCAGCCGGTCGATCTGCCCCGACACAATCTCGGTTCCCTGCCGGCCTTCGATGGTGCCGACGACCGGCACCTCGGCCCGGCTGCCAGGACCGAACAGCGGGGCGAAATCGGGCTGCGCCAACACCGCCAGGGTTTCCGCCAGGAGCTCCGCCTGCTGCTCGCCGTCCAGGCCGTGGACCGAGCTGGCGAGAAAGCGCTCAGCCGCCGCGCGCCGCCGGTCCGGCGGCAGGTCGGGCAGGCTTTGTAGCAGGCGGTGCACGATCAGGCCACGCCGGAAGCGCAAGCCGTCGTCGGCGCCGAGCGGCGAACGGACGGCCGGCTCGAGGTCCGAGGGGCGCGAGGGCGCCAGAGGTTTCGGCGGCGCCGGTTCCGGCGCGGGCACGCGCTCGGCCCAAGGCGGCAACGGCGCGCTGCCCAGATCTTCCGGTAGTGCTTCCTCGGCCTGTTCGGGCGCGGTCGCCTGGACCGTGGCGAAGCGCAGGCCCGGGCCCTGCCAGCCGCCGCCGATCTCGCCGGTGAAATCGAACGCCGTAGGCTCAGCGGTCCCGACAAGCGCGCGTTTGACCATATGGTACCAGCAGTTTTCCGGCGCCTTTTGCCTGGTGTTCCAGCCGCAGACGTAGAGCCGGTCCTCCGCGCGGGTCATGGCGACGTAGAGCAGGCGCCGGTATTCCTCGGCCTGGGCCTCCGCGGCGGCCGCGCGCGCCGCGGTGGCGGCCGGTCCGTCGTAGGCCTTGCGGATCGGCCAGAGCGCCAGGCCGTCGTGATCGGCCAGCCAGAACAGGCCGCGCGGCGCCTGCGGCGCCTGCAGCGTATCAGGCATGATGACGACCGGCGCCTGCAGGCCCTTGGCACCGTGCACCGTCATGATCCGGACCGCGTCGCCGCCGTGTTCCATGTCGCGCTTGACGGTCTGTGCGCCGGCCTCCAGCCAATGGAGGAAGCCTTCCAGCGACGGCACCTGCTCGCGTTCGAAGGACAGCGCGAGGGACAGGAACTCCTCGATCGGATCGCCCGCCTCGGGGCCGAGCCGGCCGAGCAGCCTCCTGCGTCCGCCGCCGGCGCCCAGCAACTCGCCATAGATTTCGTAGGGGCGGACGTAGTCGGCCCGCGCCCGCAGCGCCACCAGCGCGGCGTGCGCCGCCTGAAACGCCGGGTCCTCGCCGCGCCGCCGACGCAGCTCCCGCCACAGGCTGCCCTTGCGGCCATGGGCCAGGGCGAAGAGCTGGTCCTCGTCGAGCCCAATCAAGGGGCCCTTGAGCACGGTGGCCAGCGTCAGGTCGTCGTCCGGCAGCAGCAGGCTGCGGCCCAGCGCGACCAGATCCATGACCGCGAGCTGATCGGTTAGGACCATGCGGTCGACGCCGGCGACCGGCACCTCGCGCTGCTTCAGTTCGCGCACCAACTCCTCGACGAAGGCATTGCGCCGGCGCACCAGCACCAGGAAGTCGCCGGCCCGAAGCCGGCGGCCCTTGGAGTCGAGCCGGGATTGCGGGTCGTCCACGCCGTCGCGCGCCACGGTCCAATGCCAGATCTTGCGGGCGATCAGCCTGGCCAGGAGGGCGCGCGGCGGCAGCGCCCCGCTGCGCGCCTCGGGCGGCGCCCAGGCTTCCGGCTCGTCGGCTGCGGCCGGACTGGCCGGCGGCCAGAGCTCGACTAGGCCGGCCTGCCCGACGCGCACCGGGTCGTGGCTGACCCGGCTCTCGCCGAACAGGACGCCAACCTGCGCATCGCTTTCGGCAAAGACACGGTCGACCGCCTCGAGCACGGCGGCGGTCGAGCGGAAGGAAACCTCGAGCTCGACCCGGTCCCAGCGTTGCCGGGCCGCCCGCGCCCGCTCGGCGAAGTGGTCGCGCATGGCGGCGAAGGCGGCCGGGGCGGCGCGCTGGAAGCCGAAAATCGACTGCTTTGCGTCGCCGACCGCGAAGATCGTGCGCGGCCGGTCGCGCGCGCCCTGGCCGGCGAAGAACTCGGCCGACAGGGCCTCGACCACTTCCCACTGCTCCGGGTTGGTGTCCTGGGCCTCGTCGATCAGGATGTGATCGAGGCCGCCGTCCAGCTTGTAGAGCACCCAGGCGGCCACGCCCGGCCGGGCCAGCAGGTCGCGGGTCTCCAGGATCAGGTCGTCGTAGTCGAGCGTGGCGCGGGCCAGCTTGTGCCGGCGGTAGGCGCTCAGGATGGCATCGCCCAGGTGTAGCAAGGCGGCGCTCGCCGCCGCCACCGAGAGGGCGCGCAGCTTGGCCCGCACCGCGGCCAGGCGCGCGGCCTCGGCGGCCAAGATCGGGTCGGCGCCCGGCGCCGCCGCCAGCGCATCCTTGTGGATCAGGGTCTTGAAGACCTCGCCCTCGCCGCGCTCCTTGAAGAAGGCCGCGAGATAGTCCTGGAAAGCGGCGATCCGGCGTTCGGTCGGCGCGTCGAGCCAATCGGCGATGGCGGCGCCGTGGGCCCGGTCGGTGGCCGAACTGGCGGCCGTCATAGCGGCGGCGGCGCGTCGCAGCCCCGCCGCATCGAACGCCTGCTCCGCCGCGGCCTCGGCCAGGACCGAGGCCGCGTTTTCGCCCTCGCCGATCCCCAGGGTCCGGCGCAAGGCCCCGGGCAGCTTCGCGACATCGCCGTGGTTCCTGACCAGGCGGAGCAGCCGCGCCCGCTCCTTGATCAGCTCCGCCACGAGCTCGGCGAAGGTTTGCTCGTGCGCGTGGGCGATCACGCTCGCGATCGCCTCGGCGAGCGCCTCGCGGCCCGGCAGATGGGCCGAGCTCAGCACCTCCTCCCGGGCCGCGGCCAGCAGTTCGGCGGCCGAGCGTTCGTCGAGCACCTGGAAGTGCGGCGGCACGCCGGCCTCGAGCGGGAAGCGCCCCAGAACCGACTGACAAAAGGCGTGGAGGGTCTGGATCTTGATGCCGCCGGGCGCGTCTAGCACTCGGGCGAAGAGCCTCCGGGCGGTCAGTCGGCGCTCGGCGTCGGGTTGGCCGTCCAGCAGCGCCGCCAGCTCGTCGTCCAGTTCGGCGTCGGACTTGGCGGTCCAGCCGGCCAGGCGCTCGGCCAGGCGGTTGGCCATTTCGGCTGCCGCCGCCTTGGTAAAGGTGAGGCAGAGGATACGGGCCGGCGGCGTGCCGTGCAGCATCAGGCTGAGGACCCGGTCGGTCAACACCTTGGTCTTGCCGGTGCCGGCCGAGGCGGCGACCCAGACCGAGCTCTCCGGCGCCGCGGCCCGGCGCTGCACCAGGCTCGCCCGGCTTTCCTTCTCGCGGCGCGCGGCGGCGGGGTTCATGACACCTCCTCACCGGGGCCGCCGGCCGACCATTCCTTGACCCTGGCCAGGTGCTCGTAGTCGTTGAAGCGCGGCGCCCAGTCGGGCCGCGGCAGGGGGTGGTAGGCGGTCGCCGGATCGTCGAACAGCGCCACCAGGGCGCTGAGCCCTTCGAGCGCCTGCGCGGCCAGGTCCGCCGGGTCGCCGGCGACCGGCTTGATCTCGCCGGGCGGCTCGCCGCCAGTCAGGCGCCAGTATTCCAGCCGGGCCGGCCGGCCGCCGACCGCCTCGAAGCCGCCGGCCGCGGCGATCGCGGCCTCCAGCGGCAGCTGCGGCGCGAAGCCGAGCCTGACGTCCTTGGCCCCGGGCACGGCGCCGGTCTTGTAGTCTAGGATCGCCAGGCCGCCGTCGGCCAGGCGGTCGATCCGGTCGGCGGTGGCTTCCAGCAGGAAGGGCCCGCCGGGCCCGGCGAGCTCGAGGCGGCCCTTGAGTTCGGCCCAGGCCCGGGTCGTGCCGGTCCGGCGCGCCCGCTCGGCCGCGACAAACCAGCCGGCGACGCGCTGGAAGCGCGGCCACCAAAAGGCCCAGAGGCCGGGTTTCGCCCGGACCGTCTCGAAGACCCGCGCGCCCTCGGCCAACAGTGCCGCCAGGGGATCGTCCGGCAGAGCCTCGGGGTGGGCCCGCACGAAGCCTTCCAGCGCCTCGTGGATCAGGATGCCCCGGTCGGCGGCGCCGGGGTCGGCATCGAGCGGGTCGAGCCGCTTGAGCCCGAGCACGTGGCGCGCGTAGAGCCCATAGGGATCGCGCATCCAGGTCTCGACCTGGGTGACCGAGAGCCGGCGCGGCCGGGCGGCCAGCGGCGGGCAGGGCGCCGGCGGCCGGGCCGGCGCGGACTCGGCCGGCCAGTCCAGCAGGCCGGCCCAATCGAGCCACGGCGCGTCCTCCTGCTCGAGCGCGCCCTCGAGCCCGAGCACCTCCAGCAGGGCGTCGATCCGCAGCAGCCAGCGTGACGGCACCGAGGGCGTGCCCTCGACCCGGGTCGCCCGGGTCAGGAAGACCTCCGGCGCCGAAAAGCACTGGGCGAAATCGTGCGCCGCGAGACCGATCCGGCGCTCCGGCTCGGGAAGGCCGAAGTCGCCCAGCATGGGCCGGCTGAGCCACGGCCCGGGGTCGACCTCGGCCGGCCAGGTCGCCTCGTTGAGCCCACCCAAGACGTACCGGTCGACAGACTGCAAACGCGCCTCCAAGGGGCCCAGAATCGCCAAGCGCGGGTGGCTGCCGAGGCGCGGCCGCACAACCTGCCCGGCCATCAAACCGCTAAGCACCGCCGGATAGCGCTCGCCCGTGAGCGCCGGTGCGCCGTCCGCCGCCTCGGCCAGCTCCGCGACGAAGCGGGCCGCAGTCTCGCCGGCCTCACCGGCCCACAAGCGCTCCGGCCCGGCCGTTTCTTCGCTCGCCGCCAGGGCCTCGGCGAAGGCGACATGGCCGGCCACGATTTCGGCCAAGCCGACAGTCGGGTCCGCCAAAGCGCGCGCGAAGGGTGCCGCAGTCTCACTGAGCGCCGTGACCCATTCGCTCAGATCCGCGCACTCCGCCTCGGATTGCAGCGCGGCGACCAGGCCGGGGAAGCCCGGCGCCGGGCGCGGCCCGCGCAGGATCTTGCGCTCTAGCTGCCGGGCCTTGGCGCGGAAGGCGCCCGCCGACAGGCCGCCGGCGGCCAAGGGATGCTTCAGCGCGGCCAGCAGCGGCACGGGCGCAAGCCGGGCCGCCACCATCTCCGCGGTCAGCCTGAGAAAGGTTCCCGGCGGCGTATCGCCGAGCGGCGTACCGGCGGAGTCGTCGATCTCGATGTCCCAGCGGCGCAGCTCGGCGGCGACCCGGCGCGCCAGTCCCCGGTCGGGCGTCACCAGGGCGGCCCGCCGAGCCGGTAACTCGAGCGCTTGGCGCAGCAGCAGGGCTACCACCGCCGCCTCTTCTCCCGGGCCGGGACAGTCGATGCGTTTGACGCCGGCCAGGGCCGCCGTAAGGGCGTCCCGCGGCAGGCCATCGGCCAGCACCCGCCATTGGCCGGTCCGTTCGGCGGGACGCAGCGCCCAGTTGGCGAAGTCGGCGCGGGCCGCCGGCGTCGACGGCAGGCCGGTCTCCGGCCAGTCCTTGACCGAGGCGCGCGATACCTCGAGGTGCGCCAGCAAACGGGCGAGCCCGTGCTGGGGGTGGCACGGATCGGCGCGCACCGCCTCCCAGGTTTCATCGTCGGCCTCGCGGTCGAGGCCCGGCAGAACCACTTGCCCTTGGGGCAGCCCGGCAACCACGGCGATCAGTGCGGCCACCGCCGGGATGCTGCCGGTCGAGCCGGCCACGATCACCGGATCCGCCGGCGGGTCGCGGCGCCAAGCCTCGGCCTGCACTTCCAACAGCAGGCGCCGGCGTGCGGCCGGCCCGATGCAGCCGGCCTCGGCCTGTACCGCCGGCCACCGCTCGGTCAGGATGCCGAGAAACCGCAGGGTGGTCTGCCAGTGGGCGGCGTAGTCGTCGGGCACCAGGGCAGCCAGCGGTTCGAACCCGAGTCCTTCGGTCTCGACCTGGTCGAGCAGGCGGGCCAGCTCGGCGGCGAGGCGAACCGCCTGATCCTCGCTCGGCGCAGGGCCGTCGCCGCTACCCGCTTCAAGCCCGGCCCAGGCCAGGATCAAGCGGCTCAGCAGAAGCTGACGCCTGAGCGTCGGCATGGCCGGCGGCAAATCGGCGCCGAACGGGCCGGAGCCGGTCGCCTCGTCGGCGCTCAGCAGCAGTTCCTCGGCATCCAAATCGCCCAGCGGCAGCAGCCGGGGCAGCAGCAGGGGCCGGCCGTCGGAGGCGCGCAGGAAGGCTTCCTGCAGGGCGCGGCAGGCGCGCCGCGTCGGCAGCAGCACCATGGCTTTGGAGAGCTGCACCGGGTCGTCGCCCCAGCGCGCCAGCAACCCGCCGGCCAGGGCGTCGACGAAGGAAACGCCGGCGGGAACATTGGCGACATTCGGGCCGCCGTCGCTCACCGCTGGACCGCGCCGAAGCTCATGTGGTGCAAGGCATCCTCGACCTCGTCGAGCGCCTGAGGTGTGCCCACGTGAAACCATTCGCCATCGTGGCGCAGGCCCCAAAGCCTTTCGCTCTCGATCGCCCGGTCATAGAGCAGATTAAGTGAAAAGGCACCCTCGGGTACGTCTCGCAAGAGCCGCGGGTGAAGAATCTGTATTCCGGCGAAAAGGTAGGGTGCCACCTCGCGCTCGCGGCGACGCCGCAACCGGCCGTCGGGTGTCATGAAGAAATCGCCGTTTCCTTCGTAGCCATAAGCGGATGCCGTCGGTTGAAGCAGCAAAAGCGCATCCATAGCCGACTCATCCCAGGCCGTTGCCAGACGCTCCAACGCCGGTGTACCGCCGTCCAGCCAAACCATGTCACCGTTCAGCACGAAGAAGGGTTCAGTACCGAGCAACCGCCGGGCCTTGGTTACGCCACCGCCGGTATCGAGCAAGTCGGGCTCCGCGGAAAACTTGATCCTCGGACGCTTGCGGCCCGCCAGGTGCGCTTGGATCATATCGCCCAGGTGATGCAGGTTTACCACGACCTCGACGACCCCAACCGCCTCCAGGCGATCAAGCACCCGGTCGATCATCGCGCGGCCGCGCACCTCGATCAGCGGCTTGGGTTTATCGTTGGTCAAGGGGCGCATACGCTCGCCACGACCGGCGGCCAGCACCATGGCGCGTTTGGGCATTTTGTCGTCCGCGCTCATGGATCTTCCTCAGCCGTCGGGGTTACTCGACTTTCGGGCGGCACCTCGCGATCGAACCAGGCCCTCACCGACGCCAGCGCCGGATGGGCCAGGTCGGTTTCCAGGAGGCGCCAGGTCCGCGCGATGTGTTTGAGATAGTGAGCCTTGCCGTCGCGCCGGCATAGCCGGGTGAAGATGCCGATGATCTTGGCGTTGCGCTGGGCGCCGAGGATCGCGTAGGAAGCCTCAAAGGCAGCCCGGTCGAGTGTCGGCGCGGCGGTCAAATAACGCCCACGCAGTTCGTCCACCAAAGCCGGCGAAACATCTCGCCGCACGTCTTCGAGCAGCGACACCAGATCGTAGGTCACCGGCCCCAGAACGGCGTCCTGGAAATCCAGCAGGCCGCAGGCCGCGATACCGTCCCGGCCCTCGACGACCATCAGGTTGTCGACGTGGAAATCGCGCAGGACCAATGTGTCGGGCACCTTCCGGGCTTCGGGCAGCGCGCCCCGCCAGACGTCCTGATAGGCCGCGCGCGCCGCCGCTGTCGGCGCCCGGCCCACCGCCGGCATATACCAGTCAGCCAGCAACGCCGCCTCCTCGAGCAGGCGTCTGTCGTCGTAGGGCGGCAAACCGGTACCGGCGGCCAAATTCGGGGTGAAGCGCTGGTGCAGCGCGATCAGCAGGTCGACCGCGAGACGGTAGAGCGCAGCCTCGTCGGCACCCTCCGCCAGGGCGCGGGTGAAGGTCCGGTCGCCCAAATCCTCCAAGAGCATCAGACCGGCAGCCTCATCAACAGCGACCGCACGCGGTGCGCTGAAACCCAGGTCGCACAGAAGACTTTGCACGCGGTGAAAGGCGCCGACATTCTCCTTGGGCGGCGGCGCGTCCATCAGCACGGCGGTCTCGCCGTCACGGAACAACCGGTAGTACCGCCGGAAAGAGGCATCGGCCGCCAAGGGCCTCGGCTCGACACCGGGCCAGCCGGCCGCGGCCAGGAAATCGGCGATCACCTTGGCGCGTTCAGCCACGACCACGTCCCGAAGCGGCCGCCTGATTTGGCTCTTCCAGACGCCCCAGACGAGATACCCAGTTGCCGTAGCCAGTCAGTTCCGCGCGCCGCGCCTCGGCGGCCGAGGCGAAGGAAAGCGTGAGATCAAGTCGTTGCGGCGGTAGCAAGTCGCTCAGCCGTTCCGGCCATTCGATCAGCACGATAGCGCCGGCGAGCGCCTCTTCGATCCCGAGCTCGTAGACTTCCTCGGGTCGCTCCAGGCGGTAGAGGTCAAAGTGCCAAACATCCGCCGGCGAGCGCCGGTAGATTTGTACCAGCGTGAAGGTCGGGCTCGGCACCTCTTCCTCCAAAAGCGCGCCGTCCGGACCCGGCAGGGCATTTATGAAGGCCCGGGCAAAGCTGGTCTTGCCGACGCCGAGGTCGCCCCGGAGACCGATCACGTCGCCGTCACGAGCCAGCGCCGCCAAGCGACGCGCCAAGCCCGCGGTCGCCGCCGGGTCCGGCAGCTCGAAACGCAAGGTTACCGATCGGCATCGTGGCTCAGCGATCATGGCTTCTTTTACCGGCCGGGCCTTCGCCCGGCAACCAAACAAGGTCGCTCATAGACTTGCCAAGGAACCGGGCCACGACCATCTTTAGCCGCTCATCCATTGCATCCAGGACCGTCATGCCTAGCGCCTTGCACAAGACTGACGTCGCCATCGTGGGCGCCGGACCGGTCGGGCTTTTCGCGGTCTTCGAGCTTGGCATGCTGAAAATCCGCTGCCACGTGATCGACACGCTGGCGGCGCCGGGTGGCCAGTGCGCGGCGCTCTACCCGGAAAAGCCGATCTACGACATCCCCGGCCACCCTGTGATCATGGCCGGGCATCTGATCGAACAACTCAAGCGCCAAGCGGCACCTTTCGAGCCGCGCTACCACCTGGGACAGAGGGTTGAAAAAGTCGCCCGCCGCAAAGACGGCTGGCGGCTCGAGACCTCGGCCGGCACCAAGATCGACTGCCGGGCCATCGTCATCGCCGCGGGAAGCGGCGCATTTGGGCCGAATCGGCCGCCACTGCCAGGCATCGAAGCCTATGAGGGCCAAAGCATCCATTACATGGTGGACCGCCGCGAAACTTTGCGCGACCAGCGCGTCGTGATTGCCGGCGGCGGCGATTCGGCGCTCGACTGGACCTTGGCGTTGGCCGAGCTGGCGGAAAAGATCTATGTCGTGCACCGCCGGTCCAAGTTCCGCGGTGCGCCGGAAAACGTGGCTCAGTTGCACCGCCTTGCAGAACGGGGCGACAAGCTAGAGATCGTGGTCCCCTATCAACTGCATGCTCTTGAGGGCGACAACGGGCGGCTCAAGGCTGTCATCGTGCGCTCGCTGGACGGCGAGGAACGCCGCCTCCCGGCGGACCACCTTCTGGCGTTCTTCGGGCTCTCCATGAACCTGGGGCCAATCGCGGACTGGGGTCTCGATCTGAACCACAATCTGATCGTTGTCGACCCGGCGACTTGTCAGACCAACGTCCCGGGCATCTACGCCATCGGCGACATTAACAGCTATCCCGGTAAGCTGAAGCTGATCCTGGCTGGCTTCAGCGAGGCCGCCATGGCGGCGCACGCGATCTATCCTTCGGTTCATCCGGGCGAAGAGCTGCACTGGGAATATTCGACGACGAAGGGCCTGCCCGGCCGCCGATAGGCGGCTGAAACGGTGGCGGTCAAGCTGCCGACGCGCCGTTTCCGCCAGCGCTCACCGCCGCCGTGCCGGCGGCCGGTTCAAGTGCCAATTCGTCGGGCTGCTTGATCGGTAGATGGCAGGTGACCCGTGTGCCGCTGTCCGGTGCAGAATCGAGCTCGACCCAACCGTTGTGCAATTCGATCAGGCTCTTGACCAACGACAGGCCGAGCCCGGCGCCGGCCTGCCGGCCCTGCCCGATACCGCGTTCGAACTTGTCGAATACCTGTGTCTGCTGCTCGAGCGGAATACCGATGCCTGTATCCGTCACGGATAACAGCATCTCGTTTCCCTCGTGGCGCACCGAGATGACCACCTTGCCGCCCTCCGGCGTAAACTTCAGAGAGTTCGACAGAAGGTTGTAAAGTGCTTGTTTGAGGCGGCGTTCGTCGGCCATGAGGGAGCCGATATTGGCCGGGCAATCCAGGCCGAGCTCAATGCCGCGGCTGCGCGCACGCTCGTGGCCAAGCGTGTGAATCGCCTGCAGCAGCGCATTGAGATCGACTGGTGCCAGGTCGAGCCGGAGATAACCCGCCTCGATGGTGGCAAGGTCGAGAATGTCGTTGATCAGCGCAAGCAATCGCTGGGAAGATTCGACGATCGCGCGACTGTATTCGAGCTGACGCTCGTTCAACTCGCCGAAGAACTTGTTCTCGAGAATCTCGGCGAAGCCGACAATGGCATTAAGCGGCGTGCGCAGCTCATAGGAAATGTTGGCCAGAAACTCCGATTTCAGGCGATCTGTGGTTTCCAGCGCTTCGTTGCGTTCACGCAGCGCCCGTTCGACCCGGATCGAATCCGTGACGTCCAGGAAAGTGAAAAGCGAGGCGCCGTCGGGCAAGGGGACCTGGGCCCAGTCGACGACCGAGCCGTCGGCGCGCTCCTGGCGGCCATCGCGCGCACCTGTCTCGGTGATCTCGGTCACGCTGTGTTCGATGAATTCGGGCCAGATTTCGTCCGGCACGTCGAAGAAAGCCCGCGTCTTCTCCACTACATCGCGCGCATGAGGTTCGGCGGTCAGCAACGACAGCGGCAGTTTCCAGATCCGTGCAAAGGCGGGATTGTAGAGTTTCAACCGACCGTCTGCGCCATAAACCGCCACCCCTTCGTAGAGGTTGTCCAGGGTCTCGCGCTGTACCGCGATCAGCGTGTTGTAGGAACGCTCAAGCGCAAGCCGGTCGGTCACGTCCTCGAAGGTGAAAAGCACGCCACCGAAGGGGTGCGGCGTCACCGTCATACGTAGGGTCGAGCCGTCGGGCAGGTGCTGCAATTCTTCCAACGGCTCGATCAGCGTGCTGTAGAGCCGCAACCGCTCCGCCTTGTAGGCCGGGAAATCGGGCTGCTCCGGGAGGCGCCGGCGCTCGCGCATCAACTCCATGACGTCATTGTGATGCGGTTCTTCCGCCAGAGTGCTCTCGTCGACACGCCAAAGCCGTGCATAGGCGCTGTTGAAGAACTTGAGCCGCATGTCCGGACCGTAGATCGCGATCGCGCTACTCAGCGTCTCCAGGACCTCGGCATGGGCATCAATATGCCGCGAGAGCTGATCCTGGACTTCCTCAGTGCCCGTCAGGTCGAGTGCGCAACCGGCCGTCTCGTTGCCGGAGAGTGGCCGTTCCGATAGCTCGAGGCGCCTGCGCTCGCCGGCCACCACGACATGATGGCTATCGGTCGCCACGGTTCCGGTTTCAAGGGACCGGCGGGCCAGGGCGCGGCTGGTTTCGGCCAGGGCCGTGCCCGGCAACTCGATAGCTTCGCTCAAGACGTCGTCACGGCTCCGATCCACCGCACGCGCATAAGCCAGGTTGCAGTAGACCAACGACAAATCGGCGCCGCGCCGCCATACCGGCACCGGCAGGGCGTCGAGCAACCTGGCGTGGGCGTCGCGCGCTGCCTCAACGGCCGCTAAGGTATTGTTGGGGACTGTTACATCGGCGAACCAAAGCAGTTCCACAGCGGCTCCCCCCAAACTGGGGCGTGAACGCGTGCCGGTCACCTCGAAGATCAGGGCACCGTCCATCCGTTGA
>JBFJPL010000117.1:0-12496 GCA_041617155.1 Kiloniellales bacterium
GAAGTCCCTGAGGGCGCTCATGAATTCCTGGACCGCCCGGTTCGGCTTGCGCTCCGGCTTGGCCAGGGCTCGGGCGACCCGGCGCCAGGTCTGCTCGATGGTTTTGTCCACAGGTTCGCCCGAGACCGCCTTCAGGCGGTACTTCATATCCCAGATCCGTTGAGACAGGGCCGAAAGCGGCGGCATGGCGCCCAGGCTCCCCTCGGGCATCGTGAGCAGCCCGAGGGCGCTCACCTAAGTTCCTTTAAAGACAGAGAGAATTAATCCACAGGGCGAAGATAGCCGGGCCCTCTGGCCAGGTCAAGCAGATGTTCCTGGTTTGTTTCGGAATCGCACCTAAGTGCATCGGACTTGCAACCCATAGGTGACCTCGAGCAGGAAGAAACACCGCGCATTGCGTGCAAGGAGCCCACAGAGTTATCCACAGGCCGGTTGTGCGGATCGAGCGGCGGCCTCGGCAACCAGGCGGCCGGTCGTCTCTTCGACCCGTTGCTCGAGTTGCGCCATGAATTCCCGGCGCGGCAGGCCCGGCGGGATCGGCGGCCCAATCTCCATCACGATTCGGCCGGGCTTCTTGATAAAACTGCGGCGGCCCCAATAGACCCCCGAGTTCAGTCCGACGGGGACCGTCGGCAGCTTGAGGTCCCGGTACAGGGCCGCCACCCCGGGCTGATAGGGCCGCGACTCGCCCGGTGCCACGCGGGTGCCCTCGGGAAAGATGATGATCTTGCGCCCTTCGGCGACCCGGTCGCGGGCGTCCTGCACGAGCTGCTTGAGCGCCTTGGAGCCGCCGTCTCGGTCGACCGAGATCATTCCGATCTGGCAGAGCGCCCGGCCGATGATCGGGAAGAAGGTGAGCTCGCGTTTCAGCACATAGCAGGGGGCCTCCAGCAGATGCAGGAAGATCATGGTGTCCCAGGCCGATTGATGCTTGGCGGCGATGATGCAGGGACCCTCCGGCAGGTTATCCAGCCCGCGCACCTCGTAGTCGATACGGCACAGCGCCTTGAGCAGGCGGTAGATAACGCCGGACCAGAGGCGCCCGAGGGCCCGGACCTGCTTCGGCGTGGCGAACAGCACCGCCGGCAGCAGCAGGACCACCGTGGCCAGAAAAGTCCAGCTGAAGGTCGAGACATTGAACAGCATGGAGCGCAGCGCGGTCATCGGACCAGACCGTCGAAGCCGGTGCGCACCAAGGCGATCAGGTACTTGCTGTACTCCCGCGCCAGCAGGGCCGCGCTGCCCGGCCACAGCCACCAGTCGTCCTGCTTGAAGGTCTCGGGGAACACCGGGTGCGGCACGATTTCGATCTCCGGCATGGCGTGGCGGAACTCGATCAGGCTGCGCGGCATGTGGTAGTTGGCGGTGACCAGGCGCATCGATTGGAACTTCTGCGCCTTCATCCAGGCCGCGGTCTCGGTCGCGTTGCCCTCGGTGTCGTCGGCCTCGTAGCCGAGCGCGACGCAGCACTGGAACTCGTCCGGCGACTGCTGGCCGCTCTGCAGCAGTTGGGTTACGTCGAGCCCGCGATAGACGCCCGAGACGAAGAGCTTGCGAGCCTGCTTCTTGGCCAGCAGGTCGAGGCCCTGGGACAGCCGGCCGCTGCCGCCGGTCAGCACCACGATGGCGTCGGTCTTGCGCTTGGTGTCGGCCACTTGGCGCGGCAGCATCGCCGCGAACCAGATCAGCCCGATCGACCAGAGCACAACCAGCAGCGCGACCGGTGGCACCAGGTAGCGCAGGCCAAACCGCGACTGTCGTCTCTTTGCAAACATGTGCCTAAGGCATGCGGGCCAGGGTGCTCAGCACGGTCAGGCGCGCGGTCACCATGGTCACCAGTGCGGTTGCCACGGGCAGCAAAGCCAGCATCCCCCATTCGGGCAGGGACCACGAGAGGGCGGGCAGCATGCCGTCCTGGCTGCGCTCGATCAGATAGCCGATCGGCAGGATCGTGGCGAGCGCCAGGCCGGTGCCGATGATGCCGCCGCGCAGCCCCAGCCTGAGCGCGTGGCGTTGGAACTGCCGGGCGATGTAGGCGTCGCGCGCGCCGATTAGGTGTAGGATCTCGATCGCCGGGCCGTGCATCGCCAGGCCGGCGCGGGCCACGAAGGCGACGGCCAGAACCGCAGCGGCGCCGACCAGCACGACGACCACCGCCGCGACCAGCTGGACCGAGCGGGCCAGGTCGAGCAGCCTGCCGAGCCAGCGCTGGTGGTCGTCGAGCAGCGTACCCGGCACCGCGCGCTGTAACGCCTGGCCGAGCGCGGCCAGGTCGGGCGGTTGGGCGGGGTCGACGGTGACCGCGATCATCGCCGGCAGCGGCAGGCTCTGATCGGAAACGCCGCTGCCCAGCCAGGGCTCGAGCAGCTCGGCGATCTCCGCCGGCTGGTAGTGAATCGCGCCGGTCACGCCGGGGGTGCCGTTCAGCACGGCGAGCACCCGATCGATTTCCATCTGCCGTTGGCGGGCGCTCGCCTCCAGGTCGGTCAGCGGCACCTCGACGGTCAGCTGGCCGGACAGACCGGTGTCCCAACGCACGACCAACTGGTGGACGACGATCGCGCTGGCCAGCGCCAAGCCGGCCAAATAGACCATGAAGGCGATCAGCCAGGGCAGGAAGCGCTCCGAGGCATCCCGGGCGAGCGGCACGTCGGTGGCCGGCCGTTCCATTCAGACGACGCTCCCTTCAACCGGCGATTTGGTTGTCCGTCCCGGCGGCGCCTCGACGCGCACCGTGCCGTCGCCCAGCTTGATCAGCGGGTGGTTGAAGCGCGCGACCAGCGGCTGGCTGTGGGTCGCGATGACCACGGTGGTGCCCAGCTTGTTGAGTTCCTCGAAGAGGTAAAGCAGGCGCACCGCGATGCGGTCGTCGACGTTGCCGGTCGGCTCGTCGGCGAGCAGCAGACTGGGCTGGCCGATCACCGCGCGGGCGATCGCCACGCGCTGCTGCTGGCCGCCCGACAAGGTCGCCGGCAGGTCGTTGTAGTGCTCGGCCAGGCCGACCCAGGCAAGCAGCTCGGTGACATGCTCGCGCACCTTGTCGCCGCGCCTCCCGGCGATCCTGAGCGGCAGGGCCACGTTCTCCGCCACGCTCAGGTGCGGCAGCAGGCGGAAGTCCTGGAACACCACGCCGATGCGACGGCGCAGCAGGGCCCGCTCGTCGCGGGTCAGGCTGGCCACGTCGCGACCGAACAGGGTGATACGGCCGTTCGAGGGGTGGTAGGCCAGGTACATCATCTTGAGCAGCGAAGACTTGCCCGCGCCGCTCGGCCCGGAGAGAAAGTGGAAGGACCCGGGTGCCAGATGGAACGACACGTCTGTCAGGATATCCGGACCCGCACCGTATTTTAAGGCGACGTCCTCGAATCGAACCACGGACCTGTTTTCCTTCTGCTCGGGCGGCGGCGAGCATCGCACAGCGCGCCCGGCGCCGTAAAGCATGCCCGCCGCGCGGGGCTGCTGAGTCTCTTCCCTGAGCCCTCAGACGCCGGGCGGTCGCCTCCGCGCTCTTGGCTTCGCTCGCGTGGCTCGCGGGGCCTCAACGGCCATGTTTTCGTCTGTCGACAAAAAGGGGGCCGGACGCTTCGCGCCGGCCTGTCCAACTCGCCAGTTCGTGCCTGGGCCATTGAGGCCCCGCGAGCTTATGCGAGCGAAGGCAAGAGCGCGGAGGCGCGCGCCCGGCGTCTGAGGGCTCAGGAAAGACTCCGCCCGCTCCGCGGGCGGGGCTCGAAAAAGCGCCTCTTTAAGGGTTTGGTAACCCTATTCCAATTTCTTGCGTAGGCTATCGGGCACTCATATAAGGATTAGCACCTTCAGACGTCGGGACGTCTTTTCCGCGTGATTCTCAGCTGTTCTTCCTGTGGCGCCAGTTTCAAGGTCGATTCCGCGCTTATCGCCGCGGAAGGCCGCAGCGTGCGTTGCGGCAACTGCGGCCACTCCTGGCACCAGATGCCGGAAGCCGTCGGGTCCGAGGCCGCGCCCGGCGCCGGGCGAAGCACGCGCGCGGTGCGGGCCAGCAGTCTGGACAAGTTGGACGAACAGCGCCGGCGCAGCCGTTCGCGTCGCCCGGTGGTCAGCGCCAAGAAACCGCGCAACCGCGCCGCCACCATCGGCTGGATCCTGCTTTCGGTCGTGGTGCTGGCGATCGGCGCCGGCGGCCTGCTGGCGCGCGAGGAGATCATCGCCGCGGTGCCCGGCAGCGAGCCGCTTTACGAGATGCTCGGCCTGGAGGAGTCGCTCGGCGAGGGCCTTGACCTGCAGGATGTCACCTCGGTGCGCCAGACCATCGACGGCGAGCGTGCGCTGGTGATTCGCGGCGTCATCGTCAACAAGACCGGCCGGCCCCGAATCGTGCCGCGCCTGCAGGCCAGTCTGACCGACGCCGGCGGGGTCGAATTGACCAGCTGGGTCTTCGCGTCCGACTCGAGCGAACTGCCGCCCGGCGGCCTCACCACCTTCGAAACCCAGACCGCGAATCCTCCCGGCGCCGGCGAACTCCACCTGGTGTTCATCGAGTAAGCCGATAAAGCCATGATTCCTTAACGCGATTTCAAGTGCTTAACGAATCGTTAACTCTCGCTGCCTAGCCTTGGGACAAGGTCCGGCCTTGCCGGGCCAAGTCGCAAGGGGCCGACGGGAAAGAGCGCGAAGCAACACGGATGGCATGTATACTTATTGCCGAAGACGATCTGGCCGTGCAGAACTTCGTGGCGCGGGCGCTGACCCATCGCGGCCATGAGGTGAGCGCGGTCGGCGACGGCGGCCAGGCGCTCGAGGCGCTGGAACGCAAGGGCTTCGACCTTTTGATCACCGACATCGTGATGCCCGGGCTCGACGGCATCGGCCTGGCGCTCAAGGTGGCGCGCGACTACCCCAAGCTGCCGGTGCTGCTGATGAGCGGCTATTCCGCCGAACGCCAGCGCGCCCATAACCTGGACGAGCTGATCTGCAAGGTCGTCCCCAAGCCCTTCACCCTGAAGGAGATCTGCGACGCCGCCGACCAGGCCCTGGCCGAAGGCGGCTTCGGCGCGCAGCTGGATGCGTGAGGGGCATCGGGCCTGAGGTCCGGCTTGAGAGCCCCATGTAACGGGGTCAGGCGCGACGCCCAAACGGGCTATGCAGAGTGATGACGTATCATGTTTGCGAGCCTATTCGGGCTTATCAGATTTTGCCGGAGTTAATTCGCTGCGAATGGCGTTATAGAGGCAGTTGGCCGAGGGCTGTCGGCGGGACATATGCTCTGGCCGAACCTCGCCGGCCGCTGCGAGCTCAACCCTAGAACTGCCGCAGCAGCCGGTCGATGTAGTCGAGTTCCAGCGGTGGGCGCTCGCGCTCGCCGCGGCGGCGGCGCAGCTCATTGAGGATTTCGCGGGCGCGGCGGAGTTCCATCTGGCTCGGCAGCTCGACGCCCTCCAGGGCCTCCAGGCCGTTCTCGCCGGTGCGCCGGCCGAGCGGGTCGCGGCCGAAGCCGGGCTCCATGCCGACCTGGCCGTTGCCGCGCTGCTCTTGGCTCTGGCCCATGCGCTCCATGAACTTGTCGGCCATCGACTGCATGCCTTGCTGAAGCTGGTCGAGCGCACGGCTCTGCGGGTCGATCGCCTCGACCGGCCGCTCCTGGCCGAGCGCGTCGCGGGCGTCGCGCATGGCCTGCTCGGCGCGGCCCAGCGGGCGCGGGATGTCGCCCAGCATATCGCCGAGGCGGCGCATCATCTCACCCAGCCGGCGGCGCACCTCCTCCTGCAGGCGGGCGTCGCGCTGATTGGCGTTCGGCCGGCCGCCCTCGCCCCGCATGCGCGCGTCGCCCTGGCCTTCACCCTGGCTGCCGCGCTCGCCCTGCGACCGCTGTTCGCCTTGCTGCGCGCGCTCGTAGCTGCGGTCCAGCAGCTCCTGCTGCTGGCGCATCAGCTCCTCCATGTCGCGCATCATCTCCCAGGGGTTCTCGCCTTCTCCCTGGCCCATCTGGGCAAGCGGGTTGGCCCGCAGGTTCTCGAGCATGTTCCGGAGTTGCGCCAACAGCTCGCGGGCCGCGTCGCGCGCGCCGCTTTGGGCCAGTTCGCGCGCCCGCTCGAGCATCTGGCGCAGCTCGTCGCTCTCGATGGTCTGGGCGCCGGGCGGCAGGGGTTGCGGTTCGGCGCCTTGGGCCATCTGCTCCTGCAGCTGCTCGGCCAGCGCCTCGAGATAGCGGTCCATGGCCTCGCGCAGCTGGTCGATCAGGCGGTTGATCTCCTCCTCCGAGGCACCCTCGGCGAGCGCCCGCATCAGCGCCTCCTGGATCTCGCGCAGGTCGCGCTCGGCGATCGCAACTTCGCCCTCCTCGATCCTGAGCGCGGTGTCCCACATCAGGCTCTGGACCTGGCCGACCGCCTCGTCCGAGCGGTCGTAGAGCAGCCGCCGCTCGGCCATGCGGATCGCCAGGCCGGCGACCAGATCGTAGAAGAAGTGCTCCGGGTGCTGGCCCAGGGCGCTCAGGCCGCGGATCACCGGCATGCGCTGGTCCGGCGCCAGGGTCAGCTGCTTGCGCAGCTCGACCAGGGCGCGGGCGACCGGGTGGTTGAAGATGCGCTCCGGCAAGACGGTGCGCACCGGGTCGCTCTGGCCGGTCTGGCCCAGGGCGTCGGTCGCGATCAGCCGGATGGTGACCGCCAGGCCGGCCCAGGGGTGCGGCGTCAGGTCGTGAAAGCTGGCGCTCTCCGCCTGGCGCAGCGCTTCGGCCGGAAGCAGCAGCCCGATCTCGAGCGGTGCGTCCTCGGGCCGGTCGATGCGGCGGATCTCGGCGGCGATCCCGGTCAGGCCGTAGTCGTCGGCGGCGCCGTACTCCAGGCGCAGCACGGCGCGCTCGGTGCGGCTCGGCGGCGAGATGAACTCGACCGTGGGCGGGTTGTCCGGCAGGATCTCCAAGGCCCATTGGGCCAGGGTGCGGCCGTCTTGCAGGATCGCCAAGCTGTTGTCGGTCGCCGCCGTGGCCGCCGGCGCCGCGACGGACTGACCGCTGAGCACGTGGGTGATCTTGTAAACGCCCGGCGTGACCGCCGCGAAGTCGGCCTGCTCCGCGCCGACGCGCAGGCGCGGCGCCCCGCCGCTGCCCTGGACCTGGGCCAGCAGGGTGCTGCCCGCGGGGGCGCGGATCGCCGCCTCCGCGGCCTTGTCCGCAGCCAGGAACAGTGGCGGCAGGGCGGTGTAGGCCGGCGGGTTGATCCAGGCATCCAGGCGCGCCGGCGGTCCGGGGATCAGGGCGGCGAAGCGCGGCAGCATGGCCGCCTCGAGGCGCGGCCGCCAGTCGCCGTGGCCGCCCGCCAGCGCGATCAGCAGCAGCAGCAAGACCGCCAGGCGCAAGGCGATCGGGTCGGCCTTGGCCAGGCCGGGGCGCGGCAACTTCAGCTTGAGGGCGGCCGCCTCGGCCAGCAGCCGGCGCCGGTGCGCCGCCCACAAGGCGACCCCGGCGCTGTCGCGTTGGTTGGTGGCCATGCGGTCGTCGAGCGCGGCGAGCGGCCGGTGGGCCATCTGGCTGTCCTGCTCCAGGCGGCGGCGCGCCGCCTCGCGGCGGGGCAGGCGAAGCGCCTTGCCGGCATGCCACAGGGCGGCCAGCAGGGCGGCCAGGAAGCCGGCCAGGACCAGGGCGTGCAGCCAGGCCGGCAGCAGCGGGAGAAGATCGAACAGCGCCAGCGCGAGGAACAGGCCGGCGACGCCCAGGGTCGGCCAAAAGCGGGGCCAGAAGGCCTCCCAGGCCAGGCCGGCGCGCGCCAGGGCAAGGCGCAGACCGAGCGCCGGCGGCCGGGAGCCGCCGTTGCCTCCGAACGAAGCCGATTCGCTGTTCCTTTCGCCACCGATACTCAGGATTTTCCTCCTATCGGCCCCTTGGGTCTGCCGCGCCGGTCAGGCGACACCGCGCTTGCCTTCCGGCGCCTCCAGCCAGTCCGGTATCCGGTCCTGGCCGATCAGGGCGGCGTAGTCGGCCCGGGGCCGCACCACCGCGTGCTCCGCGCCGCGCACCAGAACCTCCGGGGCCGGCGGACGGGTATTATAAGACGAAGACATTACCGCACCATAGGCGCCCGCTGAACAAATCGCCAGCAGGTCGCCTGCGGCCACCGGCGGCAAGGGCCGCTGGCGGGCGAAGGTGTCGCTCGACTCGCAGACCGGTCCGACCACGTCGACCGCTTGCATATCGGCATTCGGGGGCGCCGCCGCAACCGGCTTGATCTCGTGCCAGGCGTCGTAGAGCGCGGGCCGCAGCAGGTCGTTCATGGCCGCGTCGACGATGACGAAGCGCCGGGCGCTGCCCTGCTTGAGGTAGAGCACCCGGGTGACCAGCACGCCGGCCTCGCCGACCAGCACCCGGCCCGGTTCGAAGATCAGTTCGGCGTCGAGCCCGGCGGTCGCCTGGCGCACGATCTCGGCATAGCCGGCCAAGTCCGGCGCCACGCCGCTCTGGTAGGAGATGCCCAGGCCGCCGCCCAGGTCCAGGGTCTTGAGCGGGGCGCCGGCCGCCCTGAGTTCCGTGAACAGGGCGGCCAGGCGGCCGAAGGCGGCGCGGAACGGCGCCAGGCTGGTCAGCTGCGAGCCGATGTGCACGGCCAGGCCCTCGAGCCGGATGCCGCGCAACTCAGCGGCGCCGCCGGCGATCGCGGTGGCCTCGGCGACGTCGATGCCGAACTTGTTCTCGGCCTTGCCGGTCGAGATCTTCACGTGGGTCTTGGCGTCGACGTCCGGGTTGACCCTGAGCACGACCGGCGCCCGGCGGCCCTGGCCCAGGGCGACCTGGTTGAGCAGCTCCAGCTCGGCCCGGGACTCGACGTTGAACTGGCGGATGCCGGCCTCCAGGCCGGACGACATTTCGCCTTCCGTCTTGCCGACTCCCGCGAAGACGATCTTGGCGGCCGGAATGCCGGCCGCCCGGGCCTGGTGCAACTCACCCTCGGAGACCACGTCCGCGCCCGCCCCCAGGCGCGCCAGCGTGCGCACCACCGCCTGGTTGGAATTGGCCTTGAGCGCGTAGCAGACGGTCGCGTTCAGCCCCTGCAAGGCGCCCGTGAAGTCTCGGTAGGCGGTCTCCAGCGCGGCCGAGGAATAGCAATAGAAAGGCGTGCCGACCGCCGCCGCCAGGGCCGGCAGGGCGACCTCCTCGGCCTGCATCACGCCATCCCTGTAGTGGAAGAAATCTCGGGTCATCGGTAGGTCTCGCTCCGGGTCCGGTCGTCGAACGGGGAGGGCATCGGCGAGAGCGGCTGGTCGCCCGGCTCTCGCTCCAGGAAGGGCTCCTCCTCGGTCTGCAGTTCTGCCGACGGCACCACGGTATCGGGCGCCGGGTAGAAGAGCGGATAGCTGTAGGCCTTCTCCTCGCCCTTGGGCGGCTCCAGGTTGCCGCGCTTGCCGCAAGCCGCAAGTCCGATGGCCAGCACCACGAGCGCCAGAACGGCCGCCCAGTCGAGGCCGCTTGCCCGGCGCGCGCTCACAGGTAACGCTCCCGCGCGGCGGCGATCGCGGCGCGCACCGCGGCCGGCGCCGTGCCGCCGAAGCTGGTCCGGCTCTCGACCGCGCGCTCGACCGTAAGCACCTCGAAGACCGCTTCCGTGATGCGCGGCTCGACCGCCTGCAGGTCGCCGAGCGGCAGTTCCGCCAGCGCGCAGCCGCGCTCGACCGCCCGCGCGACGATGGAGCCGGTCACCCCGTGCGCCTCGCGGAACGGCAGGTCGAGCTCCCGTACCAGCCAGTCGGCCAGGTCGGTCGCGGTCAGGTAGCCGGTCCGGGTCGCCGCTTCGAGCGCCGCCGGATCGGGTGTCATATCGCGCATCATGCCGGTCGCCGCCGCGACCGAGAGGACCAGAGTGTCGGCCGCGTCGAACACCGGCTCCTTGTCTTCCTGCATGTCCTTGCCATAGGCCAAGGGCATGCCCTTCATGACGATCAGCAGGCTGTTGAGCGCGCCGATCACGCGGCCGGCCTTGCCGCGCAGCAGTTCGGCCGCGTCGGGGTTCTTCTTCTGCGGCATGATCGAGCTGCCGGTGGTGAAGGCGTCCGACAGCACGATAAAGCCGAAGCCGTCGGCGCACCACAACACGATCTCTTCGGCCAGGCGCGAGAGATGCACCGCCAGAATCGCGCCGGCGGCCAGAAACTCGAGCGCGAAATCCCGGTCCGAGACCGAATCGATCGAATTGGCGGTCGGCCGGTCGAAGCCGAGCGCCTCGGCGGTCAGGGTCCGGTCGATCGGAAAGGAGGTTCCGGCCAGCGCCGCGGCGCCCAGGGGACATTCGTTCAGGCGGCGCCGGGCATCGGCGAAGCGCCCGCGGTCGCGCCCGAACATCTCGACGTAGGCCATGAAGTGGTGGCCCAGGGTGACCGGCTGGGCCGCCTGCAGATGGGTATAGCCGGGCATGACGGTCGCCGCATGAGCCTCGGCCTGGTCGATCAGCGCCGCCTGCAGGTCGCGCAATCCCTGATCCAGACCGTCGATGGCATCGCGCACCCAAAGGCGGAAATCGGTCGCCACCTGGTCGTTACGCGAGCGCGCCGTATGCAGCCGGCCGGCGGCCTCGCCGATCAGTTCTTTCAGCCGGCCTTCGATGTTCATGTGGATGTCCTCGAGCTCCGCCTTGAAGGCGAAACGGCCCTCGGCGATCTCTCGCGAAATCGTGTCTAGACCCTCCAGGATCGCCGTCCCATCTTGCTCGGTGAGGATGGCTTGGCTGACCAGCATCCGGCAATGGGCCTTGGACGCGGCGATGTCCTGGGCGTAGAGCCGGCGGTCGAAGTCGATCGAAGCATTGATGCGCTGCATCACCTCGGCGGGGCCGGCCGTGAAACGGCCGCCCCACATGACGTTGACCCCGCCGCCGCCGGTCTTGTCGGGCGCCGGCTCCACCTGGCCCTTGCCGGGCCGCTGTTTTCGGTTCAGACTCATGTCGCTCTTGGGGATCTTCGCCGCCATGTCGAAAAAAAATGCCCTTGCGGCCGCGGTCGGCGCCTGTTTTGCCATGACCGCTCTCCTGGTTGGTCCGGCCATGGTATTCGCCGCCGAGCAGCCGCCCCTTAAGGGCCTGTTCAAGGACAACTTTACCCTGTTGGCGCCGCCCGTTCCAGCGCCGCAAACGAGCTTCACGGACGGCTCGGGGCGGGAGCTTTCCCTGGCCGCCTTCAAGGGCAAGGTGGTGCTGTTGAATTTCTGGGCCACCTGGTGCGCGCCCTGTGTTCGCGAGATGCCGACGCTCGACCGCCTGCAGGCCAGGCTGGGCGGCCAGGGCCTGGCCGTGGTCGCGGTGTCGGAGGATACCGGGGGCTTGGCGGTGGTCTCGCCCTTCTTCAAGCAGTACAGCCTCGACAATCTCGAGATCTACCTCGATCCGACCGGCGAACTGTCGCGGAGTTTCGGCCTGAAGGGTTTGCCGACCACCTTGCTGATCGATGCGGAAGGCCATGTCGTGGGTGGGCTCGAGGGCCCGGCCGAGTGGGATTCACCGGACGCCCGGTCGCTGATCCGCTACTATCTGCAACGGATCGGCGGCGACGGCGACGAGCCGGTCAAGACCAGCGGCTAGGAGACTGTCCGAGTATTGGCCACGGCCTGCGTGAGAAATGCGCGCTGGGCCCCCGTGGCTCAGCGCGTCGGCACCGGGGTTTCGCCCGAGTAGTCGTAGAAGCCGCGCCCGGCCTTGCGGCCCAGCCACCCGGCCTCGACGTACTTGACCAGCAGCGGGCAGGGCCGGTACTTGGAATCCGCCAGCCCCTCGTAAAGCACGTACATCACCGCCAGGCAGGTATCGAGGCCGATGAAGTCGGCCAGCTCGAGGGGGCCCATGGGGTGGTGGGCGCCCAGCTTCATCGAGGTGTCGATCGCCTCGACCGAGCCGACGCCTTCATAGAGCGTGTAGACCGCCTCGTTGATCATCGGCAGCAGGATCCGGTTGACGATGAAGGCGGGAAAATCCTCCGACACCGCCGGCGTCTTGCCCAGCTTGAGGGTGAAATCCTTGATCGCCCGGAAGGTGTCCTCTTCGGTGGCGATGCCCCGAATCAACTCGACCAGGCCCATGAGCGGCACCGGGTTCATGAAGTGCATGCCCATGAAGCCGCCTGGGCGATCGGTCACCGAGGCGAGCCGCGTGATCGAGATCGAGGACGTGTTGGAGCAGATCAGGGCTTCCGGCTTCACGATCGGACAGAGTTTCCTGAAGATCTCCTTCTTGACCTCCTCATCCTCGACGACCGACTCGATGACCAGGTCGCAGTCCTTGAAGATCTCCAGGTCGGTGCCGATGGCGATCCGGCCGAGCGCGGCCTTCTTGTCGGTTTCCTTGATGATCTCGCGTGCGACCTGCCGATCCAGGTTGTGGCTGATCGTCATCAGGGCCGCATCGAGGTGGTCCTGGTCGAGATCCGAGAGCTTGACGTCGTAGCCGGCCAGGGCACAGACGTGCGCGATGCCGTTGCCCATCTGGCCGGCGCCGATCACGCCGATGGTCTTGAACTCGATGCCGCCGGTCTCCGCGGTCATTTGCTC
>JBFJPL010000118.1:0-12205 GCA_041617155.1 Kiloniellales bacterium
CACGCTTGCCGGGTTTGGCTAAGCCGGGGCTATCCAGGCGATACACACGAGGTTAGACTCCGCCCCCACCATGCTGACCATTGGCCCCCTCAACGACCTGCCGGGCGTCCGCCATGCCTTCTTCACCCGCTGCGGCGGCGTGAGCGAAGGTCCGTACCAATCGCTCAACTGCGGCTTCGGCTCTGGTGACGACAAGCAAAAGGTGGCTGAGAACCGCGCCCGCGCCATGGCCCAAATCGACCTGGAGGCGGATCGCCTGGTCACTGCCTATCAGGTCCATTCCGACCGTGTCGCGGTGGCCGATAGACCCTGGTCGCTGGACGAAAGACCGAAGGCCGACGCCTTGGTGACGCGCGAGCCGGGCCTCGCGCTCGGCATCCTGACCGCCGACTGCGCGCCGGTTCTGTTGGCCGACCACAAGGCCGGCGTGATCGGCGCGGCCCATGCCGGATGGCGCGGCGCGCTCGACGGCGTGCTCGAGGCGGTCGTGGCGGCGATGCAGGACCTGGGCGCTCAAAGCAAAAGGATCGTCGCCGGTATCGGCCCCTGTATCGCCCAACGCTCCTACGAGGTCGGTCCGGAGTTCCCGGGGCGGTTGTTCGAGCAATCGGCCGACAACGACGACTTTTTCTGCCCGGCGCCGCGTGCCGGGCACTTCCTGTTCGACCTCAAGGGCTATGCCGCGCGGCGCCTGGCCCGCCTAGGTATCGGC
The DNA here is from genome assembly GCA_041617155.1 of Kiloniellales bacterium. Taxonomy (GTDB): domain Bacteria; phylum Pseudomonadota; class Alphaproteobacteria; order Kiloniellales; family JAKSDN01; genus CAMYKD01. The sequence continues at coordinate 713 of JBFJPL010000118.1, forward strand.
AGCATCCAGTGCCTGCCCTGCGACACCTGCGGCGAACCGCAGCGCTTTTTCAGCTATCGCCGAACCTGCCAGACGGGCGAACGCGACTATGGTCGCGGCCTGTCCGCGATCTACCTGGAGCGCTGAAGCGCATGCCGATTCATTTTTCGCGCGAGGAACTGGCCGAACGGCGCGCCCGCGCCTGCCGCCTGATGGCCGAAGCGGAACTCGACGGGCTGCTGATTTTCCGTCAGGAGTCCATGTTCTACCTGACCGGTTACGACACTTTCGGCTACGTCTTCTTCCAGTGTCTTTTGCTCGGCGCCGACGGGCACATGGTGCTGCTGACCCGCGCCCCGGACCTGCGGCAGGCCCAGGAGACCTCGGTGATCGAGGACATCCGCGTCTGGGTCGACGGGCCCGACGCCGCGCCGGCCGAAGAGCTGCGGGATATCGTGGTCGGTCTCGGCTATGGCGGCAAGCGCCTGGGGGTCGAGTACGAGGCCTACGGGCTCACCGCCCGCAACGGCAAGCGCCTGGAGGCCGCGTTCGACGGTGTCGCGCCCTTGAGCGATGCCTCCGACCTGGTCAGCCGTCTCAGAGTGGTCAAAAGCGAGGCCGAGATCGGCTACGTGCGGCGTGCCGCCGAGCTGGCCGACGAGGCGCTGGACGCCGCCGCCGACCTGGCGGCGCCGGGCGTGTTCGAGGGCGACATCCTGGCGGCGATGCAGGGTGCGGTGTTCCGCGGCGGCGGCGACTATCCGGGCAACGAGTTCATCATCGGCTCCGGGCCGGGCGCCCTGCTCTGTCGCTATTTCACCGGCCGGCGCCGGCTCGACCCACAGGACCAGCTGACCCTCGAGTGGGCCGGCGCCTACCGCCATTACCACGCGGCCATGATGCGCACCCTGGTGATGGGCCGTGCGCCGGATCGCCAGGTCGAGATGCACGCCGTGGCGGTCGAGGCCCTGCTCGCGGTCGAAGCCGCCCTCGGGCCCGGCCGGCCGATCGGCGAGGCCTTCGACGCCCACGCCGCGGTGCTCGACCGGGCCGGCTATCAGGCCCATCGCATGAACGCCTGCGGCTATTCGCTGGGCACCACCTTCTCGCCCAACTGGATGGACTGGCCGATGCTGTATCACGGCAATCCGGTGGCGGCCGCGCCGGGCATGGTGTTCTTCTGCCACATGATCATTTTCGACAGCCAGGCGGGCCTGGCCATGACCCTGGGCCGCACCAGCCTGATCACCGAGCGGGGCGCCGAGCCCTTGTCAAGACGCCCGCTCGACCTGATCGTGGCGTGAACCAAGTCAGGGAGACACCTAGGTAGCATGCCGCATCTGTTTCTCTTCCTCTGCCCCGGGGTCCTGGGGCTGTTGGCAACCTGCATATCGATTTAGGAGCCTATCCGAGTACTGATCATGGGCTGCATCGGCCGGACAGACGCGAGTGTTAGGAGCGGAGGCGCGGGCGATGCCGCGCCCAGCGGCAAGCCTTCCCGACGCGGCGATCGCGCCTGTCCGGCCGGTGCAGCCCGTGACCAATACTCGGATAGGCTCCTAACGATGGTTCGTCTCGCCGGCCTGCTGTTCGCGGTACTCCTGGCCACGGCCTGCGGCCAGCTGCCGCGGCCGTTCCAGCCGATCGACAAGCGCGGCAACGCGCTGCTCGATCTGGAGAATCGGGCCGCCATTGTGGTCCGGCCGGTCACCCGCGACGCGCCCGGGCGCCCGGCGGAGGCGGCCGAGCTGCTCGCCGCCGCCCTGCGCCGCCACGAGCTGCCGGCCTCGACCCAAGGCCTCGACCAGGCAAGCCGCGTCCTAACCGGCCGGGCCGCGGTGATGCGCCTGCCGAGCGGCAGCGACGAAGTCCTGGCCTATTGGGAACTACGCGACACCGGCGGCGCCCGGGTCGCCACCTATGCCCAGCGGGTCGAGCTGGCACCCGGCACGTGGCAAGCTGGCGACCCCGAAGCGGTCGGCAAGGTCATGGACGACGCCGCCATGATGATCGCCGCCATGGTCGAGGGCAAGCCGGTCATACCGGCCGCCCTGTCCCGGGCGCCGGCGGCGCGCCTGACGATCGCGCCGATGTGGGGCTTGCCGGGCGACGGCGCGGTCAGCCTGTCCCAGGCTCTGGCCGCAGAGCTCCAGGCGACCCGCTTGCCGCTGGCCGAACAGGCGGCGGACGGCGAGCTCCTGGTCGTCTGCCAGGCCGTGCTCGGCCCGCCGCAAGGGTCCTGGCAGGAGGTCAGGTTCAACTGGGTCGTGAAACGGGCCAGCAACGGCGCCGAATTGGGCCGAATCGAGCAGCAGAACCGGATCCCGGCGGGCAGTCTGGACGGCCCCTGGGGACCGGCCGCCCAAGCCATAGCCGAGGGCGCGGCGATCGGGATCAAGCAGCTGGTCGAGCGCCTGGGGCAGACTATTTAGCCGCTGATTTCAGGGCATTTCTCGACATCCGCCAAGGACGTTTACAGACGCATTGGGCGTTGATACATTCCGCCCGCCCCGACAGGCGGGCAGACCCGGCGTCGCGAGCGCCGGCGGCGGAGCGGGGCCGTGCTGGGGACCTAGAGCATGAAGATCCTGACAGGTAACAGCAATCGGCCGCTCGCCGAGGCCATTTCGGCTTATTCAAATCTGCCGCTGACCAAGGCCAGCGTGCGCCGCTTCTCCGACATGGAGATCTTCGTCGAGATCCACGAAAATGTCCGCGGCGAGGACGTCTTCGTGATCCAGTCGACCTCCTATCCGGCGAACGACAACCTGATGGAGCTGCTGGTCGCGCTCGACGCGCTCAAGCGGGGGTCGGTGCGGCGCGCGACCGCCGTGATCCCCTACTACGGCTATGCCCGCCAGGACCGCAAGTCCGGTCCGCGTACGCCGATTTCGGCCAAGCTGGTGGCCAACCTGATCACCTCGGCCGGGGCCGACCGGGTGCTGACACTGGATCTGCACGCCGGCCAGATCCAGGGCTTTTTCGATATCCCGACAGACAATCTCTACGCGGGGCCGGTCTTCATCAAGGACATCAAGGAGCGCTACGACGGTGCCGAGCTGACCATCGTTTCGCCCGATGTGGGCGGGGTCTATCGGGCCCGGGCCATCGCCAAGCGGCTTGACGCGGACCTCGCGATCATCGATAAGCGCCGCGAAAGGGCCGGCGTCTCCGAGGTCATGCACATCATCGGCGACGTGAAAGGCCGGCGTTGCCTGCTGATCGACGACATCGTGGATTCGGCTGGAACGCTGTGCAATGCGGCCGTGGCCCTGATGGAGGCGGGCGCCGAGTCGGTTTCCGCCTATGTAACGCACGGAGTGCTGTCCGGTGGCGCGGTGGCGCGGGTAACCGCCTCGCCGCTCGAAGAACTGGTCATGACCGACAGCATCCAAGCGACCGAAGCGGTGCGCGTAGGGCAGAACACCCGCCAGATCACGATCGCGCCGCTGTTGGGCGAGGCAATGAGCCGGATCAGCTACGAGCGTTCGGTTTCGAGCCTGTTCGACGACTGATAGGCCCTTGACCGGCACCCCTGGAGGCCGGATGGGGGACGAGGGCGGCGGGCCAGGCCCGCCGCTCGTGACTTTGTTAAGGAGACTCGAACGATGACAGAGATTAGCAAACTTTCGGCGGAGCCGAGGGAGCGGGTCGGGAAGGGGGCCGCCCGTGCCGTACGCCGCAGCGGGCGCGTGCCGGCGGTGATCTACGGCTCGAAGAAGGATCCGGTCCTGATCTCACTGGACCCGAGGGATCTGCGCCGCCAGATCAGCGGCGGCGGGTTCTTTTCCACCCTGCTTGATGTCGATTTCGGCGGAGACAGCGAGCGTGTCCTGGCCCGCGACCTTCAGCTCCACCCGGTCAGCGACCAGCCGATCCACGTGGATTTCCTGCGCGTCAGCGCCACCACCCGGATCGACGTCGACGTCGCGGTGGTCTTCCTCAACGAGGAGGAGTCGCCAGGCTTGAAGCGTGGCGGCGTGCTCAACGTGGTGCGCCACACGGTCGAGCTGTCATGCCAGGCGGACGCCATTCCCCACCATATCGAGCTCGACCTGACCGACCGCGATATCGGTGACTCCCTGCATATCAGCGACGTCAAGCTGCCCGAAGGGGTGGAGCCGACCATCACCGACCGCGACTTCACGATCGCCACGATCGCCGCGCCCAGCATCATGCACGAAGAAGAGGAAGAAAAAGAAGAAGAACTCGAAGCCGCCGAAGGCGAGGCGGCCGAGGGCGAGGCGGCCGAGGGCGAGGCGGCCGAGGGCGAGTCCGGCGAAGCCGCGGAGAAGAAGAAGGGCGCCGAGGACTAATTTCCGGCGCGGCATCCGGCGGAGTTCGCCATGCTGCTCATTGTCGGCCTGGGCAATCCGGGCCTAGGCTATGCCCGCAACCGGCACAATATCGGCTTCATGGCGGTGGACGAGATCGTCCGCCGCTATTCCTTTGGGCCCTGGAAAAGCCGATTTCAAAGCCGGATTTCGGAAGGCCGGGTCGGCTCGGAGAAGCTGCTGGCAATGGAGCCGCAGACCTATATGAACGAATCCGGGCGCGCGGTCGGCCAGGCGGTCCGCTTTTACAAGCTGGACCCGAGCGAGGTCATCGTGCTGCATGACGAAATCGACCTCAAGCCCGGCAAGGTCAAGGTGAAGCAGGGCGGCGGCCCCGGCGGCCACAACGGTCTGCGCTCGATCGACTCCCACATCGGCCGCGACTACTGGCGCGTGCGCCTGGGTGTCGGCCATCCGGGCGACAAGGATCTGGTCCATGGCTACGTGCTGAGCGATTTCGCCAAGGCAGACGCTGTCTGGCTCGATAAGGTGATCGAAACGGTGGCCGCCGAGCTGCCGGACCTGGTGGCGGGCGATGAGCTCGCCTTCATGTCGCGCGTCGCCCAAAACCTCGCGCCGCCCCGCGCGAAACCGGCCAAGCCCCCGCCGGCCAAGCCCGAACCGCCCGGCGGCACGTAGCCATGGGTTTCACTTGCGGTATCGTCGGCCTGCCCAATGTCGGCAAGTCGACCCTTTTCAACGCCCTGACCGAGACCGCGGCAGCGGAGGCGGCGAACTACCCCTTCTCCACCATCGAGCCCAATGTGGGCCGGGTGGCGGTGCCCGACCCGCGTCTCGACACCCTGGCGCGCCTGGCCAAATCGGCCAAGACGGTGCCGACGTTCCTCGAGTTCGTCGACATCGCGGGCCTGGTCGAGGGCGCGGCGCGGGGCGAGGGCCTGGGCAACAAGTTCCTCGCCAACATCCGCGAGGTCGACGCCGTGGTCCACCTGCTGCGCTGCTTCGAGGGCGAGGTGACCCATGTCAGCGGTTCGGTCGACCCGATCCGCGATGCCGAGGTCGTCGAGACGGAGTTGATGCTGGCCGACCTGGAAAGCGTCGAACGCCAGATCGAAAGCGCCGTCAAGCGCGCCCGCGGCGCCGACAAGGAGGCCAAAGCCCGACTCGCCGTGCTCGAACCGGTCGCCGAGGCGCTGCGCGCGGGCCGTCCGGCGCGAACCGTGCAGCCGGCCCGGGAGCTGATCCCGATGTTTCGCCAGCTCCAGCTACTGACCGCCAAGCCGGTTCTCTATGCGGCCAACGTCGAGGAAGCTTCGGCGGCCGGCGGCAATGCCCATTCCGAAAGGGTCAGGGAGCGCGCCGCCGCCGAGGGTGCCGGCTTCGTGGTGGTGTCGGCGGCAATCGAGGCCGAGCTCGCGCATCTCACCGATCCTCCGGAAAAGCGCGAGTTCCTGGGGTCGCTCGGACTGGAGGAAACCGGTCTGGCGCGCATCATAAAGGCTGGATATGCCCTGCTCGACCTGGTCACCTTCTTCACGGTCGGCCCCAAGGAGGCGCACGCCTGGACCGTCAAGCGCCACGCCAAGGCGCCGGCCGCAGCCGGGGTCATCCACACCGACTTCGAAAAGGGTTTCATCCGCGCCGAGACTATCTCCTTTGACGATTTCGTCGCCTGCAACGGCGAGCAGGGCGCCAAGGACGCCGGGAAAATGCGTGTCGAGGGCCGCGAATACGTGGTCCAGGACGGTGATGTCTTCCACTTCCGCTTCAACCTGTGAGAGATTTCGGGCGGACCTGAAACAGTAACTGGACGCCTGTCATGGGAGAGACCCTCCGCCTTGCCGCCGGCGGCGGACATAAACTGGATGCCTACCTGGCACGGCCCGAAGGCACACCCAGGGGCGGTCTGGTCGTGTGCCAGGAGATCTTCGGGGTCAACCGCCATATCCGCAACGTGACCGACGGTTTCGCCCACGAAGGCTATCTGGCGATCGCGCCCGCCCTGTTCGACCGTAAGCGGCGACGGGTCGAGTTGGACTATACCGAGGACGGCACGGCCGAGGGGCGCGCACTGAGAACCGGCATCGAATGGTCGGACGCGGTGGCCGATGTCGATGCCGCGGCAAGCGCCGTGGCCAAGGCCGGCAAGGTCGGCGTGGTCGGCTACTGCTGGGGCGGCTCGATCGCCTGGCTCGCCGCCTGCCGTCTGAAGATTGACGCGGCGATCGGCTACTACGGCGGCCAGATCCACGAGCACCGCGCCGAAGCGCCTGGCTGTCCCGTCATACTGCACTTCGGCGAGCACGACGCCATGATCCCGATCGAGCAAATCGACGAGGTCCGCCGGCTGCATCCCGAGGTCGAGGTCTTCACCTATCCGGCCGGCCATGGCTTCAATTGCGACGCCCGCGCCGATTTCGATGAGGAATCGGCCGGCATCGCCGCGGAGCGCACCCTGGCCTTCCTCGCCCTGCACCTCGGCTGAAGCGCCGGCGCCGGGAAAGCGGTGTTGCAGCAGTGGTATCCTAAAGCGGGATCGGGTTGCACGGAGTCGGCGGAGGTGCCCCCTCACCCTGCCACAGCGCTGCTGCGCTGCGGGCCCTTCCCTCTCCCCGAGGAGAGGGAAAAGTAAGGCTCGCGTCGCGGCGTTCCCTCTCCTCGGGGAGAGGGCTTGGCCTGCCAAGGGCGCGGGGTGAGGGGCTGATCCCGACCAGACCGATCCCGTTCTAGATCTTTCCGTCCAGGCCCATCTGGTAATACTTGTGGACGATGTCGTCCTGGTGCTCGAGCAGCCAATCGATGCCGGGCTCGTTTGCCATGGCCTTGTGGATCGCCTGCGCCGTCGCCTTGCGGTGGATGTCGAACAGAGCCTTGTGATCGAGCTCATCGTCCTTGGCCACGCCCGGGTTGAGCCAGACCGAAACGATGATGCCGAGGTCGTTCGCCTTGTCCTTGGGGATGTCGCCGTTGCGCACGGCATCGAGCACGCCATTGGCGATGGCGCCCTGAACCGTTCCCATCAGGATGTTGGTGTAGCGGTCGTTGTTGACCGTCACCTTACTGACCATGAGGGTGGCCGGCCGCACCATGACATCGGTGTTGAGGATCGCCAGCACCTTGGTGTGGCCCTTCACCTGGTCGCCGATCAGGGTGGCGAAGGCGGTGCCGACGGGGCCGTCGAGTTCGCCGATCACCACCTCGGGCTCGGCCGCAGTGCCCGGCGGTCCGCCGGCCACCAGCGCCTCGCCGACCCGCAAAACGATCCTGTCTCCCATCACCGCCCCCTCCGGATATCGATGCTCCTGTTCGGGGGCGATGATAGCGAGCCACGCGCCTTTGACAAGGCGCGCACCTCCAAGGCTTAGCCCGAACGGGCGGCCAGCCGCTCGACCTCCGCCTCCAGTTCGGCGATGCGTAAGGTCAGCTTGGCCACCGACTTGGCGACCTGCTCTTCCGTATAGCGCGGGGTGATGTGCTGCGGGCAGTTGACGTCCCAGGCCTCGATCTCGAAGACGATGGCCCGCTCGGGCCGGCCCTCGGCGGCGGGGTCGACCAGGCGCGCGAGCAGTTCGGCGTCGTCTTCGACCACCCGGGCCCGGCCCCAGATCTTGATGCGCTGCCGGTTCGGGTAGTCCATCAGGAAGATATGGGCCCGGTCGTTTTCCGACAGGTTGCCGGCGCTGACGTACTGCTTGTTGCCGGCCAGATCCGCGAAGCCGAGCGTGCGCTCGCCCAGTACCTTGAGGAAGCCCTTGGGGCCGCCGCGGTGCTGGATGTAGGGCTGACCCTCGGCGCTGGCGGTCGCCAGGTAGATCGAATCGCGCTCGGCCAGGAAGGCCGCCAGGTCGGGCGCGACGCTGGTCCGCCAACCGCCCTTTTCCTCCATGCGTGCATAGGCCTTGCGCGAGCCCATGCGCTCCTGCCAGGCCTTGACCGCCGGCGTGAAGGCGACGTCGCTTGCCCGCCCGGTCATCGCTCGGATTCCTTTTCACCCAAGGCGAGCAGGCAGCTCGGCCGGGCCGAGCCGACGCCATAGGCTTCGTAGTTCGCCAACAAGCAGAGCAGGTCCGCCGTGCCGGGCGCTGCCTGGGCCGGCCGCTTGCCGGTCTTTCGCTTCGCAGTTTTCATGGCCGCCTCCGTTCTCCGATCATTGTCGCCCGTTTCACGACCCACCGTCATCCGACGTATTGTGTGACGAAGCTGCGAATCCGCTCGGCGATGAAGTGGCCGTCCTCTTCCAACGCGAAGTGGCCGGTGTCGAGCAGGTGGAACTCGAGGTTCTCGAGGTCCCGCTTGTAGGGATGGGCGCCGTCGGCCGGGAAGATATGGTCGTTCTGGCCCCAGACGATCAGCGTTGGCGGTTGGTGTTCGCGGAAATAGGCCTGCCACGCCGGATAAAGCGGCGGGTTCGAGCCATAGTCGTAGAACAGCTGCAGCTGGATATCCCGGTTGCCCGGACGATCCAGGTGGTACTGGTCGACGATCCAGTTGTCGGGGCTGATCGCCTCCGCGTTGCGAACGCCGTGGGTGTACTGCCAGCGGGTCGCGTCGAGGCCGAAAAAGCCCTTCAACGGCTCGGCCGTCTGCTCGCTGCGGTCGTTCCAGTAGGCCCGGAAGGGGTCCCAGAATTCGCGCAGTCCCTCGTCGTAGGCGTTGGCGTTCTGGACGATCAGGCTTTGCACCCGCTCGGGGTGCTTGGCTGCCAGGCGAAAGCCGATGGGACCGCCGTAGTCCATCAAATAGATGCTGTATTTCTGGATGCCGAGCACGCCGAGAAACTTGGTCACGACCTCTGCCAGGTTGTCGAAAGTGTAAGAGATGTCCGCCACCGAAGGCATGTCGCTTCGGCCGAAGCCGGGATAGTCCGGCGCGACCACGCGGAACCGGTCGGAAAGCGCCGGGATCAGCTTGCGGAACATCTGCGAAGAGGTCGGATAACCGTGCAGCAGCAGGATCACCGGTGCATCCGCGGGGCCGGCATCCCGGTAGAAAATGCCCAGGCCGTCCACCTCGATCTTCTTGTGAAGCGTCGGGAACTTCGCCGGCAAGCGGTTCGCTTCTCGTTGCGCGGCGCGCGCCACGCTGTCGAGACCGGCTTCCACCGTCAACGCCGCGCCGGCGCCGACCAGTCCGGCCGCGCCGGTCTTGATGAAGGCGCGGCGGTCCAGACCGCGCGGCTCACTTGTCGTGTCGAACAGGTGACTGAAATCGCGGCTCATCGTTGGTCCTCCTTGAATCTGGTTCGTAAGAGCACCGGCCGTCGACCCCTTGGAAGGTCGGCGGCCGGCGGTGTTCGGTCACGCCGCGCGCGCGGTGCTGTTGTCGTTGGCCGCCGGGCTCTTGTCGGATTCCGCGGCGACCAAGCCCTCGACAACCGCCCCGATGGCGGCCCGGTCCAGGCCGATGTCGGCCAGGAGCCGGTCGTCGAGCGCCTGCAGGTCGCGGCGCGCCCGGCGTTTCCTTTTCCAGGCGCGCAGCGCGGCGAGAGGGCCGGACCCAGCGCCGGTCCGCGGCCAAGCGGCGGGAATGTCGTAAAGCGAGAAGCGTGCGTTCAGGTATTCGGTGACATGGGGATCCATGGTGATCTCTCCTGATTTCGGTTGTGGGGTCTGCACGGGGGCCGGCGCGGCCTCAAACGGCTTGGCCGAGTAAAACGATCTGGCTCTCCCAGCCCTCTCCGGTGGCGACCACGCAGGTCGGGCGGCCCGGATAGGTGATCAGGATGGTCCAACCGCCGCTCGGCGACACCAGGACCTCGACCAGCCCGCCGTCCTGCGACAGGCCGATCGCCTGGGGCTTCTCCGCAAAGCTCTTTTCCAGACGCTCGCGAATTTCTCCGTGATCGCCACAGACCGGCTGCGCGACTGACGGCGCCGCGCCCGTGGCCCAAAGCCATCCCGAAAGAAGCAAAGCAAGGGTCAAGCGCAACATGGTTCCGATTTCCTTTCCGAGGCGACTGCGGCGTCCAGTTGCCGCTCCGGTCGGTCTCGCGATCGTATATAGACAGATCGGTCTGTCTTGTCAATGGGTCGATATCCCAGGCGCTGTTTTTTTCGTGAGCGTGGGTACAATTTTCTCCCGCAATCGAGAAATAATATGGCGTAAGGGTGTAAATTGACGGCGCCTCCCGAGGAGCCAAGCGGGCTTGAAATCCCTTGACCTCAGCAGCATTTAAATACAGACTTGTATGTATACAAAGGCGTGAAGGAACCGACCGATATGGGCGCCAGCCGACGCGATCACCTAGTGGAGACGGCACTCAAGCTGTTTTGCCGAGACGGCTATCAGGCCACGGGCATCGACAAGATCCTGGCCGAAGCCGGCTGCGCCAAGATGACCCTCTACAACCACTTCAAGTCCAAGGACGAGCTGATCCTGGCCGCGCTGCACCGGCGCGACGAGCAGTTCCGCAACGCCTTCATGCGCGCGATCGAGCGCCAGGCCGGGACGCCGCGCGAACGTTTGTCGGCCATCTTCGACGTGCTGCAAGCATGGTTCGAGGCGCCGGACTTCAGCGGCTGCATGTTCATCAACGCCTCGGCCGAGTTCGGCGACCCGGACGACCCGATCCACGCCGCCGCCGCGGAGCACAAGCGCCTGATCCTCGGCTATTTCCGCCAGCTGGCCGCGGCCGCGGCGGCGGCCGATCCCGACCAGCTGGCCGAGGGCCTCATGCTGTTGATGGAAGGGGCCATCGTGATGCGCCACGTCGCCGGCCAAGCCGACGCCGCCCGCCGGGCCCGCGCCTCAGCCCAGGTGCTGATCGACCAGGCGCTGAGCTGATAACCTTGCCAGGCGCCCTCTTGCCAGAAACATCAGGAGTCCCGGGCCATGGACCACCGCTTCCTGACCGCCGACGTCTTCACCGACCGGGTGTTCGGCGGCAACCCGCTTGCCGTCTTTACCGATTCGAGCGGCCTCGACAGCGATACCATGCAGCGCATCGCCGGCGAGCTGAATCTCTCGGAGACCGTGTTCGTGCTGCCGCCGGACAGCCCGGAGCACACCGCGCGGCTGCGTATCTTCACGCCCGGCGCCGAACTGCCCTTCGCCGGGCATCCGACGGTCGGCACCGCCATCGTGCTGGCGTCGATCGGCCGCGTGGCGCTGACCGGCGAAACGACATCGATCGTTTTCGAGGAAGGGGTCGGGCCGGTGCCGGTGACGATCCGGGCAAAGGAGGGCCGCGCCGACTTCGCCCAGCTGTCGGTGGCAAAAC
>JBFJPL010000119.1:0-12013 GCA_041617155.1 Kiloniellales bacterium
CCCGCTCCAGGGTCGCGATCGACTTGCGGGTGCGCGCGAGCGCCGCGTGGTCCGCCGGCAGCGCCTTTTCCCTGAGCGCCAGGGCCTGCCGCAAGGACGCCATGGCGGCCCGGCGGTCGCCCTTGCCGTAGGCGATGCCGGCCAGATGGTGCAGGGTCGCGGCAAGCTCCAGCTCGTGGCCCGCCGGGGTCGCCTGCCAGATTTCGAGCGCCCGTCGCAGCAGCGGCTCGGCGGCCTCGGTCCGGCCGAGCGCGTTCCGGGCGGTCGCCAGGTTGTTGAGGCTGCGGCCCAGGCGCGGGTCGCCCGACCCGAAGTCGTCGGCCTCGTCGAGCGCCGCGGCGAGCTGCTTTTCGGCCAGGGTGAAGTTCTTCTGCTGCAAGGCGGCTTCGCCCAGCACCGTCAGGACCTGCCACTCCTGTTCTCCGGCGCCGGCGGAAGCCGACCAGAGCTGCAGACAGAGCGCCGCCGCGAGCAGCCTGGTGCCAGAAATCACCGCCCGAAAGGGCATCGCAAAGATCACTCCCGTCAGCGCCGCGGGCACGGCCCGATCGCTCACGGTCGACCAGATAGTCTTAAAATACTATAAACTTGCCGCTCCCAAGGGTCGTTGATGGCGACCCTTGGTACGAAACGCACTGCCGCCGGAGACGCAGCGGGCGAAGATCCGTTTGCCTAGGTCGGTTTGCCGATGGGATGCGCCGCGCCGAAGCTGATCCTCGTGGCGAGGACATTGTAAAGCCACGCGAGTATCCCGCCACAAATCGTACCGCAGAGAAGCCCCCAAGCCAAACCAACGAGGCTGCCTAGAGGCGTGATGCTGTAACCGGCATAAACGCGTTCTATGATCGTCGGCTCGGCTGTTGCGCTGCCGACGCCGATAAGCCACCACGTCAGCATGAACACGCCCACGCCCCACCATATTCCAAAGGCAAGGGCGAAAGCGCCGACATTGAACTTCATCGGACCTCTCCCGATTGACATTGACTGAAACTCGACTCGGCACCCCTTTTTGCCCCTTATGTCATTGACCTAGCTCAATCGGACCGTCTTTACGAGTTTCCCATCGTGCCAAGAAAAGCGATCCCTTTGAGGTGTCGGGAACATGGAGTAACGAACATGAGAATCGCGCCCAGTCGGCTGGCCGAGATACCGTGGCACTTGCGCCCGTTCTTCTGGAGACAGCGCCGCAAATACGGAGCCGTGCTCGATTCCGCCCTCGTCTGGGCACGGGCACCTAAGCTGTTTCTGGGGGTTGCTTTTCTGTACGGCATGATCGACCGGAAATCATCGCCGTTAGATCCGGCATTGCGCTCCCTTGTCACCGTGCGTGTGTCGCAGATCAACTGGTGCCGGTTCTGCGTCGACCTCAACACGGCAACATTGCTCGAGCGTGGGGCCGAACCGGAGAAGGTCGCGGCCCTCGAAAATTGGCGCGAAAGCCGACTTTTCGACGCACAGGAACGTGCCGTCCTGGATTATGCCGAGGCCATGACCCGCTCAGACCGGCAGGTCGAGGACGACATCGTGGAGCACCTCAAGGGCTATTTCGACGACGATGCCATCGTCGAACTCACGGGTCTGATCGCCTTCCAGAACATGTCGAGTAAGTTCAACAGCGCGCTCGGCGTACCGGCGCAAGGATTCTGTCGTCTACCCGACCGTTGACATCTGCCCCGGGCGATTTGCGCGCTCAAAACGGAACTCCCCATATGGGCTGTCCGGCATTGGAGTCGCGGAAGCTCAGCCCCCGGAAATCGCCGTCAGCACGAACACCTCCGCCCCAGGCGCCAGGCGCGTCTCCAGGCTCGCGCGCCGGCCCTCGACGAAGACGTTGATGTGGCGCCGGATGCGCGGCGTCGAGTCGCGCAGGCGGTCACCCATGCCCGGCCAGCGAGACTGCAAAGCGTCGATCAACTCGCCGACGGTCGCAGCGGCCAGCTCCACGCGCCCGGTCGAACCGGGAAACAGCCTCACCAGGGCCGGGGTCAGCGTCACCACGACCGCCGCCGGCGCGGCCGAGCGGGCCTCCCCGGCCGCCGCCGAACCTTCCTCCTGGCGGGCTCTAGCCGTCAACGATCAACGTCTCCACCGAATAGATCGCCGGCAGGTGCTGGGCGATGCAGGTCCAGCTGTCGCCCTCGTCGGCGCTGGCGAACAGCGCGCCGCTGGTGGTGCCGAAGTAGACCCCGGCCGGCTCGAGGGCGTCGGTCGCCAGGGCCTGGCGCAAGACGCCGAAGAACACGTTTTCCTGGGGCAGGCCGTCCCTCAGCGCCTCCCAGTGGTCGCCGCCGTCGCGCGAGCGCCAGGCGGCCGCCTTGGCGTCCGGCACGTAGCGGCCCGCGATGTCGCCGTTGAGCGGCACCAGGTAGAGCGTCGCCGGGTCGCGCGGGTGGACCGCCACGGGGAACCCGAACGACGAGGGCAGGCCGGCCTCGATGCTTTGCCACTGCCGGCCGCCGTCCTGGCTGCGGTACATGCCGCAATGGTTCTGCTGGTACAGGCGATCAGGCGTCCCGGGCGCCATCACCAGGCTGTGCACGCACTGGCCGTAGTCCGGGTAGTTCTGCCCTTCCGGCAGAAAGTCGGCCCGCGTGCCCCGGTTGCGCGGCTGCCAGGTCTCGCCGCCGTCGGCCGTGTGGAACACGCCGGCGGCGGAGATCGCGACCCACTGCTGGCGCTCGTCGTCCGGATGGAGAATGACCGAATGCAGGATCAGCCCGCCGCCGCCGGGCTGCCAATCCGGCCGCGAGGGGTGGTCGCGCAATCCGGCGACGTGGCGCCAGGATTGGCCGCCGTCATCGCTGCGGAAAAGTCCGGCCGGCTCGACGCCGGCGTAAAGCCGCCCGGCGCCCGGCGCCAGGCTCCAGACCGCCTTGATCGGATCTTGCCCCGTCGCGTAGGCCAGACCCTCGCTCGAATGGGTCCAGGTCGCGCCGAGATCGCTCGACTGCCAGACCGCCGGGCCGAACCATTCGTTGCCGCCGCCGGCGAAGATCGTGCCGCTCGCCGGATCCGCGACGACGTGGTTGATCGGCCAGGCCTCGCAAAACGGACCGCGCAACGCCCAAGAGCGCCGCCGGGCATCGCCTTCCAGGATGAAGGTCCCCTTCTTCGAACCGATCAGGATGAGCACCTGCTTCGCCATGTGGCCTCCGCTGAACCGCTGGACCTGTCGTGCAAGCGCGCCCCGGGTCGGATTGACCGTCACAACGCCGCAAGGCAATCCGTACGGCTATTTTGATATCAACATTTGGCAGGGCGTCAAAGCGCGATCTGCTCGCCTTCGTGGCAAACACAGCAAGCGGCCGATGAGCCCTTTCGGATCGAGATCCGCCGTTCCAGCCGAGCGCCCATGGACATTGCCCTGTCCGCGGCCCATCTTCTCGGTCATGGTGGACGACGGATTCGGCAAGGAGGACTCGACCTTCGGCGGGCGGGTCAAGCGCTATGCGCGTGTCGGCAGCTCGGTCGGCGGCCTGGCGGCCCAGTTCGCCGGCGCGCGGGTGCTGGGCCGGGCGCTCGACCGCACGCAGCATTCGGCCGAGCTGAAGCAGGCGCTGGGCGGGCTCAAGGGGCCGCTGATGAAGGCGGCGCAGATCCTGGCCACCATTCCCGACGCCCTGCCGCGCGAGTACGCCGAGGAGCTGCGCCAGCTGCAGTCCAACGCCCCGGCCATGGGCTGGCCCTTCGTCAAGCGGCGCATGCGCGCGGAGCTGGGCGCCGGCTGGCAGGAGCGTTTCCGGAGCTTCGAGCACGAGGCCGCCGCGGCCGCCTCGCTCGGCCAGGTGCACAGGGCGATCGGGCCGGACGGCCGGGAGCTCGCCTGCAAGCTGCAGTACCCGGACATGCAGTCGACCGTCGAGGCCGACCTGCAGCAGCTCAAGGTGATCTTCTCGATCTACCGCCGCTACGACCGAGCGATCGACCCGTCCAACATCTTCGCCGAGCTGTCGGAGCGCCTGCGCGAGGAGCTCGATTACCACCGCGAGGCGCGCCACATGGCGCTCTACCGCCTGATGCTGGCCGGCGAGCAAGGGGTCCATGTGCCGGAGCCGGTGGCTGAGCTCTCGACCGAACGGCTCTTGACCATGACCTGGCTGGAGGGCACGCCGCTCATGGGGGTGATCGCCCGGAGTGAGGACGTGGAAATGCGCAACCGCATCGCGCTCAACATGTTCCGGGCCTGGTACGTGCCGTTCTACAGCTACGGCGTGATCCACGGCGACCCGCACCTGGGCAACTACACCCTGCGCGCGGACGGCACGGTCAACCTACTGGACTTTGGCTGCGTCCGGGTCTTTCCGCCACCCTTCGTGCGCGGCGTGATCGACCTCTACAAGGCGCTGGAGACCGGCGACAAGGCGCTGGCGGTGCAGGCCTACGAGACCTGGGGCTTCACCGATATGAGCCACGAGCTACTCGACGCGCTCAACATCTGGGCCGGGTTCCTCTATGCGCCGCTGCTGGAAGACAAACAGCAGAAGATCCTCGAGGGCGAGAACAGCCTCTACGGCGCCACGGTCGCCGGCAAGGTGCATGTCGAGCTGCGCCGCCTGGGCGGGGTCCGGCCGCCGCGCGAGTTCGTGCTGATGGACCGCGCCGCGATCGGCCTAGGCTCGGTCTTCATGCACCTCAAGGCCGAGGTCAACTGGCACCGCCTTTTCCACGACCTGATCGAGAACTTCGACGAGCAGGCGCTGGCCAAGCGCCAGAAGGCGGCGCTCGCGCAAGCCGAGGTGCCGGCAGCGGGGTAGGCGATAGGGCGGATCGGCGGGCGCTCCGGTGGTTTTCAGGGCGCGCGACCAGATTGGCCGGCGTCGACCTGCTCCTTGAAATGCCCTTCCGGGTAACAGTGGTGGCAGATGCCCTTTTTCGACTCGACGCGCCGTCGACGAGCACATAAGCCTGTGCCCGGCGTTTGACCTAGCGCAATGTCCGGCCGGGGTGATCGGGGTAATCGGAACCAGTGCCTACGAGAAGAGGAAAGGAGAGGCCTGACGTGCGCTCCACCGTCGAGCGGTCCGTGGCGCCGTCGATCGCCGTGACCTGATGCTGTCGGATCTCGCGTCCTTCGGTCGGCTGGTGCTGGCCACGCTCAGGGACCTGGCGCCGATCATCCTGGTCGTCGCCTTCTTCCAGTTCGTCGTGCTGCAGCAGCCGATCCCGCAGTTCGAGCGAATCCTGGGCGGGCTGTTCCTGGTCATGCTCGGCTTGGCGCTGTTCGTCCGCGGCCTCGAGATGGGGCTGTTTCCGCTCGGCGAGGCCATGGCCGGAGCTTTCGCGGAAAAGGGCAGCCTGTTCTGGCTGCTCGGCTTCGCCTTCGCGCTGGGCTTCGGTACCACCGTGGCGGAGCCGGCCCTGATCGCCGTGGCCGGCGAGGCGGCGCGGGCGGCCGCCGAGGCGGGCCACCTGGCGGACGGCGCGGCGGCGCTGGAAGGCTACGCCGACGGCCTGCGCTATACGGTCGCGCTGTCGGTCGGCGCCGCGCTGGTGCTGGGCACGCTGCGCATCCTCAAGGGCTGGCCGATCCAGTACTTCATCATCGGCGGCTACCTGCTGGTCGTGGTCATGACACCGCTGGCGCCCAAGGAGATCGTCGGCGTCGCCTACGATTCCGGCGGCGTCACCACCTCGACCGTGACCGTGCCCCTGGTCACCGCGCTCGGCGTCGGCCTGGCCACGGTGATCCGCGGCCGCAACCCGCTGGTCGACGGCTTCGGCCTGATCGCCTTCGCCAGCCTGACGCCGATCATCTTCGTGCTGGCCTACGGCATGGTGGTGTGAGGCGCCATGGCCTGGCTGAATCAGATAGCACACACCGCCTGGACGACCCTGTTCGACGTGTTGCCGATCGCCGTGATCCTGGTCGGCTTCCAGGTCCTGGTGCTGCGCCAGCGGCCGCGCAATCTGCGCCGGATCGCGACCGGCTTCGGCTACGCGATACTCGGCCTGGCGCTGTTCCTGGTCGGCCTCGAGCAGGCGCTGTTTCCGCTCGGCAAGATCATGGCGGCGCAGTTGACCGCTGACGCCCTCGAAGCGGCGTCCGGCCTGGCGGCCGCCGATGCGGTCGACTGGCGCCGGTTCGGCTGGGTCTATGCCTTCGCCGCCGCGGTCGGTTTCGCCACCACGGTCGCCGAACCGGCGCTGATCGCGGTCTCGCTCAAGGCGGAGGAGGTCTCCGGCCAGGCGCTCAAGGCCCGCGGCCTGCGCGTGGCGGTCGCGATCGGCGTCGCCTTCGGCGTGGCGCTCGGCACCTTCCGCATCGTCACCGGCACACCGCTGCCGATCTACATCATGGCCGGCTACCTGGTGGTGATCGTCCAGACCTGGCTGGCGCCGCGCGCCATCGTGCCGCTGGCCTACGATTCCGGCGGCGTGACCACCTCGACCGTCACCGTGCCGCTGGTTACGGCGCTCGGCCTGGGCCTGGCCTCGGCGATCCCCGGGCGCAGCCCGCTGATCGACGGCTTCGGCCTGATCGCCTTCGCCAGCCTGTTTCCCATGATCACCGTAATGGGTTATGCCCAGATCGGTGCCTGGCGCGGGCGCCGGGAGGCGCGTCGTCGGTTCGACGATCCAGGGGACCTGAAGGAGGAGTAAATGCAGTTCAAGTTGATCGTGGCGCTGGTCAACGACGATGAGACCGAACTGGTCCTGCGCACCGCGCGCGAGGCCGGCGCGACCGGCTCGACCGTCATCACCAGCGCCAGGGGCGAGGGTCTCAAGCCCGGCAAGACCTTCCTCGGCCTCGACCTGGAGGGGCAGCGCGATGTCGTCCTGCTGCTGGTCGAGGGGCACCTGAGCCGGTCCATACTCGAAGACATTGCCGCGGCCGCCGGATTCGACGACACGCCGGGCACCGGCATCGCCTTTCAAATCGACATCGAGGATGCGGTCGGCCTGGCATCGCAGATCGGCACCATCTCCAGCGAGATCGAGGAAAAGATATGACTGACAAGGACATCGTTACGACCGGCGGCGTGATGACGCAGCCGCCGAAGGTGATCGACGGATTGGCCACCGTGCAGGACGCGATCGCGCTCATGCGGGCCAACAAGATCTCTTCGCTGGTCATCGACCGGCGGCACGAGGGCGACGAATACGGCCTGGTCGAGGTCGCCGACATCGCCGGCAAGGTGATCGCCCGGGACCGCGCGGCGGCCCGCACCAACGTCTACGAAATCATGTCCAAGCCGGCGCTCACCCTCGACGGCGGCATGGACATAAAGTATGCCATCCGCCTGCTCGACCGCTTCGGCCTGTCGCGCGCCCTGGTGGTCGAGGCCGGCAAACTGGTCGGGCTGGTCACCCTGCGCGACATGGTGCTGCGTTACATGGAGCAGGATCAGGGCGACTAGCCGAGAAATGACACGCGCCGCCGTCGAAGGGGCTTGCAACGCGCGGTTTTCTGCGCTCTTTAACGGCGGTCGGTCTGGAAGTCTCATCAAGGGGGGATCAAGGGCAGCATGAAGATCGCCATCCCTAAGGAGCGGCGTGCCCACGAGGCACGGGTTGCGGCCTCGCCCGAGACCGTGAAGAAACTGACGGCGCTCGGCTGTACCGTCGCGGTGGAGAAGGGCGCCGGCCTCGGTTCGGCGATCACCGACTCGACCTATGGCGACGCTGGTGCGGCCATCGCCAAGGATGCCGCGGCCGCGCTGGTGGAGGCCGCGGTCGTGCTCAAGGTGCAACGCCCGGAGCCCGCCGAGCTGCACGACTTCGCCAAGGGCATGATCCTGATTTCGACGCTCGACCCCTTCCGCGCCGGCGACGAGCTGACCGCGATCGCCAAGGCCGGCATCACCGCCTTCGCCATGGACCTGGTGCCGCGCATCACTCGCGCCCAGTCCATGGACGTGCTGTCGAGCCAGTCGAACCTGGCCGGCTACAAGGCGGTGCTCGACGCCTGCGCCGAGTTCGCCAGCGCCTTTCCCATGATGATGACTGCCGCCGGCACGGTGCCGCCGGCGCGCGTCCTGGTCATGGGCGCCGGTGTCGCCGGCCTGCAGGCGATCGCCACGGCCCGCCGCCTGGGCGCCATCGTCTCGGCGACCGACGTGCGGCCGGCCGCCAAGGAACAGGTCGAAAGCCTGGGCGCCTCTTTCGTCGCGGTCGAGGACGAGGAGTTCAAGGCGGCGGAAACCGCCGGCGGCTACGCCAAGGAGATGAGCGCGGCCTACAAGGAGAAGCAGGCGGCGCTGATCGCCGAGACCATCCCCAAGCAGGACGTCGTCATCACCACGGCGTTGATCCCCGGCCGCCCGGCGCCGCGTCTGATCAGCGCCTATATGGTCGCCTCGATGAAACCCGGCTCGGTGATCGTCGATCTGGCGGTCGAGAACGGCGGCAACTGCGAGCTGTCGGAACCGGGCAAGGTGGTGACCAAGCACGGCGTCAAGATCGTCGGCCACCTCAACGTGCCGAGCCGTCTGGCGACCGACGCCAGCCGGCTCTACGCGCGCAACCTCTACAACTTCGTCGAACTGCTGGTCGACAAGGAGAGCGGGGTCCTGGCGATCGACTGGGATGACGAGATCGTCAAGGGCACCTGTGTCACGCGCGACGGCGGCATCGTCCATCCCGCCCTGGCGGCCAAAGGCAAGGCGCCGGCCAAGCCCAAGGCGAAAGCCCAGAGCGAACCTCAAGCCGAAGCAGCGCGTGAACCCAAGACGGCCGCCGCACCGGCGCCCAAGCCGAAGGCCAAAGCCAAGCCCAAGGCCAAAGCCGCGGCCAAAGCCGCGGCCAAACCCAAGTCCCGCGGCGGCGCCGCGCGCCAAGGCGAAGGAGGCGACGCCTGATGGACCCGGAAAGCTTCTCCCTGAAAGCCAAGGCCCTGGCCGACAAGGCAGGCGAACTGGCCCAGGAAGCCGGCGCGCTGGCCGGCGAGGCCGGAAAGATCGTGGTGCAGGCCGGCGAGCCCGGCGCCGCCGGCGCTTCGGCTCTGGTGATCGGCCTGACGGTCTTCGTGCTGGCGGTCTTCGTCGGCTACCACGTGGTCTGGCGCGTGACACCGGCGCTGCATTCGCCGCTGATGGCGGTGACCAACGCGATCTCCTCGGTGATCATCGTCGGCGCCCTGATCGCCGCCGGGCCGGCCGACCTCAGCTTCAGCGAGGTGATGGGGTTCATCGCCGTCACCCTGGCCGCGGTCAACATCTTCGGCGGCTTCATCGTGACCCAGCGCATGCTGGCCATGTTCAAGAAGAAGCCGAGGTAAGGCCATGGCCATGAGCGTGGATTACGCAGCCCTGCTGTACCTGGTCGCCTCGATCTGTTTCGTGCTGGCGTTGCGCGGCCTCAGCCACCCGGAATCGAGCCGCGCCGGCAACCTTTACGGCATGGTCGGCATGCTGATCGCCATCGTCACCACCTTGGCGCTGCCCGGCGTGGTGAGCTATTGGCTGATCGGCGCGGGCCTGTTGATCGGCGGCGCGGTCGGCACCTACATCGCGCTGAAGATCCAGATGACCGCGCTGCCGCAATTGGTCGCCGCGTTCCACAGCCTGGTCGGCCTGGCCGCGGTGCTGGTCGCCGCCGCCGCCTTCTACAAGCCGGAGGCCTACGGCATCGGCGTGTCCGGCGAGATCAAGCTGGCCTCGCTGATCGAGATGTCGCTCGGCGTGGTGATCGGCGCGATCACCTTCACCGGCTCGGTCGTGGCCTTCGCCAAGCTGCAGGGCCTGGTCACCGGCAAGCCGCTGGTGTTCATCTTCCAGCATCCGCTGAACGCGCTGATCGGCATCGGCATCGTCGCCCTGGTGGTCTGGTTCTGCCAGGAGCAGACGGGCCTGATTTTTTGGCTGATCGTGCTGGCCTCGCTGGCGATCGGCTTCCTGCTGATCCTGCCGATCGGCGGCGCCGACATGCCGGTCGTGATCTCCATGCTCAACTCCTATTCGGGCTGGGCCGCCTGCGGTATCGGCTTCACGCTGGAGAACAACCTGCTGATCATCACCGGGGCGCTGGTCGGCTCGTCCGGCGCGATCCTCAGCTACATCATGTGCAAGGGCATGAACCGCTCGATCTTCAACGTCATCCTGGGCGGTTTCGGCGGCGAGGTCGCGGCTGCGGCCGGCGCCGACCTGGGCGACCGGACGGTCAAGTCCGGCTCGGCCGACGACGCCGCCTTCCTGATGAAGAATGCCAACAAAGTGATCATCGTGCCCGGCTACGGCATGGCGGTCGCC
Organism: Kiloniellales bacterium; assembly: GCA_041617155.1. Lineage (GTDB taxonomy): Bacteria > Pseudomonadota > Alphaproteobacteria > Kiloniellales > JAKSDN01 > CAMYKD01. The sequence goes on from JBFJPL010000119.1 coordinate 10,188, forward strand.
CAGGCCCAGCATGCCTTGCGCGAGATGGCCGACCTGCTGGAAGCCGAGGGAGTCGACGTGCGCTACGCGATCCATCCCGTCGCCGGGCGCATGCCGGGGCACATGAACGTGCTGCTGGCCGAGGCCAACGTACCCTACGACAAGGTCTTCGAGATGGACGAGATCAACCGCGACTTCGCCGCTTCCGAGGTCGCCTTCGTGATCGGTGCCAACGACATCACCAACCCGGCGGCCAAGACCGACCCGACCTCGCCGATCTACGGCATGCCGATCCTCGAGGTCGACAAGGCCCAGACCGTGCTGTTCGTCAAGCGCTCGCTGGCCTCCGGCTATGCCGGCGTCGACAACGAGCTGTTCTACCGCGACAACACCATGATGCTGTTCGCCGACGCCAAGAAGATGTGCGAGGACATCGTCAAGGCGTTCGGGCACTGAGGCTTGCTCTCATAAACGACATCTGAGCCGTGGCGTCTCGCGTTTGCGCTTCTTCCGCCGTTGGGTGGATTCTCGCGCCATACCTCGCTAGTCTCCTGGGCCCGGGAGGTTGAACAGGCAGGGCGTCTCGCCGCTACGATCTCTGCCATTCTGATGGTTTGCCCGCGCCTGTTGGATGGGCACGAGTCGTCTGCGCCGGCGGTCTCGACCCGCGTTCGGCCAGGCGGCACGGGCAAAGCGGTCCGGCAGGCCGGATGAGGAGTGATGCCATGGCGGACGATGTGACCGTCGCTCAAATGCTTGATTTCCATCGGGAATTTCAATCGTTCCTGGCGGCTGCGCCGAACTGGCCGAGCGAAATCGGAAGTGCCGTTGCGACGGCGCTGGAGGGTGGCGGTTTGGCTTGGCCGCTGGCGATCGCTCTGATGGTGGTCGTCGGCGTGGCCGGAGAACGCTTGGTCTGCTGGAAGCTCAATTCCCTCAATCGAACGATCCGCGAGCAACGGGCCGGCGAGTGGCGTGTCGTGTTCGGCTATGCGGTCTTTCGCGTGCTCTTCGAACTGGCCGGGGTGCTGCTGTTCGCCGTGTTCGCGTGGATCGCCCTTTACTTTTCCGTCGACAGCGGCACGAACCTGGCCCGAACGCTCGAAGGCCTGCTGGTCGCTATCATCACCTTTAGAGGCTGCGCCATCGTTTCGCGCGCGATTCTTGCTCCGGCGTCGGAAGGCATCCGCCCGATCGCGCTTTCAAACGACGATGCACGGGCGTTTCATCGCTGGGCCGTCGCGTTTATTGCCGCTTACGTCTTTGTCGTCTTCATGGGCGAGACCATCGTTGCGGCCGGCATGACACCAGTGCTGGGACGTGCCACGGCCGCGTTCGACGGTCTCCTATTGGTCTTGATTCTCATTGTCTTCGTGTCGAGCAACCGCGGGCGGCTCGCGCGCCTGTTCGTGTCACCGCGGCCGGCGGGCGAAAAACCCTCGACACTCGGGCAGATCGTTTCGCAAAGCTGGGTCTACATGGTCATCGCCTGGCTGGCGGCGCTCTGGGTCAACTGGGGCTTCGGCGTGTTCACGAACGACCTCGAGCGCGTCGAGTCGACCTCGATCAGCTGGTGGATCACGCTGCTGTTTCCGGCCGTCGACCGCCTGGTCAACGCCCTCCTGGACAAGGTCGCCAGCCTGAAGATCTTGAGCGACACGGGTTTCGAAGCGCGCCGCGAGCGCTTCGTTTCCTTGGTGCAGACGTGCGTGCGGATCATCTTGCTCGTCGTTGCCCTGGCGGCCCTGGCCGTGACTTGGGACATCGCCGGCATGGACCCGCTCCACACCGAGTGGGGGCAACGAATCATTTCGGCTGCCGTGGACATCGGCCTCACCGTGCTGGTC
>JBFJPL010000120.1:0-11987 GCA_041617155.1 Kiloniellales bacterium
CCGCGAAGCCGAGCAGCGTGAGCAGGGGCAGGAACCCGAGGGTCGGTCCGACGCCCAGCCAGGGCATGATCCGGCCGGTCACGAAGCACTGGATCAGCAGTGTCAGCAGCCCGACCGAAAGATCGATCACGGCGAAGATGCGGGTCCGCTCGGCCGGATCGTCGAACGCGCCGGTGACGATGTGGGCCTGCTGGAAATAGAGAAAGGTCGAGGTCGTGGTGTAGAGCAGGATGTAGAGGCAGATGCCGAGCAGATAGGGCGAGCGCAGCACCTCGGTGATGCCCGCGAACACACTGCCGCCGATTGTCTCGTCCGATGGCGCGGCGGGCGTTGCCGACTCTCCACCGTCACCCGCCGGCGCCGTGCGCAGCAGACGGCGGATGCACTGCACCGCGATCTCCAGAAAACCCGCTGAGATCAGCAGCAGATTGACCGGCCCGAGCGGCACCGCCAGGCTGGCGGTGAGTGCCGGGCCGAGCAGCGCGCCGGCGCTGCCGCCCGCGGCGACGAAGCCGAACAGCCGGCGCGCCTGCTCGTTGCGGAACAGGTCCGCCATGAAGCTCCAGAACACCGACACCACGAAAAGGTTGAACAGGCTGACCCAGATGAAGAAGGCGCGCGCCACCTGGACCGTCGCGATGTCGAGGCGCAGCAGCAGAAAGAAGATCAGGATGTTGACGATGAAGAAGCGGTAGGCGAGCGGTATGAAGCGCCGGCGCGGCAGCCGGGCGACGAGCGCGCCGAAGACCGGCACGGCCAGCAGCATGGCCACGAAGGTCCCGGTAAACAGCCACTGCAGGTTCCTGACCCCGCCGGCGATACCCATCTCGTCGCGCAGCGGGCGCAGGATGTAGTAGCTGCAGAGCAGGCAGAAGAAGTAGGCGAAGGACCAGAGCAGCGCCCGAACCTCATGGGGCCGCACGTCGACCGCGCGCCGCAGTTGGCCATGCACAGAACTCAAGGGCGCCGCCCGGAAGCCAAGGCGGCGTGCCCGCCGCCGATTGCGCCTATCCCTGCCCGCCAGACCATCCCGCACCAGCCATCCGATGGTGGTGGGCCCGGCAGGATTCGAACCTGCGACAACGCCGTTATGAGCGGCGGGTTCTGACCGCTGAACTACGGGCCCAGGAGAGTTTTGCCCGGCTCGGGCGCCGGGATCAAGGGCTCTCGCCGTCACCTCGTCCTAAAGCCAAATACGCCTGGCCGTGCTTTACCCGTCGCCGCGCCACGTCGATGGTCATGAGGTCTTCGCCGATTACCACGGGGCCGGGGAAGTCGGCGGTCACTTCGGCGAGCAGGGCGGCGCGGTCGCAGGCGGGCGGGACGAAGTGGGTCAGGACCAGGCAGCCGACGCCGGCCTCGGCGGCGACCTTGCCGACCTGGCTGGAGAGGGTGTGATAGCCGGCGACGTTCTCGAGTGTCTCTTGCGTGCGCAGGCCCTCGACCACCGGCAGCTCGCGGTGGACGAAGACCTCGTGGACCAGCACGTCGGCGCCGCGCGCCGCATCGGTCAGCGTCGGGCAGGGCCGGGTGTCGCCGGAGAGGACCAGGCGCGCATCCGAGGTCTCCAAGACGAAGCCGTAGGCGTGCCTGACCGGCCGGTGGTCGACCTCGACCGCGGCCACCTTCAGGCGGTCCAGCGCCATTAGCTCGCCCGGGCCGAACTCCTCGACCTCGACCTCGAGCGCGGCGGTCGAGGGGCGCCGCTCGTGAGCGACGCGCTGGTCCAGTTCAGGCCGCCAGAGCCTCATCAGACGCTCGACATAGGCGCGTGTGCCGGGCGGACCGTAGACCCGCTGCGGCCGATCGCGGCCCTGATGCCAGGACGAGATGACCAGCTGGAACAGGTCGACGATGTGGTCGGAATGGAGATGCGTAAGCAGCACTGCGTCCAGGTCGCGGCCCGGCACGCCGGCGCCCAGGAGCCGCTGTGTCGCCCCCGATCCGCAGTCGATCAGCAGCGACCGTCCGCCATGGCGGACGACCTGCGCCGGGCCGTAACGTTCGGTCGAGACGGCGGGGCAGCCGGTGCCGAGCAGGGTGATTTCCATGGCCGCATCCTATCGCGCGGCCCTCTGCCGGGACACGAAAAACGCCCAGCCCGCTGACGAGCGAAATGCAAAAGCAGGTGACGATAAATCAGATGCTTTCTCGGCCTAAAATTCGATATTTATCTCTATAAAACAGCCAGTTATAGACGCTTAATAATTTCTCGCTTTTCCACGGGTTCCGCACCGGGTTCCGCCCAATTTGAACCTTCCGGAGACGCTAGGAGCGCACCGCGGAGACAAGATCGGCCAGGTCCAGGAGCCGCTTTACGTGGTCGGCCCAGGCCTCCAAAGCCTTGCGTTTCGCCGCGATGTCAGCCGCCGGATCGATCGCCTGGGCCGGCCCGGCGAGGCTCGACGTGCGGTTCGCGATGCGCTCGAGTACGGTGGGCGGGGTGCCGAGCCGGGCCATGCCGAAGAGCGCCGTGCGGCGCAGGTCGTCGAAGCGGCAGTCGCTTACGCCGGAGATGCGCGCGACCCGCTCGGCCGCCCGGGAGAAGCCGGAGACCGGCCGCTCCGGGTGACCTCGCGCCGGAAAGACGTAGGGGCTGTCCAGGCGCGGCAGGGAGGCCAGGATCTCGATCGCGAGGGGCGCCAGCGGCACCTCGTGCGGGTCGCTGCCCCGGGTGACCGCCCGCGGCAGGGTCCAGACCTGATTGGCCAGGCCAATGTCGGCCAGCTGCAGGCCGGCCACCGCGCCGCGCCGCTGGGCGGTCAGCAGCATCAGCTTGCCGAGCGATCCGAACGGCCAGCCGATCTGATCCCAGGCCCGCCACAAGGCGACGATCTCACGCTCCGACAGCAGCCGTTCGCGCGGCGCCTCGCGGGCCGGCGCCCGGACCGCCACGACCGGCGTCGCCGGCACCATATCGACCTCCAGACCCCAGGCGAACATCTTGCGGATCAGCGCGAGGCGCCGGTTGGCCGCCGTGGCGTGGCCGCGCCGCACCACGCGCTCCAACAACTCGATCACGTCGCGCCGGGTGATGGAATCGGCCGGCCGCCTGCGCCAGGCCGGCAGCAGGTCCTGCTCGATCATGCGCGCGTCCGCCGTCCAGGTCTTCTTCGCCTGCTTGGCGTAGCGCTCGATATAGGCCTTGGCGAAGCCCTCGAAGGTGAGCGGCCCGCCGGTCAGCGAGGCGCGTTCGGCCGCCGGGTCGCGACCCTTGTGGATCTCGCGCAACGCCTCGACGGCGGCATCGCGCGCCAGCGCCAAGGACAGCGCCGGGTAGCCGCCCAGGGTCATGCGCCGCTTGCGCCCGTCGATGCGGTACATGAGCTGCCAGGACTTGCGCCCACCGTCGCTTACCCGCAGGCCGAAGCCCGGCAGCTCGGTATCCCAGAACTCCACCCGGCCGTCGGCCGGCGCCGAGGCCTCGGCCACCGCCGTCTCGGTGAAGGTCATGCGCGCCATGGGCAATTCTCCCGCACGAAGAACCGGGCGATTCTACGTCGAGCGGCAGGATTCGGGTCAAGGGGCGGAATGCCGCTTCCGGGCCATGACCGCGAACGCCGCAAGGTCGTTTTGGACAAGCCGACTTGTGGTAGTGGGTCAGTTTGGAATTTGATGCGCTGAAAGTGCAAAGAGGACTCGAATGTCAGCCTAGTGGACTAAAGCGGTCGTCGTTCCGGGGCGGTGATCGAGGCTGATGATAGCCAGAATCGGAAGTTCGCCGCCATCGAATTTCTGTGCTCAGAAGGGCCGCAATCGACCCAAGGCGGCATTCTGGTTTCCCGTCGCGAATGTCGGCTCTCGGGTCGACCGCGGCCTAGCGTCGCCTGGGTCCGGGATCGCCTTTGCACTTCATCCTGGCCGGCAACACGCGCTCCTTGTCTCAGGGCGTCTCTTCCACGGTGATTTGGTCTAATTGAGCGTCCAGTCGGCCGTGGCAGAAAACCATGCGAATGTCGCCCTTGAAAGTATCGCTTGGTGTCGGGACAAGGAACACATAGAGCCGTACCACCTCAAGCAGCCTGGCACCAATGTCTTCGGACGATCCCTCCCGGGTGTGACCGTCCGGCTGAAACGCGTTTTGCAGGTACCAGGGCAGCGGCTTGTGCCCGCGTGGCGCAACCTTGGCCAGGCCCGCCACGATCTCCCGGAAAGCCTGGATGCAGGTAGCCTCGCTGCGGTTGGCCGGCGGCAAAGTCATTGTGGCGCCCAGAATCACCTGGCGCTTCTCCGGGTCGAAGCGGGCGTTGGCCGCTGGTCTGCCAAGACCGAGGCGCTCTTCGAAGGTCTCCCGCGCAACCCGCTCTATGTCGCGGTCGAGCTGTGCCATGCCCCAGTCGAAGAGTGTCAGCGGTTCCTGCATCAGGCGGGTCAGCACGTCCGATTCGTCAGCGCGCGCCGTGCTCGCCACAAAGAGCACGACTAACAGGGTAAGGGCTTTCCTCATGAACATCGCTCCGCGGTATCGGGGTCGAGCGGGGCAGTCGTGGGTCCTATGGCAACTTTATCGCAAGGTACCCACTTCAGCGTCCTATTCCTCATCCAGATGCCGAAGTTGTGAAACGCTCCTCTGAGCTGCTGCTCCTAGCCGAACCCTGCTATTGCGGCCCGCCCCCGTCGAATGACCGCAAGGGGTCACGAGCCGACTAGGGCCGAGCCGGCTCGTCACGTCCGTTTTTTGGGGTGACGCAGACGCAAACTGCTAAAATGTGGACGTTCACGGTGCTGTTTCGGCAAGATTTCAAACTGAGACACTACCCGACTTGTACGAATCTAGTAGACGAAGTACAAAGGACAGACTGGTCGGAAAATATAGGCTTGGATGACTAGGAGTTTCGGTGCGCGGCTGCTGCCCTATGTCGTCGCTGGGCTGGTTCTCAGCGGCGTCGTCTGGTCCGTCACCTACCACAGCATCTCGGCCGAGCGCGAGCGGAAATTCGCGCAAAGCGCAAAACGGGCACAGGATCTAGCCAGTTTTTTCGAACAGCAGACCCTACAAGCCTTCCGATACAGCGATTCCTACATAAAAATCCTGCGCCGGGAGTACGTCGAGAACGGTGGCCTGGAGGCGGTGCGCCGGATGATGGCGGCCGTGCCGCTCGACAGATCGATCGCCTCACACATCACGATCATCGATTGGGAGGGCACACCGTTGCTGGTTTCCGGCCACCCGATCAAGCCCGGCACCACTGCCAAGGACCGTGGTTACTTCAGGTTTCAAAAGCAGCACGAGGGCGACCGGGTTTTCGTCTCGCTGCCGCACCGGGGTCGCAACACCGGAAAGCTCGTCCTCAGGATGGTCCGGCGCATCACCTTGCCCGACGGCAGCTTCGGCGGGGTCATCTTCGCGGCTCTGGAAGCCGCGGCAATGACCGAATTTTTCAGCGCCTTGAACTTGGGGCCGAAGAGCTCCGCGACGCTGGTCGGCACCGACAAGAAGATACGCGCGCGCTCCAGTTACGGCCGGCTCGGACCGGGCCAGGATATCAGCGGCTCGAGGATCTGGCAGGAACTCGAGCAAAGTCCGGTCGGGCTCTACAAACAGACCAGCGTCGTCGACGACATCACACGCTACTACGCTTATCGCCGGCTCTCCGAGTTTCCACTTATCGTCGCCATCGGCGTCTCGACCGAGGACATTTCCCAAGCCGTAACGTCGTTCGCGCTGCCGACCTACGCCATCGCAATCTTGACGACCATGGTCATCGCCATCATGACGATTCTGATCTGCCGGGAGATCCTGGTCAGCCAAAAGTTGCGCGACGGCGAGACCCGTATCCGCACCATCGTCGACAGCGTCCTGGACGGGATCATCACCATCGACGATTCAGGCCGCATCGAATCCTTCAGCGCCGGCGCCCAGAAGATATTCGGTTACAACCGGGACGAAGTCCTAGGGCAGAACGTCGCCATGCTTGCCGGCGAATCGGTCCGTTCTGCTCACGACGGCTACATCCTGGACTACCTTCGTACGGGCACGGCAAAGATTATCGGCCGGGGTTACCGCGAGATGCGGGGACGCCGCAAGGACGGCACCGAGTTTCCGGCCGAGATTTCCGTCAATGAAATGACGATCGGCGATAAGCGCTGTTTCGTTGGCGCCGTAAGCGACATCACCGAGCGAAAGAAGCTGGAGGAGCAGCTTCGCCAGGCCCAGAAGATGGAGGCGGTGGGGCAATTGACCGGCGGCGTGGCGCACGATTTCAACAACCTCCTGGCCGTGATCCTCGGAAACGCGGATGTTCTGGAGGAACGGCTGTTCGGCGGCAACAAGGCGACGCGGGCAATCATACGGGCCGCCACGCGCGGCGCCGAGCTCACACAGCGCCTCTTGACCTTCTCGCGCCGCCAACCTTTGCGGCCTCGGGTGCTCGACCTGGACGAGTTGATCACCGACATGATCGATCTGCTGCAACGAACGTTGGGCGAAACGATCAGGATCGAAACATCGAGCGCCGAAGGCTTGTGGCGGGCCGAAGCCGACCCCGGCCAGGTGGAAAACGCGCTGCTGAACTTGGCGCTCAACGCGCGCGACGCCATGCCGGAGGGCGGCACGCTGTCGATCGAGACAGCCAACGCCGTTCTGGACCGACGCTATGCCGCCCGGCATATGGACGTAACCCCCGGGGACTACGTGCTGCTGACGATCAAGGACACCGGGGCGGGGATGACCCCGGAGGTCCTGGAGCGCGCGTTCGAGCCCTTCTTCACCACCAAGGGCGTGAGCGAGGGCAGCGGCCTCGGACTCTCCATGGTCTACGGCTTCGCCAAACAGTCGGGTGGCGAGATCACGATCCAAAGCAGACCCGGGCACGGCACCATGGTGAAGCTCTACCTGCCGCGCGCGCAAGCGGGGGCCGAGGAGGCCCGTCAGGACGTCGCGGCGGAGGAGCCACCGGCGCATGGCGAAACCGTCCTCCTGGTCGAGGACGATACGGACGTCCGCGAACTCGCCGAGTCCGCCTTGCACAGTCTCGGCTACCGGGTCGTGAGCGCTAAGGACGCCCGGACCGGGCTCGCGGCGCTGCGCGCGGCCCCGCGGGTCGACCTGCTGCTCTCGGACGTGGTACTACCGGGCGGGACCAGCGGTCCGGCGATGGCGGCGGAGGCCGAACGCCTGCGGCCGGGCCTCAAGGTGCTGTTCATATCTGGCTACGCCGCGAGCGCGGCGGACCCGAAGACACCCTTTCCGCAAGACGCCCTTCTGCTCGGCAAGCCGTTTCGCAAACGCAAGCTGGCGCAAATGGTGCGCGCCACGCTCGAACGTTGAGGTGCCGGGAACGCCGGCCGGTATCGAGCACCTGCTAGCCCGCAATTCTCATACTGGCCACGGTCTGCGCGGCATTGTCCGGCCGACAGGGTAGGAAAGCCGTGCGGCGCGATGCTGGCGCATCGGGCAAGCGGCTTGACGCACCCTGTCGGCCGGACAACGCCGCCCGCAGGGTCGCGCCCGGCCGGGTGTCGGCCGCGTCGAAGGCCTCGACCGGTGCAACGGCACCGCTTTTCGGCCTTCTCCTAGCCGAGCACGCCGCCCGAACGCGACGCAGGCCATGGCCAGTATGAGAATTGCGGGCTAATGCCTGAGCTTCCGCTCTCAGCGGCTCCCGTGCGGGTCGGCAGCGAACGCCGCAGGGTCAAATGAAAACCAAAAACATCGACGGCGCGCTCCCTGGCTTTGGCCATTCGTTCGTGAGCGGAAACCTTCATGTTCAATGCCAAAAGGTAAAACCACCCCTGGTGCGCAATCACCAATCATGCCAACATTGAAAAAAATCCGACAGGCTGGCGAGCAGGGACGGCAAGACAGGTCCGAAATAGCGAACGAGGGGGGAGCGGTAATGACAGACACTTTGCTGGTTGGCGTCGACGGCAGTGACGGCGGATCGCGCGCGGCCGATTTCGCCGCCAAACGCGCCAAGGGCGGCAAGGCACGGCTGGTCGTCGCCTATGTGATCGAATGGTCGCCCTATACTTTCAACACGCCGGAAGAAAACGAACAGCGGCACAAGCGGCGCGAGGAGGAGATCTCGCGCGCCGAGAGCAGCGTGCTCCAGCCGCTGGTCGCCGCCCTCAAGAAGGCCGGAGTCGATGCCGTGGGCGTGGTCCGGCACGGCCACGCGGCGGAAGTGCTGAGCGCCCTGGCCGTGGAACACAAGGCCAGCCAAATCTTCATCGGCAGGCGGGGCCTCTCCAAGCTCCAGGCCATGCTGTTCGGCAGCGTCGCCGGCAGCCTGGTCCAGATTTCACCAGTTCCCGTTACCGTAATCCCCTGACGCGGCACAGGACTCCGGATCGCCCGGGCGGGCCCGGGCAGCCGACGTCTTTTGCCTGCAAACAAAAAAATTTAGGGAGGCCTCCATGAAAAAAGCTCTTTTAGCTTGGCTCGTTACGATGCTCTGGGCGCCGCTTTGCTGGGCCCAGGAAAGCGGCGGCATCGACGAGGCGATCAACACCGCCGTCGCGCCGGTATCGAACGCCATCGTCAGCGTGATCTTCTATTCCGTGCCGGTCTTTGGGACGCAGTTTCCTTTGATCGTCATGTGGCTCGTTATCGCCGCCGCCATTGCCACGGTCTATTTCAGGTTCATCGCCTTTCGCGCCTTCGGCCACGCGATCGACCTGATCAAGGGCGACTATGCCAACCCCAAGGACGCCGGCGAGGTCTCGCACTTCCAGGCGTTGGCCACGGCGCTTTCGGGCACGGTCGGGCTCGGCAACATCGCCGGTGTCGCCATTGCCGTCTCGATCGGCGGGCCGGGCGCCACCTTTTGGATGATCCTGGCCGGCCTCATGGGCATGTCGCTGAAGTTCGCCGAGTGCACGCTGGGCGTCAAATACCGCAACGAATATCCCGACGGCACGGTTTCCGGCGGGCCCATGTACTACATGAGCAAGGGCCTTGCGGAGAAGGGCATGGGCGGCCTCGGCAAGGGCTTGGCCGTGTTCTTCGCGGTCTGTTGTATCGCCGGATCGCTCGGCGGCGGCAACATGTTCCAGGCCAACCAGTCGTTCCAGCAGTTCGTCAACGTGACCGGCGGCGCCGACAGCTTCATGGCCGACAAGGGCTGGCTGTTCGGTCTGATCGTCGCGCTCCTGGTCGGCGTGGTGATCATCGGCGGCATCAAGTCGATCGCCAGGGTGACCGAGAAGGTCGTGCCCCTCATGGCGGTCATCTACTGCACAGCAGCGGTCGTGATCATCCTCGCCAACATTGACCAGGTGCCGGCGGCCTTCGGCGCCATCTTCACCGGCGCCTTCAGCGCAGAGGGCGTGGCCGGCGGTGCGATCGGTGCCTTGATCCAAGGCTTCAAGCGGGCCGCCTTCTCGAACGAGGCGGGCGTCGGCTCGGCCTCCATCGCCCACTCCGCGGTGCGCACCAAGGAGCCGATCACCGAGGGCCTGGTGGCCCTGCACGAGCCCTTCATCGACACCGTGGTGATCTGCACCATGACCGCCCTGGTCATCGTCATCACCGGCACCTATACCGCCGGCGGCGGCATGAGCGGCGTCGAGTTGACCTCGAGCGCCTTCGAGAGCGTGTTCTCCTGGTTCCCCTACATCCTGGCCGTGGCGGTGATCCTCTTCGCCTTCTCGACCATGCTGTCCTGGTCCTACTACGGCGCCAAGTGCTGGACCTATCTGTTCGGCGAGAACCGCACCATGGACCTGCTGTTCAAGCTGATCTTCTGCATCTTCGTGGTGATCGGCGCGTCGATGAACCTGGGCCCGGTGGTGGACTTCTCGGACTCGGCGATCTTCGCCATGGCGATCGCCAACATCATCGCGCTCTACATCCTCTTCCCGGTGGTCAAGAAGGAACTCGATCGCTACTGGTCGCGGCTGCAGAGCGGTGAGATCAAGAAGTTCGCGGTTGACCACGTCGGAACGTAGGTTGCCATAAGGAAACGGGCGGTCCGCACCGGGCCGCCCGCTTCGCGCCTTTCCCTCACCTGCCGTCAGCGCGCATAGCCGCCCCACTTGCCGCGGCCGTCGAACACCGGCTGCGCCTGGGGCGTGGCGACTTGCTGGCTGGCCTGAGGACCGGAGCGGTCCGCCGCGGGTCCGCCGTCAAGCCCGCTCAAGGCGACCAGCGCCAGGATTGCGACGACGCCGATGCCGACTTTTAGCCCACCAGCGGCAGACTGGTTGCTTGGAATATGAGCCGAAGTCATGTGAACTCTCCTTATCCGAATGCCGGCTGTCCGGCAGGCGCCGAACCGCCAGTGAACCATCTTTCTTTGTCGGATATGCTGAGTTCGAGCGGCGAAGACAAACGACAACTTCTCATCTGGGAAATGAGAAAAACTAATCTTGTTTCGGGGCGCGCGGAGCCTCGGAAACCGGTTTGGCGAGCTGCCGCCAGCCGTCAGCCGGCCATTTCCGCCGCACGCTGGCGCGTGAGCTTCTGCCGGTAGCGACTCTGGACCACGTCGACGGCGACCAGCACGAAGATGACGAAATAGAAGGTGCTCTTGGCCATCGGCTCGACCGCGTAGCCGAACAGCTTGAGGTGGGCCAGATGGCCACCCTCCGACAGCAGCATCATGCCGACGATCAGGAGGATGAAGAGGCCCAAGACCTCGTACATGCGGTTGCGCTTGAGGAACTCGGCGACATGGTCGGGCAGCCAGATCATCAGCACGCCGCTGATCACGATCGCGGTCGCCATCACAGCGAAGAGATCGGTCAAGGCCACGGCGGCGAGGATCGAATCGAAGGAGAAGACCAGGTTCATGGCGATGATCCAGAAGATCGCCGCGCCGGTCGAGCGCAGCCCCTTGTCGCCCGCGGCCCCGATCTCGTCGACCGCCAGCATGTGATGGATTTCCTTGAAGGCCGTGTAGACGATGAATACACCGCCGACCAGCACGATTACGCTGTGCACGTTAAAGGCCCCCTCGACGAACCCGGCGGCGCTCAGCGAGAAGAAGGGCTCCTGCAGATACTGGATCGCCTGGATGACCGCGAACAGCAAAACGATGCGCAGCAGGATCGCCAGTCCGATTCCAAGTTTGCGCACGAAGGCCTGGCGGCCCGGCGCGACCCGTTTCGACTCGATCGAGATGTAGAGCAGGTTGTCGAAGCCGAGCACCGCCTGCAGCAGCGTCAGCATGGCAAGGGTCATCAGGTTTTCGACGGCAAAGAATTCGGTCATGGGATCCTCGGACGGCGCGCTAGGGAGGTGTAGGATCTACCCTATGCCGGGCGAGAATCGTCGAGAATAGTTGCCAAAAGGATAGCAAGAGAACCGCCACGCGATCCAGTCGGCCACCTGCGCGGACAAGGGGTTAGTCCGCTACCTCCCAATCACCTGTCCTTGACCAAGACGATCACCGGCGCCCAAGGTGCTTGAACTTCCCGAACACCCTCAATAGCTCTCTCAATCAAGGGCTCCGCCTCCGCGCCGCCCCAAGGGATCAGGTATCCAGGAAGCTGCGCAATTTCCGGCTACGGCTCGGGTGCTTGAGCTTCCTAAGCGCCTTGGCTTCGATCTGGCGGATGCGTTCGCGGGTGACCGAGAACTGCTGGCCGACCTCTTCCAGGGTGTGATCGGTGTTCATGCCGATGCCGAAGCGCATCCTCAAGACCCGCTCCTCGCGCGGGGTCAGGCTGGCCAGCACGCGGGTCGTGGTCTCGCGTAGGTTGGCCTGGATCGCCGCGTCGAGCGGCAGGACGGCGTTCTTGTCCTCGATGAAGTCGCCCAGGTGGCTGTCCTCCTCGTCGCCGATCGGCGTTTCGAGGGAGATCGGCTCCTTGGCGATCTTCAAGACCTTGCGCACCTTCTCCAGCGGCATGACCAGCCGCTCGGCCAGCTCTTCCGGGGCCGGCTCGCGGCCGATCTCGTGCAGCATCTGGCGACTGGTCCTGACCAGCTTGTTGATCGTCTCGATCATGTGCACCGGGATGCGGATGGTGCGCGCCTGGTCGGCGATCGAGCGGGTGATCGCCTGGCGGATCCACCAGGTGGCGTAGGTCGAGAACTTGTA
>JBFJPL010000121.1:0-11975 GCA_041617155.1 Kiloniellales bacterium
CACATGGCAATGCCCATGCCACCGCCGATGCACAGGGTGGCGAGACCCTTCTTGGCGTCGCGCTTGGCCATCTCGTGCAGCAGGGTGACCAGCACCCGGGCGCCCGATGCGCCGACCGGGTGGCCGATCGCGATGGCGCCGCCGTTCACGTTGACCTTGTCCGTGTCCCAGCCGAGGTCCTTGTTGACCGCGAGAGCCTGGGCCGCGAACGCCTCGTTAGCCTCGATCAGGTCGAGGTCATCGGTGGTCCAGCCGGCCTTCTCCAGTGCCTTGCGGCTGGCCGGGATCGGCCCGGTGCCCATGATCGCCGGATCGACGCCACAGGTCGCCCAGGAAACGATGCGGGCCAACGGCGTGACGCCGCGCTTGGCCGCCGTGTCGCTGCTCATCAAAACCAACGCCGCGGCGCCGTCGTTGATGCCGCTGGCATTGCCGGCCGTCACCGTGCCTTCCTTGTCGAAAGCCGGGCGCAGCTGGCCCAGGCTTTCCGCTGTGGTGCCGTGCTTGGGATACTCGTCGGTGTCGATCGTTATGTCGCCCTTGCGGGTCTTGATGATCACCGGCGTCAGTTCGTCGTCGAACTTGCCGGCCTTCTGAGCGGCCTCGGCCTTCTGCTGCGAGGCGGCGGCGAAAGCGTCCTGCTCCTCGCGGGTAAGCTGCCACTTGCGGGCCACGTTCTCAGCCGTGTTGCCCATGTGATAGCCGTTGAAGGCATCCCATAGGCCGTCCTTCAACATGGAATCGATGAACTGGACGTCACCCATCTTGGTGCCGTTCCTGAGGTGCGCCACGTGCGGCGCCTGACTCATGGACTCCTGGCCGCCGGCGACCACGATATCGGCATCGCCGAGCTTGATGGCCTGGTAGCCGAGCGCCACGGTGCGCAGCCCGGAACCGCAGAGCTGGTTGATCTGATAGGCCGTCTTCTCGACCGGAATACCGGCGCCGACAGCGGCCTGGCGGGCCGGGTTCTGGCCGGCGCCCGCGGTCAGGATCTGGCCCATGATAGCCTCGTCCACGTCGCCGGGGTCGACTTCGGCGCGCTTCATCGCCTCCTTGATGGCGACGGTCCCGAGATACGAGGCGAGCACACTGGAGAGCCCACCGTTAAAGGCGCCAACCGGGGTGCGGGTGGCGCTGGCGATCACTACATCGGTCATGGTCGAATTCCTCCCAAGATAGCGGTGTCAGCCAATTCTCTCCGGCGCGCGCCACATCTCGGGTCGGACGCCATGCTGCACTGCACAATATTTCTATATAGCGGGTCCAGCCTCCCCAGCACAAGTGCTTTTTCCTTAAAGTTGCACAACGAGGCGCGAAACCGCAAGCGGCGGCGCCGGGCCGAGCCCTCGTGCGCCAGCCATCAGGGCCGCCACATCATGCGGCCTTGTCCTTGAGCCACCGGGCCAGGGGGCTCCACACTTGGCGCTTGGCCCGCGCACTCACCACCATACCGACGTGGCCGATCGACGGCGTGAGCATTTCGGCGTCCGGGATGGCTTTGGCGAGCGCCGTCGCCGAGGCCGGCGGCACGATACGGTCCTGCGCCGGGATCAGGCAAAGGCACGGCAGGACGAGCGCGCCTGGATCGACTGCCCGGCCGGCGATCCGCCAACGGCCCTGGGTTGTCGTGTTTTCGCCATACCAGCCGGCAATGCATTCGCGCGCGACCGGCGCGGCGAGCGGAACCCCATCGTTCAGCCAGTCTTCCAGGGCCACGAAATCCCTGGCCGCCGCGCTGTCGCGCTTGAGCCGCGAGAAGGCCAGGAACTTGCGCAGCACGAGCTGCGGATCGAGTGCCGTGAACAGGCCCTGAATCAGCTCGACCGGCAGTTCACCCAGGGTTTCCATCATGGGTTCGAGCGGCGGCAACCCGGCGGCCGCTAGGCGGCCCTGCAATGCCTGCTCGGCGTGGAAATCCCACGGCGTGGCCATCAGGGCCAGGCCGGCCATGTCGTCCTGACGACGCTGGGCGAGCGCCAGCGCCAGGAGGCCGCCCATGCAATAGCCGATGGCCAGCGGTGGCCGCCGGTCAGCGGCGATGACCGCGTCGAGCGCAGCCTCCAGGCGGCCCACCACATAGTCGGTCAGCGAAAAACCGCGCTCCTCGGCGCCCGGGCTGCCCCAATCGACCAAGTAGGGCCGAAAGCCCTGATCCGCCAGCCATCGGACCAGGCTGAACCGCTCCGTGAGATCCAGGATATAGGCCCGGTTGATCAGCGACGGAACGACCAGGACGGCCGGCCCGGCGGCGCCGGGCTTGCCGTAGTCCAACAGCCGGGTATGGCCGTCGCGCCAGATCGCCGGCGGGTCGGTCAATTCGCGCCGATAAGGGTGGTCGAGGTAGGCCTGGATACCAGCGGCCAGCGCAGCCATGCGGCGTTGCACCGCCAGTCCGACCGCCTGGGCGAAGGCCTCAGGCGCGACCTTCTCGAGCTCTGCTTCGAGCCTGCTTGCGTCGCCCAGCGTCGGATTCCAGCTGAGCGACCCGCTCCTCAAGCTCGGCAAGGCGGCGAGTGAGCTGGTCCAGGTCAGGGCCGCTATGCCCAGGTGCAGCGGCAGCGGCCGCGGCCCGTGCCGCCGTTGCGCCGCCTTGCGTGGTTTCGTGGTCTCCGCTTTGCTCACCCTTGCCATCCACAGCCTGTCCGCCGACACCCTCCGGCATGAGTCCGGCCAACATGGCCGGCCAGGCAGCCCACGCCGCGGTCATGCCGGACCCCGCCGCGCCGGCGGCCGCCATCAGCCGGTTCATCGCTTCGGCAAAGGCGGGGTCGCCGGCAAGCGCGCTCATCTGGTCTTGCCACAGGTCCAGATAGCGTTCGGCCAAGTCGTCGAGATCCGTCTTTTCCGACATCGCCCGCGAGTATAGCCGCCAGTTCGGGGCAAGACCAGTGAAGCGGCTGGACTTACAACTTTCTACCGCGACGCAACGCAGCTTAATTGCACTGCAAAAAAACGTTGGACACAAAAGGCGGGCGCGATGTTAGGCTAGCCGATAAGGGACGAAATATACGCGAGAGGTCGGGACGGTGGCGGACGAAAAGACGGCCGGCAAGGGCGAGCCGATTACCATCAAGAAATACGCCAATCGACGTCTGTACAACACGTCGACCAGCAGCTATGTGACGCTCGACCACCTCTGCCAGATGGTCAAGGACGGCGTCGATTTCGTGGTCTACGACGCCAAGAGCGGCGAAGACATCACCCGGCCGGTTCTCACCCAGATCATCGTCGAGGAGGAAGCCAAGGGCCAGAACCTGCTGCCGATCAATTTTCTGCGGCAGCTGATCAGCTATTACGGCGACAATCTTCAATGGGCGGTGCCCAGCTACCTCGATCACGTGATGAGCAGTTTTCAGATCAACCAGGACCGCATGCGCGAATCCATGCAGAAGACCTTCGGCGGCATGTTCCCGTTCGACAACCTGGAAGAAATGAGCAAGCAAAACATGGCGCTTTTCAACAACACCATGAAGATGTTCGCGCCTTTTGCCGACCAGGCTGGGGCGCCGGACGGGAAACCCGGGAAAGCCCAGCCCGAGGCGCCGGCCGGCGAGCCCAGGGTTGCGGCGGAACAGGAAACGCTGGCCCAGCTGAAACAGCAGGTCGACCTGTTGCAGAAACAGCTCGAAACGCTTGCCGAGGACAAAAAGAAGAGCTGATCGCCGCCCGGCGGCTTCCTGCGCGAGACCACATCACGATCCCGACGACGCCGCGCGGCGGCGTGCCGGCGCCCTGCAGGCTACACGGCCTGTTTGGCCTTGCCGTGATTTTCGTTCCAGGGCGGCGCGGTCTTGGGCTTGCCGAAATGGAAGCCTTGCAGGAGATCGACACCCTGGTCACGCAAGTAGGCGGCATCTTCGGCGTTCTCGACGCATTCCGCGACCGTGATCAGATCGAAGCTCCGCGCCAGGCTCAGAAGATTGCGGATGAACAGCTGGTTTTCTCCGCTGTTGTCGATATCGCGGACGAAGGAGCCGTCGATCTTGACCAGGTCGACGGTCAAGGATTTCAGATGCCGGAAAGTCGTGTAGCCGGCGCCGAAGTCGTCGACCGCCACCCGGCAACCGAGATTCCGCACCGCGGTGACGAAGCTCGCCGACTCCTCGATATCCTGCAGAGCCGCGGTCTCGGTAATCTCCACGATCAGCCGCTGCGCCAGATGCGGGCGGTCCTTCAGGCGCGACGTCAGGGCCCGCAGCCAGGACCGGTCGGCGGCGGTCAGGCCCGAGATATTGATCGCCAGCGTAATATCGGGATTGGCCTCGAGATCCTCGACCGCGAGCTCCAACGCCCGCCGATCGATCGCCCTGATCAGGCCGAGCTGCTCGATCACCGGAACGAAGCGCTCGGCCGGTATCAGCGCGCCGCCCGGCATGCGCATGCGCATCAGGCATTCATAGAAGCGCACCTTTTCGGTCACCGCATCGACCACCGGCTGGTAGGCGAAGGTCAGGCGGTCCTCCTTGATCGCCCGCTTGACGTCCTGGCCGATATTCATACTGGCGAGCTGATCGCGCCGTTGGGCTTCGGTCATTTCGTAGATGCTGGCGCAATCCCGGCCGGCCGCCTTGGCCCGCAGCAGGGCGCTTTCGGCCTTGGTGATCACGTCGAAGGCGGTCTGCGCCTGGGTCGGGAAGAGCACGATGCCGGCCGAGGCGGTTATGTGAACCTGGCGGCCGCCGATCTCGACCGGCGCCTGACGGACCTTCTGCAACACCCGCTCGGCCGTGCGCAGCGCCTGCTCGTTGCCGGAGCCGGAGATGACGATGCCAAAGCGGTCGCTGTCCAGCCGCCCGACCACGTCCGCATTGCGGAGAATCTCGTCGAAGCGCTGGGAGACGTCGAACAGGACCCGGTCCCCGGCCTCGTGCCCGTAGGCCGCGTTGATCCGGCCCAATTGGTCGACGCCGATGACCAGGAACGCGCTGTCCTGGCCGAACCTGAGCGCGCGGGCCAGGGCATGGTCGAGCACCTCACGCAGGCGCAGCTTGTTGAAGTGGCCGGTCAGGTCATCGAAGTTCGCCAGATACTCGAGCTTGGCCTCGTGCTGCTTGCGCTGGGTGACCAGGCGCAGGACGCCCAGCATGCGCGCCGGATGGCCGGTCGCCGAGCGCTTCAGGGCGCCACGGTCGTGCACCCATTGGAACAGGCCGTCGGCGTCCCGGATCCGGTACTCGCAGTCGTAACCGCCATTGCCGCCGAAGTGCTCCGACAGCGCGGTCAGGCGCTGCGGCAGGTCTTCGGGATTGATGAATCCGTTGAAGCCGTCGCCGGTGCCGGGCAGGGTTTCGCGGCCGCCGCCGAACAGACCGGCCGCCGAGCCGGTCCATTTCAGGTCGTCGGTCGCGAGATCCCACTCATAGACAACGTCGCCCGCGGCCTCGATGGCACCGCGCAGCCGCAGGAGTTCCGCAGAGTTGCTGTCGCTGTCGGGGGACCGGCGGGCCACGGTCGAGCTCTCCTACCTGAAGGTCGCCCGTCTATTTGATGGGCCGTTGGCAGCCCGCCTTTGCTTGCGGGCCTTGATACGACCATAGGCGAATGATCCTTAATAAATACTGAAATAAACCGTAAAAATACTTCTTATTGTCAGTATAGTTAAGAGAAAATACCGATAACCCACGGTATTGACAGTTATCATGTTTAAATTATCTAGTTAATTTACATAGTTAATGCGAGATATACTATAAAAATTTAGCAGGGTTGTAAAATTTACAATTCTCATCAAATTTTAGATAATTTTAAGCTGTAATTGCGATTGTCGCGCAATCATGAGCAACAGTGCCGGGATCGCCCTGACCACGGAGCCGCTGCCGTCTTCACGGGCGGTCGTGCCGCGCGCGCCGACCCGGCCTGCCCTGCCTCCCCGGGCATTTGCCACCGACACGGTGGCCCATCGGCAGGGCCGCCCGGCACGGTCCCAGGCGCAGCCCGTGCAGCAGGAGACGGACGGCTCGGGTGCCGGCAAGCCGCCGGCGCGGCCACCCCTCGCGCCGACGTCAAATCGCCAGCAACAGGCGCCTCGGCCGGCTCCGGCCAGCTCGGCGGGCTACCTGGCCCAGATGCTGGCCCAGGCCCCGGACGGCAAGAGCGAGGGCCCGCTGAGGCACCACCGCGACGGGCCCGGCCTGGGCAGCGCGGCCTACCGCAGGGCCGGGGGCGAGCCGCCGGTCTACCCGGAAGCCGCCAAACTGGTCCGCCTGACCGTCTAGTCGCGCCTCACCGCCCCCTGGCAGGCCGGGCGGGTCATCGTTATGGTCGTCATGACCGGGCACAAGGGGGAAGCCCCCGTGCCCATGACACCCTGTCCGCCGCAGTGAGGGCCCGGCCATGAGGATATGCATCTACGGGGCCGGCGCCATGGGCGGCTACCTGGGAGCGCTCCTGGCCGAATCCGGCGCCGAGGTCACTCTGATCGCCCGCGGCGGCCATCTGGCGGCGATGAAGCGGAGGGGCCTCAAGTTGATCTCCGGCGGCGTGGAACGGCGGGTCTGGCCAAACTGCACCGACCACCCGGGGGAGGCGGGCGAGCAGGACGCGGTGATCCTCACCCTCAAGGCCTATTCGCTGGCCTCGGCGGCCGAGGCCATGGGCCCGCTGCTGGGCCCAGAGACCATGGTCGTGACCGCCCAGAACGGCGTGCCCTGGTGGTATTTCCACCGCCACGGCGGCCGTCTCGAGGGACGGCGCCTGGCCTGCCTCGACCCGGATGGGCGGCTGTGGCGTGCCTTGGCGCCCGAACGCTGCGTCGGCTGCGTGCTCTACCCGGCCGCCGAGATCGCCGCGCCCGGCGTGGTGCGCCACAGCTTCGGCAGCCGCCTCATCCTGGGCGAGCCGGACGGCAGTGATTCCAAGCGCTGCCGCCGGCTCTCCCGCGTATTGACCGCGGCCGGGCTGGAGGCCCCGGTGCAGCCGAACATCCGCCAGGAGATCTGGCTCAAGCTGTGGGGCAACCTCTCGTTCAATCCCTTGAGCGTGCTGACCGGCGGCACGCTGGCCGAGATCGCCCAGGACCGGGGTACCCGATCGGTGGTGCGCCGGATGATGGCCGAGGCCGAGCAGGTGGCCAAGGCCATCGGCATCAGCTTTCCGATCGATATCGAGGCGCGCATCGAGCGCGCCAACTCGGTCGGTGACCACAAGTCCTCCATGCTGCAGGACTACGAGCGCGGGCGCCCGCTCGAGATCGATGCCCTGCTGACCGCCGTGATCGAGATCGGCCGGGCGGTGGACGCCGAGACGCCGCTGCTCGATACCATCCATGCGCTCCTGGTCCAGCGTGCCAAGACGGCGGGCTGCATGCCCGGGCAGGCACCTTAGGAGATGTCGGCGCAAGCGGACCCGCCGGCGCCGAGAAAGAAACCCGCGCCTGCCGCCGGCTCTTTAAGAAAACGACTGTCAGTGGGGTCATGTAAGTAAATGACCATACAATACTACACCAGGTAATTGATATCGAATATTTATACTGTCACAAAACATGTATTATATACATTCTCCAAGTTAACTACAATTTTCTATTGATTTTTGCTGATTTTTTGTATAAAAAGTTTTCTCAAGAAACAGTTCTTCAACCGCCACTGCGGCTCTCATGGACAGGCCCTGTGAAAAGATCTACGCCAGAATATGAAACGATCGAACGGCACGTCGGATTCAGGATCCGCGAGCTGCGCGTTCAGCTCGGCCTGACCCAGCAGCAGCTGGCCGAAATGATCGGCGTGACCTATCAGCAGGCCCACAAGTACGAGCGGGGGGTCAACCGGGTCTCGGCCGGGCGGCTCTACGAAATCGCCCGGGTTCTGGGGGTCGACGTCGGCTATTTCTTCGAAGGGCTCAATACCAGCGGTCCGCCCAAGCTGTCGGACCGCCAGCGGCTTTGTCTCGAGCTCTCGCGCAACTTCTCGAACATCGAGAACGAACGCCACCGCGAAGCGGTCAACCAGCTCTGCCGCATCCTCGCCGCCGAGGTCTGACCGGCCGCGCACCGGCACCGAGGCCGGAACCGTCGCGGCGCGATCTTCCGTGCGGGCCGTAGCCGGTGCCCGACAATGCCAAATCCGAGAGGTCCTGCCCCAGCCAGCATGCTTCGAGACGCCGCCTTCGGCGGCTCCTCAGCATGAAGCAAAGCTTCTGTATAGGCCATCAATCCTCATCCTGAAGCTTGCGGTGCAAGGGAGTGAAGCTCGCCGAAGGCGGCGTCTCGAAGCATGGGCCACGGGTACTTGCGCAAAGGCCTTGAATGGCAGAGCCGAAGTTTGCCAAGCCTCCGACTGGGGCCGCTTCCCTTGGCCTGGCTCGGCCGGCGGCCGCCGGCTACTTGTAGTCCTCGATCAGGAAGCCTTCCGAGCTGCTGGTGATCTGGACCACCTTGTCGCTGATCGGCAGCATGAAGCGGAAGTCGTAGCTGACCTGCACGGAGACCGTCCGCGTGCCGTCCGTGGGGTCGGGCGGCGCGATCGCGCTGACCGTGGCCATCTGATCCTGCGAGATCAGGATCATCTTGCTCTCGGCCTTTTGCTTGACCAAGGCGTTGTACTCGTCGTCCGTCTGATCGGTCGTCTTCGGGTTCGCGACCGCCCAGCGGGTCGCCTCCTGGGCGGCGTGGTAGAGGATCATCTGCGTGAACACCGCGCGGCCCGATTCCATGACGCCCAACATGAGGGCGATCACGACCGGCGCGGCAAAGGCGAACTCGACCGCGGTGGCGCCACGGCGCGACTCGGTGCCGTGGAACAATCCGGCGAAACGCCGGGCCGCCGCGGGCAATCGAACACGAAGATGCTTCCTGGCCATGTCTCGGTTCCCTTCAGTGGAGGACGAACGCCTTTTGCCGGCCGCGTTGAACCCGGTTATCTGATCCGCACCAGCCCGCTGTCGCCCAGGCGGATCGGGTTGTTGATGAAGGGCCAGTCGAACATCATCTCGAAATCTTCATCCAGCGAGATCTGGACGTAGCCCTGCATGGTGCCGCCGCCGCAGGTGCCCGTGGTGCAGTCGACCGTGCCCGGCGCATTGCCCGGGCAGGCGCAAACCTCCGCCACGGCGAGATTGCGGGTCAGCGGCGCCGGCGGCGGGTCCAGCGCGGCGTCCTGCACCGCTTGCTCGATCGGCGTGACGTCGCCGCCGACCGGCCGGCGGATCAAGGCGTACTGCGTGCCGGCGCGCACCGCGTTGCTGAGCGCCATCTGCCGGCTGGCGGCGGTCCCGAAATCGACCACGGCGACGATGATCGAGGAGAGGAATATGGCGATGAACGCCAGCTCGACCGTGGCGACGCCGGAGACGCCGCAGATGAAGGCGCCGAGCGCGCGCTTGGCCGGCGTGACGGCCCTGCGCAACCTCTTGTTCAGCGGTTTGGTCATCGCTTTCTCCATACCTAGCGTCCTTTCTTCACCGGCCGGCGGCCCGCCCGATGCGCGAACGGCATCGGGCGGAATGCCGCGACACAGGCCCTATTCGGCGAGCCTCGGCAGGTGGCTGCCCGCGGTCTTGACCCCGAGCGCGCCGCAGTCGTCGCGCACCGAGGTGATGGTGCTGTTGCCGGAGACGTTGACCTGGTCGGCGATCACCTGCAGACAGCCGACGGTGACGTTGGCGCCGCCGTTGAACACGATCTCGGAAGACGGTGCGTAGAGGGCGCCCTCCAAGGTCATGTCCGAACCGCCGTTGAAGTAGTGCTTATGGGTGTTGGGCGCCCGGCCGTCGACGAAGACCAGAATCCCCGCATACTCGCCGATGTAGGGCGCATAGTCATGACCCGCCGGCCCCGGAGCGGTCAGGTTCACGGTGGCGCTGCCGTTGATCTTGAAGGTTCCGATATCGGTGACTTCTTCGCCGGTGATGATGATCGTGACACCGCCGGGTCCGGGCGCGTTCTGCAGGGTGGCCCCGGCACTCGCGTCGAAGTTGCCGTCGTGGATTAAGTAGACGCCGGGATTGAAGGTGATGGTGTCGCCTGAGTTGATTCTCATGCCGCCACAGTAGATGCCGGGGGAGACCGTCTGGTCGCCGCTGGAAGACCAGTCGGTGCCACCGTCGCAGGCCGCAAAGGAATCGGGCGCCGGGGTCGGGATGACCACAAGGTCGGCATGCGGATCCTGCACCGCCGGCGCGCCCTCGCGCGGCGGACCGTAGGTCAGGCTGACCGAAGCGTCGTACATGATGCCGCCGACCGCCTGCATGGCGTCGGCGCTGAGCGAGCCGCCGGTCGCCCGGACCGCTTCGGCATCGTTCGAGTTCGAGGCGATGGCGCAGGAGTTGAGCGTGGCGGTCGAAGCGCCGGCGAAATCCACGGCGTGCTTCTTGTCCGTCGACAGCGCGACCACGCAGTAGTTGCCGCCGGAAACCATGGAGCCGACGGCCCGCGTCTGGATGGTCAAGGCGCCCTCGCGGTTGAACAGGCTCAGCATCGTCGGGGCGTCGCGCTCGACGAAGACCTCGATGTAGTCCGTGTCGGTCTGATTCGGGCCAGCGCTCGGCGGGTTGTTGACGCTGATGTGACCGTCGACGCCGTTCTGGAAGCCGGCATAGCCGGCATGCGTGATCACGGCCTGCTCGATCTCGGACGCCGAGCCGCCCTGGGACAGGGCCAGCACGCCGGCCAGCACGGCATTGTCCGCGACCGCCTGCATCTGGCGCTTTTGCATGTACCACAGGGTCGCGTCGAGGCCGAGCGCCGCCATGCCCAGCACCATGGGCAGGGCCAGGGCGACCAGGACCAGGCTGGCGCCCGAGGTGTCCTTGATGAGCCGGCCAAGCGGCCGGACCGTCTTGGCCAGGCCGCCCTTGAGCCAAATAGCGTGCCTCGCGTGCATCGTTTTTCTCCTTCTTGGCCTCTTCCCGGGGCAACCGGGCGGGATACCCGCATTGGAAGAGACAACTTCTATATTTGCATCCAAGATAGATTTGTTTCAATTATCCCGCTAGATTATTAATATAATCTTAAATTCCATTAATGATATGGCATAACCCCTCTAGTTGTTGTCAATTATTATTTGTCTCTAGCGTAGCGCACCAAGGTTTAGCTTTGTTTACCGGCTTCTATTGTTTGAAACGAAGTGGCGCAGGCTGTGGTCCGCGCGGCGGCGTGACCCGCGCCAAGTGCGCCGTACCGCTCGACGCCGGGCCGGCCGGCAAAAGGAAGAGGGGGCGAATGCCCCCTCTTGCCCCATGCAGCACAGGCGAGAAGCGTGGCGGGCGCCTATTCGGCGATCCGCGGCAGGTGGCTGCCCGCGGTCTTGACCCCGAGCGCGCCGCAGTCGTCGCGCACCGAGGTGATGGTGCTGTTGCCGGTGAACACGACTTGGTGGGCGACCACCTGCAGGCAGCCCACGGTGATGTTGGCGCCGCCGGCGAACCAGACTTCGGCGTTCGGCACATAGATGGCGCCCTCCATTTGCATGTTCGATCCGCCGTTGAAAAAGTTCTTCGACTTATCGTCCGAGCGCGGGTCGACGAACACCAGGATCCCTGGGTAGGCGTTGCTGTAGTGCGGCCCGTAGGTGTGGCCCAGCGGCCCCGGGGCGGTCAGGTTGACGGTTGCGCTGCCGTTGATCTTGAAGGTGCCGATATCGTTGGCGTTCTCCGCCGTGATGATAAAGGTGACGCCGCCGCCGCCACCTGAGTTCTGCAAGGTGGCGCCGGCACTGACGTCGAAATCGCCTTCGGTGATCAGGTAGACGCCCGGGTTGAACGTGATCACGGCGCCGCCGCCGATACTCATGCCACCGCAGTAGCGGCCCGGGTCGATCGTTTCGGGTCCGTTTGTGCTAAAGTTAACTTCCTCGCACGGCTCGGCGCTGAGCACGCTGGGGTCCGGCAGCACGACGAGGTCCGCGTGGGGGTCCTCGACGGCCGGCGCGCCTTCGCGCGGCGGCCCGTAGGTCAGGCTGACCGAGCCGTCGTAATCGATGCCGCCCACGGCCTGCATGGCGTCGGCGACGATCGAATCGCCTTTCGCTCGGATGGCGGCGCCG
>JBFJPL010000122.1:0-11848 GCA_041617155.1 Kiloniellales bacterium
GGACAGCGCCGCCCGCAGGGTCGCGCCCAGCCGGGGGTCGGCCGAATCGAAGCCCTCAACCGTAGCTACAGCTACGCTGTTCGGCCTTCTCCTAGCCGAGCACGCCGCCTGAACGCGACGCGGGCCATGGCCAGTGTGAGAAATGCGGGCTGGGACGTTGGGTTGGAAAGAAAGAGCCGGTGCCCCGTCGCGACCCCTCGGGATCGCTTTGCCGGGGACACCGGCCAATCCGTGGCGGCCTGAATCAGGGCCGCCGGGTACCTACATCAGTCGGCCTTCGCGATCTTCGCGCCGCCTTTCTTCAAGCGCATGACCATGAGCCCGTTGATCCGATCGCTGGCGACGATCGTGTTGCCCTGCTTGAAGGGGAAGATGCCCCATTGGCCCCTGAAGGCCGGCACAGGCGCACGCGGCTCGGAATCGAGCCGGCCGATCTCCCGCAGTTGCAGCTCGCCCTTTTTCCTCTTCATCTTCAGCACGCGGGTGCCGGCCGCGTAGACCGCCCAGTAGAGCTTGTTGCCGTCGCGCACGAAGTTGTGGTCGTTGTCGCCCGGCGAATCGACCTCGAAGCGCTCCTGCAGGAAGGGATTGTCCAGGTCCCGCACGTTGACCACGTAGACGCCCGGATTGACGTCCAAGTTCTGGGGTTCATCCGAGCCGCAGAAGTTTGTGCGGAAGAACCCGGTTCCGTCGTTGGGCTCGGCATCGCGCAGCTCGTCGATCTCGTCGTTGATCAGCAGGAACTCGTGGCGGTTGGACGAGGTCCAGCCGGCATGGGAGAAGCAGATGCCCGGAACCGTCCAGGACGCGATGACCTTGATGTCGCTCTTGTCGGTCACGTCCCAGATCTCGGTCGTGCCGCCGACGATCTCACCCGGCGTATCGTCCTGGCGCATGCCCAGCCGGCTCGGCGCATCCTTGTCCCGGCCGTCGAACACGAAGGCGATCTCCCGGCCCTTGTAGTCCTTGTCCGGGCCATTGTAGTTGACGACATAGATGTCGTGCTCGCCGAAATCCGCCAGGCAGGTGACGATGGTCGGGTTCAGCGGATCGTCCTTCAGGTCCAGGATCATGGTGTTGAAACGGGACGGATGGTTTAGGTCGCCGTCGCACGCCGTCGGCGCGCCGGCGACAAAGCCGACACCGACCACGTAGGCGAAGCCCGTCCTCTGGTTGACATAAATGTTATGCGCGGAGTCGTATCCGCCGTCCGCGAAGTTGCCATCCTGCGGGAGCACCGCCATGGTCGGATCCATCGCCGCGGGTAAGGTGTCGAGGTCGGTTAGCCTCAGGATCTGGATGCCGGCGCCATCGGCCTCCGTCGTGAAGTAGGCGTAGCTGTCGCCCCCGGCGGTGTAGACCCCGACATCGCCCCACAGATTGGCCACGCTGTCGGGCAGGGGCGTCGGCATTTGGCCGATGAACTCCGGGTTCCGCGGATCGGTGACACGCACGACGGACATGCCGTCGCCGGTGCCGACCAGCGCGTATTGCTGGCCCGCGGGCGAGGTCCAGCCCCAGATGTCGTTGAGGAAGGAGCCGCCGCGCGGCGTCACGGCATTGATCTCCGCCGGCAAGAGCTGGCCCAGCAACTCCATGTCGACGGTGTCGGGGAAGGGCCCGACGGCGGGTTCGGGGAACGGCGGAAAATGTTCCGTCGCCTCCGCCGCATGCGTTGCCGCGTTGGGAACGTCGTGCAGCAAACCGACCATGTCGCCCAATGCCGGAGTCGCGGGCAAGACCATAGCGATCGCGACGGCGGCCGCGGTCAGCGATCCGCCGCCTCTGAACGATTTCGTACTGAACATCTATTGCCTCCTTGTAAAGCTCTCAGCCGGCGACGGCCTTCCGCCCAGACGAGAGGGGAGGGGCTCCAGACGCGGAAATCCGCTCGGGTCGTTTCGACCAAGCCTCTGCCGACAGGATCTCGGGACGTTCCTGGAGCGCGACGCACCTCGACTGCTGATGCAGTCTGCAGTCGAAACTTAGCTCGCTTTGCTTTGTGGTTTTGGGCAAAACACTCCCCGACCCCCAGGAACCCGAAGCATTAACCATAAGCGAGCCAGTTGGTAATTTGTCTTCGTTTTTCTCGCAATTCGCGCACTATCGTTGCGCGAGCCCGGTGGCGTTCCTACATCCCTCGCAATGTCTGGTGGCAATCGCCCGTCTGCCGATCGCGGAGAACAGATGTCCCAGCGTCCGACCTAAACCGCACCTTCAGCCGCTTCACGCTCGAGCGCGGTGCAGCGGATCAGCAGGCGTCGCTGGCCGGTGAAATCGTTGATCGGGTAGTGCAGGGTAAAGCGGTTGTCCCACAGCACCACCTGGCCCGGTTGCCAGCTCAGGCGGCAGGTGAACTCCGGGCGGGTCATGTGCCGGTCCAGGAAGTCGATCCAGGGCCGGCTCTCGTCCGCGGTCATGCCGTCGAAGCGGGTTGCGAACATGCGGTTCAGGTAGAGTCCCTCGGCCGCGGTCTCCGGGTGCCTTCGCACCACCGAATGGAGCGCCGTCTGCCCCGGGCAGTCGGGCCGGCCGGGCCCGTCGTAGCTGTGCACCGCCGTCAGCCTGCGCAGCAGGTCCCGCATCGCCGGGCTCAGCGCCGCGAAGGCCGCGATGGTGCTGGCGAAAACGGTGTCGCCGCCGACCGGCGGGACGATCACGGCATGCAGTACCGACAGGTAGCCGGCCGGCTTGCGGAAGCTCACGTCGGCATGCCAGTCGCTGCCGCCGAACAGCCGCGTGCCGTCCGGCTCCTTGCGCATCTCCAAGACCTCGGGGACGCCGGGGGCGTGGATCACGCCCTGGTCGGCGTGGTGACGGAACAGCGGGCCGAAGTGCGCGACGAAGTCGCGCAGAGCTTCAGGGGCGAGGTCCTGGTCCTCGATCACCACGACCAGGTGACGGGCGAGGGCCGCGCGCACGGCGGCCAGTGTGGCCTCGTCCGGTGCGGCGCTCAGCGCCACACCGCGCAGCACGCCGCCGATGTGCGGCGTGAGCGGCTCGCAGGATACCCGATCGCTCTTCGGCATGCCGGCCTACCCCCGGTCGAGTGTGGCCAGCTGGTCGGCGAGGGCGGCGGTTTCCAATTGGGCGAGCGCGGCAGCGACGTCGACGCCGATCGCGCGGTCTGATTCCAGGGTGGCGACCGCGCTCCTGACCGCGCGGTGGATCCGCCCCGCCGCCCAACCCATCGCGGCGGGCCGGCGCAGGTCGATCGCCTGGGCCGCAACCACGGCCTCGATGCCGATCAGCAGACGCAAGGCCTCGAGCTGGCTCGCCAGCTTGCGGGCGGCCAGGGGCGTTTGCGGCGCCACGTCCTCGACCATGTCCGAGACCGCCATGACATCGAGGCTGGCCGGCTGTGCATAGAGCCTGATTTCGCCCAGCAGCGCCGCCGCGGTCTTTTGCATCGGCACCATGCCGGCCGAGGCGCCGCCGACCGGCGAGAGATACTTCGGCAGGTCGGACAGCTGCGGCGTCATCAGCTTGACAATCCGCTGGGCCGAGGCCGCCGCGATGTGCAGGTCGGCGATCGAGAGCGTATCGAGGGCGAGCGCCATGGCCGGCGTGTGGAAGTTGGGCGTCGAGAGCATCTCGCCGGCCTCGACCAGCACGACCGGGCTGTCGGCGATGC
Source organism: Kiloniellales bacterium (assembly GCA_041617155.1). Lineage (GTDB taxonomy): Bacteria > Pseudomonadota > Alphaproteobacteria > Kiloniellales > JAKSDN01 > CAMYKD01. The sequence goes on from JBFJPL010000122.1 coordinate 3,635, forward strand.
CGTTCAGCTCGGTTTCGATCTCGCCGGTCGCGGTCGCCAGCGCGGCGCGCGCGGCGCCGAACAGCGGGGCCATGGTGCGGAAGGAAAGCGGGTCCTGGATCGATCGGGCGGCGGCGCCGCTGGCCAGGGACGAGCCTTCGAAGGCGCGGCGGAACCATGCCGCCGCGGCCGCCTGGCCGGCCGCCGGTCGCAGTTCCTGCAGGCGCGGGTCGAAGATCGAGAGATTGGCCCCATAGCCCTCCGCCGACAGGGCCGCGACCGCCATGGCGAGATCGATCAGCCGGCGCGCCCGGTCGACGGCCAGGCCGGCCAGCGCGACGGTCACCGCCGAATGGTTGGCCAGGGCCAGAGCGTCCTTGGGTTTCAACGAGGCCGGCGCCAGGCCCGCCTCGGCCAGCGCCCGCGCCGCGGGTGTCGGCTTGCCGCCGACCCAGATCTGCCCCTTGCCGAGCAGTGTCGCCCCGATCTCCACGCCGAGCACAAGGTCGCCCGCGCCGATCGAGCCGCGCGACGGAATGACCGGCGCAAGACCGCGCCCTGCCATGGCGATCATCAGGTCGAGGACCTCGGTCGATAGCCCGGCGCCGCCGCGCGCCGCTCCGACGATGCGCGCCAGCAAGGCCGCCCGCGCGACCTCTTCCGGCAGGGGCTCGCCGACGCCAACCCGCCGTCCTTCGAGGAGTTGAGACTGAAACGCGGCCATCTCGCCCGCACCGATCCGGTGCCGCAGGTTGGCGCCAAGTCCCGTGTTCAAGCCATAGATCGGCCGATCTCCGGCGGCGTAGCGATCGACGATGCCCCTGGCCACGCCGAGGCGCTCGCGGACCGCCGGGGCGAGCGTGATCTCGAGCGGACCTCTTGCCGCGGCGGCAAATTCCGCCAGGGCGAGCGGCCGGTCATTCAAATGCAGCTTACCGGTCATCGCTGGAACCGTCGCTTTCGAGCCAAGTCAATCTCTGTGCCTTTTGGAGAATGGCATGTTCGATCCCGGCCATCGATGGTGAAAAGATGACTCCACGGTTCCGGGCACCGCTCCTTGCCGACGCCGCGCCGCGCCGGTCGATTTGCGCCGTGGACCGGAAAGTCGTGGTTTTTCAGAGCATTATTATAGACGACGGTTTTTTATCGTCGTTTCTCATGAGAGAACTTATTTATTGTCGTCGTTTTTCTTTGCCGGGCGATTTTAAATCGCTTGCCAATGCACATTCCCTTGCCTGATCATTTGACAAATAAGGAGACGACCCATGGCAGAGAATGTGAAACGCCCGCGCGGCCGGCCCAAGGGATCCGAGAAAGACGACTCCGTAGCCTTGATCCGGATCGCCGGCCTTCTGTTGCAGGGCCGGGCCGACAATGTTGCCGCCGCGGTTCGGCTGTTCGCCGGAAACGACCCCAGCCTGATACGGCGCCTGCAACGCAAGTTCCGCCGGGATCGCAAGGCGCTGCTGGCCGCGGCCCGCGCGATCACCGAACGGCGCGCACGCGAGCGGGCCACCTGGCAGGACGAAATCCGCCGCGTCACCCGGCCGCTCGACTGGGTCGCGGAAAACGATCCGACCTTGCGCGTGATGGGTGCCTTGGCACTGGAAAAACAGGAACGCTTGAGCCGGTCGATTTCCAAGTCCCGCGCCGGATCCGGCCGGACCGGGTGACCGGACAAAGCGGAACTCGGTATCCGCGGCTTACGACCTTCGCTACGCGAGGCCCTTTGCCTGGATCTCTTCCTTGCGCTTGGCGATGAAGGCATCGACGGCCTCGAGACGCTCGGGCGGCAGGGCCGGCTGCTCGTAGGCCGCGAGCAGTTGCGTGACGGTCTCGTGAGCGCGCCGGGTGGTGTCCGGGGCGCCCGCCTCCTGCCAGCTCTCGAAGTTGCGCCAGTCGGAGACGATCGGGTCGTAGAAGGCGTGGTCGTAGCGCGCCAGGGTATGAGGGCTGCCGAAGAAGTGACCGCCGGGCGGCACCGCCGCGATCGCCGCCAGGCCCAGTTCGTCGTCGTCGATCTTGATCGGCTGCAGGGCCTCGGCCATCATCTGGATCATCTCGGCGTCCAGCACCATCTTCTCGAACGACGCCGTCAGCCCGCCCTCCAGCCAGCCGGCGCCGTGCCAGACCATGTTGACGTGGCCGAGCACCACGGCCCACAGCGACATCAGGGATTCGTAGGTCGCCTGGGCGTCGACCGCGTTGGCGGCGTTGACGTTGGACGAGCGGTAGGGCAGGCCAAGACGGCGCGCCAGCTGGCCGCCCGCCAGCACCGCGCGGACGTATTCCGGCGAGCCGAAGACCGGCGCCCCCGACTTCATATCGACGTTGGAGGTGAAGCCGCCGTAGACCATCGCCGCGCCGGGCCGCACCATCTGGACGAAGGCCAGCAGGCCCATGGCCTCGGCGTGCTGCTGGACCAGGCCGCCGGCCAGGGTCACCGGGCTCATCGCGCCCAACAGCGTGAAGGGCGTGATCATCACCGGCTGGCCCTTCTCGACCAGCCCCATGAGGCCGCCGATCATCTCGACATCGACCCGGCGCGGCGAGTTGACGTTGATGTTGGTGATGATGCCGGGCTCGGCGAAGTGCTCCGCCTCGGACAGGCCGCGCGCCAGCCGGTCGATCTCCGCCGAATCGTAAACCCGGCGCCGGCCGATCGCCCGGGCGCCCCAGCACTTGTCGGTCAGGGTGGCGAAGCTCTTGGAGACGTCGAGGTGGCGGCTCGCGGCCGGCAGCTCCTGCGCCTCGACCGGCGGTGAGGCGCACAGCGTGACGGCATTGAGCTGATGGGCCAGCTTGATCAGGTTGGTCTGGTCGGTGAAGCTGCCGGGCCGCCGGCCGCCGGCCAGGTCCGAGGCGTTGGGCGGGCCCGAGACCGTGGCGAAGTTGATATGGTTGCCGCCGATGATGACGTCGCGTTCCGGGTTGCGGGCATGCAGCCGGATCTCGTGCGGTGCTTTGGCGATCAGCGCCTCGACCAGCTGGCGGGGAAAGCGCACGACCCGGCCGCCTTCCTCGGTCACCGGGCCGAGCTCGCCGCCGGCCTCTTTCATGACGGCGAGGCCTTCGTCGCTCAGCACCTCCAGGCCCATGTCCTCGAGGATAGCGAGCGCGCGGTCGTGGATCACCTCGAGCTGTTCGGCGCTCAGCACCTCCATGGGCGGATAGGGGTTGCGGACCCGCCGCCAGGGGCGCTGCGCTACCTGGGGCCCGCGTTCGCGCCGCCGTCCGCTTCGCCGTGACATCGCTCTTGTCCCTCCGCTGCCCGTCGCCGCCACTCTGCACCCGGCGGCGGCGACGCGTTGTCGCGCAAGCGTCATCTGCTGTTCTCTGAGGCGGCGAGCCGGGCCTTGGTGGCCGATCCCTTCTCTATACGGAAAACTTAGAATCCTCTGCTATGCGATATGGGCCATGAACGCCGCGGAACTCACCCAACGGGTCGAACGGGCCTTCTCGGACACGCCCAGGCCGGCGCGCTTTACCGACCGCGGGCACTGCTGCGAGTGCGCCGAGCACGACGACACGCTCGGCGCCTTCGACCGGGAGACGATCGGCCTCGATCAGCTCGGCAATCCCGGCTGGGACCCGCTGTGCTTCGTCCTGCCGGCGGCCTTCCTCTACTACTTCCCGGCCATGGTGCGGCTGGTGCTCGATCCCGACGGCGCCGACGGCTACCTGGAGCAGTTCCTCTTTCACGTCGCCTACGAGGGCGAGGACAGCCGGTTCTTCCGGCACTTCTCCCAGCCACAGCGCCAGGCGACCCTCGACGTGCTGCGCTACCTGCGCGCCGACAAGGCCGGGCGCCTGAAAGAGTGGAACCTGGAGGGTGAGCTGGAACAGGCGCTCGCGCTCTGGACCAAATTGGCCGGCGAGGCCTAGTCTACGCTGGCGCTGACCAGGCGGGTGACCGCGCGACGTTTGAGGGCTATAGATGATGAAGATGCGAGGCGCGCTTTTTTTGTCGTCAGACAAAAACATGGCCGTTGAGGCCCCGCGAGCCACGCGAGCAAAGCCAAGCGCGCGGATGCGCGCGCCCGGCGTCTGAGGGTTGTAGTTGATGAAGATGCGAGGCGCTCTTTTTGTCGTCAGACAAAAAACATGGCCATTGAGGCCCCGCGAGCCACGCGAGCGAAGCCAAGCGCGCGGATGCGCGCGCCCGGCGTCTGAGGGTTCAAGATAAATGAAAAAACACATCTCCTTTCCGCGCATCGAGGGCACGGCCTCGCGCCAGGCGCACGCGGCCCTGCCAGAGGGCACCTACGAGCGCGAGCTGGGCAAGGAGGGCTTCTTCGGCCCGGCGACCCACATGTACCACCGCCACCCGCCAACCGGCTGGGTCTCGTGGGAGGGGCCGCTTCGCCCGCGCGCCTTCGATCTCACCAAGCTGAACCGGGAGCAGGCCTCGCCCTGGGATGCCCCGGTCGTGTTGCACAACGCCCACGTGGCCCTGCGCCACTGGCGCGCGCCCAAGACCATGGACCGCCTGGCGCGCAACGGCGACGGCGACGAGCTGTTTTTCATCCACCAGGGCGCGGGCGACCTGTTCTGCGACTACGGGCATCTCGAGTTCCGGGCCGGCGACTACATCCTGCTGCCGCGCGGTACCATGTGGCGCCTGGTCTGCAGCGAGCCGGTGACGGCCCTGCTGATCGAGGCGACCAACGGCGGCTACCAGCTGCCGGACAAGGGCATGGTCGGGCCGCACGCGATCTTCGACGCCGCCATGCTCGACGTCCCGGCGATCGACCAGGCCTTCACGGACCAGCAGGGCGAGGATGAATGGCAGGTCAAGATCAAGCGGCGCGGCCAGATCTCGACCGTCACCTATCCCTTCAACCCGCTCGACGCGGTCGGCTGGAAGGGCGACCTGGCGCCGGTCCGCCTCAACGTCGAAGACATCCGGCCGCTGGCGAGCCACCGCTATCACCTGCCGCCCTCGGCCCACACCACCTTCGTCGGCAACCGCTTCGTGGTCTGCAGCTTCGTGCCGCGGCCCTTCGAGACCGACCCCGACGCGCTCAAGATCCCCTTCTTCCACAACAACGACGACTACGACGAGGTGATCTTCTATCACGCCGGCGACTTCTTCAGCCGCGACAACATCCACCCGGGCATGGTGACTTTCCACCCCTGCGGCTTCACCCACGGGCCCCACCCCAAGGCGCTCGGCAAGATGCTGAAGCAGGACAAGCCGGCGACCGACGAGGTCGCGGTCATGATCGACGCGCGCGACGCGCTCGAGGTCGGCGAGCTGCCGCCGGGCGTCGAGTGGGACGGCTACGTCGACTCCTGGAAGACGGCGGCGGGGGCGGGCGGATGAAACTCGCGACTTTGAAAGAGGGCGGCCGCGATGGCACGCTGGTCGTAGTCAGCCGGGACCTCAAGCGCGCCATTCCTTCAATGAGCGTGCCGACCCTGCAAGCGGCGCTCGATGACTGGGAGAAATATGGGCGCATCCTGGCGGCGGAGAGCGACGTTTTCGGTCTGGCCGTCACGGCGCACGAATCGGCGACCGATTTGCAGGCGCTCAATCCCGACGCACTTTTCACCGACACGATCAAAGAAGTCTTCGGCCAAGACGGCCTGCCCTTGTTTCAAAGCATAGCGCAGGCTTGGCCCGAACTTTCCGCCGGTAACCCCTTCGACCCCGCCGCCTGCGCCTCGCCCCTGCCGCGCGCCTACCAGTGGGCCGACGGCTCGGCCTACGTCAACCACGTCGAGCTGGTCCGGAAGGCGCGCGGCGCGGAGATGCCGGAGAGCTTCTGGAGCGACCCGCTGATGTACCAGGGCGGCTCCGACTCCTTCCTGGGGCCCTGCGACTCCATCGTCATGGCGAGCGAGGACTGGGGCATCGACTTCGAGGCCGAGGTCGCGGTTGTGACCGACGACGTGCCCATGGGCGTGAGCGCCGCCGAAGCCGGCCGTCACATCGTCCTCTTCATGCTGGTCAACGACGTAAGCTTGCGCAACCTGATTCCGGGCGAGCTGGCCAAGGGCTTCGGCTTCTTCCAGGCCAAGCCGTCCTCCGCCTTCTCGCCGGTCGCGGTCACGCCCGACGAGCTGGGCAAGGCCTGGGACGGCCGCAAGCTCCACCTGCCGCTCACCAGCACGCTGAACGGCCAGCTCTTCGGCCGGCCCGACGCCGGCGTCGACATGACCTTCGATTTCCCGACCCTGATCGCCCACGCCGCTAAGACCCGGCCGCTCGGCGCCGGCACCATCGTCGGCTCCGGCACGGTCTCCAACAAGGACCGCTCGGTCGGCTCCTCCTGCCTGGCCGAAAAGCGCATGCTGGAGACGATCGAGGACGGCGAGGCCAAGACTCCCTTCATGCGTTTCGGTGACCGGATCCGCATCGAGATGTTCGACAAGGCCGGCGCCAGCATCTTCGGCGCCATCGAGCAGGTGGTGCAGCAGTACCGGCGCGCGGGCTAGCGCAGAATCCGTACAGATGGGATCGAGCCCCCTTACCCTTCCGCTACGCGGGCCCCTCCCTCTCCCCGAGGAGAGGGAACAGAAAGGCTCGTGTGGCACCGGTCCCTCGCTCACCCACGGTGGTGCAACAACCTAGGGGGATACGGGCGCCGGGCCGCGCCGCCGGGGTGGAGCATGCTCCACCCCGGGGCGACAGCATTCCATCTACCCAATTCCAAAGACACAAGGGGGCGTGGTTTAGAGATCGCCAGAAGACAGGGCCATCGAGCAGGAGGTGCGGGCCTACGCCGGCTGGCAGCCCGGCCCGCGTTTCTTACGGCCGCGCCGCCGACTGAAGCAGGGCGCGGCGCAGCCGGGCGTCGGCGCCGAAGCGCCGGCGGAAGGCCTTGGCGGCCTGGGCGTAGTGGTCGATCACCTGGACCTTGACCACCTCGTTGAACTCGTCGCGGGTCAGGCGCAGGGTGCCGACGTAGACCGCGCTGTCGCCCCCGCGGGTCTGGACATGTAGCGGACCGGGAATGCGGATCTTGCGCTGCCGGATGCCGCCGTTGAGGACCGTGTACTTCACCGTCACCTCGCCGCCCACCAAATAGGGCATGTCGCGCGGGATCGGGAAGAAGAAGGTCTCGCCGAGCCGCGGGTTGATCAGGTAGCGGCTGTCGGCGGGCCGCGTGTCGGGGTCCGCGGCGGCCTTGAGCCAGGCCCGGTTGGCGATCATCTCCTCCATGTTGAAAAGGTCGTTGGGGATGTCGAGCTCGCGCTCGTTGGCGCGCAAGGGCGGCACGATCTCGACCGCGCCGACCACCAGGACCCGGTCCGCCCCGACCTCGGCCAGGCTGGCCGTCTCTTCCTGCGGCCAGACCGGCATCGCGCAGGCGCCAAGCGCCAGCGCGCCGGCCAGCGAGAGACTACGAATCAGCGGGCCGCGGATCATCGGGGACCGCTGGGCGCGCGGCATCACCGGGACTTGGCCAGTTGGGCCAGCCGGCCGCGCACCATGGCAATCTGGCGCACGTACTCCGGATTTTCCTCCTCCATGTGCTCTAGCACCTTGGTCAGAATCTCGTGCTCGCTCGGCCGCTTGGTCCGCTGCATCTCGAACTTGCCCTGCTCGAACCAGCCGGTGTTGACCGAGACGTACCTGTAGGCGCCGACGAAATAGAGCCCGGGCCGCTTGATCCGGACCGCGGTCTGGTTGCGCCCGTCGCTGCCGAACTCGTAGCTGTAGTTGGTGTTGCTCCACCAGGTCGCGGAGCGGCCGAAGCTGTCGACCTGAAACGGCCCGGGCGGGATGCCGAGGTGGTAGAAGACGCCGTCGTCGACCGCGGCCGAAAAGCCCCGTTCGTCGCCGCTGTACTCCCTGATGGTGACCCATCCAAGGCTGGAGGGGGCATCCTCCATGTCGATGTAGCCGTAGACCACCGAGCGGGTCGTGTCGTTCGGGTCGACCGGAGTGGAGCTCGCGCAGGCGGCGAGCAGGAACAGCGCGGAAATCGCGCCGAGCGGCGCGGCGAGGCGGCGAAACATGGAGGTCCTCCTGGCTCTCGAAATCGTCGAACGGGGGAGCCTATGTAACGAGATTAAAGATCGGGTTAAATCGCGTCATGGGTGCAAGGCAGGCGGCCCTGGGGCGCGCCCGAACCGGACTTTTTCCCGTGGACACGGGTGGTCGCGGCGTCGCCACTAGCCCGCATTTCTCATACTGGCCACGGTCTGCGCGGCGTTGTCCGGCCGACAGGGTAGGAAAGCCGTGCGGCGCGATGCTGGCGCATCGGGCAAGCGGCTTGACGCACC
>JBFJPL010000123.1:0-11775 GCA_041617155.1 Kiloniellales bacterium
CCCGAAGACCGAGGCCATCAGGCGATCGCGCGACGTCGGCATGCCGCCGCGCTGCAGGTGGCCGAGCACGGTAATCCGGGTCTCGGCGCCGGTCGCGTCGGTGATTCGGTCGGCGATGTAATGGCCGATGCCGCCATAGCGCGACCCGCTGCCGGCCCGGCGCTGGGTCACGGTCTTGCCGGACTCGGTGCGCACGGCCTCGGCGACCACCACCAGCGCGAAATTGCGACCGCGCTTCTTGAGCGCCTCGAACTTGCGCGCCACGGCCTCGATCCGGTAGGGGATCTCGGGGATCAGAATGACATCGGCGCCGCCGGAAATGCCCGCGCTCAGGGCGATATGGCCGGCGTCCCGGCCCATGACCTCGAGCACCATGACCCGCGAGTGGCTGGCCGCCGTGGGCTGCAGGTGGTCGAGCGCCTCGGTCGCGACCCAGACCGCCGTGTCGTAGCCGATCGAGACCTCGGTCAGGCCGACGTCGTTGTCGATCGTCTTGGGAATGCCGACCAGCTTGATACCACCCTGCCGCGCCAGGCGGCGCAGGATCGCCAGGCTGCCGTCGCCGCCGACACCGATCAGCGCATCCAAGCCGAGCTGCCGGAAACCTTCGATCACGGCGTCCGAACGGTCGATCCGGCTACCGTCCGGCTGCGGGTAGGCGAAGGGGTCGCCCTCATTGGTCGAGCCCAGGACCGTCCCTGCCATTCGCAGCAGCGTCCCGGTAAAGAGCGAGAGATCGAGCGTCTCGGCCTCGACGGGACGGGACAGCAGGCCGGCGGTGCCCTTGCGGATTCCGACCACCTCCCAGCCGTAGCCCTGGATGGCGCGGTGCACCACGGCGCGTATCACCGCGTTGAGGCCGGCGCAGTCACCGCCACTGGTCAGTATTCCGATGCGCTTGATTTCGCTCATGGGAGCCGCCTTTCCGCCGGCAGTCTCCGGCAAACCGCACCGAGTCGCAAGCCGGCTAGGAGCCTATCCGGGTGAACTCGGACGGCCGTCCCAGGCGACCCAACACCCTGATCTAGAACGCTCGCGCTCGCGGACCTCGCCGATATCCGCCTGCGCAGAACCCTATGCCACCGCGGCGGCCCGGGTTATAGTAAGAGCCGCATTATCGGAAAGGGAGACAATCCCTCTGGCCTGGTCCACTAGTCTGGAACGTATGCAAGAGAGCGACTTAGAGGCAATTAGGCAGAAGCTCGCCGAATTGCTCAGCGAGCACCGCGACCTGGACGACGTCATCGCCCGAATCACACGTGACGGGCCGTTCGACCAGCTGCAGATCCAGCGACTGAAGAAACGAAAACTGGCGCTCAAGGATCAGATCGCGCAGCTCGAAAGCGAGCTTCTGCCCGACATCATCGCCTAAGCTGGTTGGCAGGCGGACTCGAGCCTATTCGGCCCGAACCGAGCGGCGCGACCGGTGTTTTTGCGCGTACATGGCCCGGTCGGCGGCATCCAGGGTCGCGACGACCGCTTCGCCGGGGGTGAAACGGTGAATGCCATAGGCGACGTTCACGGGCAGCCGCCGGTCGCCGTAGATCACGGGCGTCGCGCGGATCGCCGATGCCAGCGCGGCGGCCTTCTCGCTTGCCGCGGCGCCATCGGCCTGCGCCAGGATAACCCCGAACTCGTCGCCGCCCAAGCGGCCCACCACGTCGGTCCCGCGCACCAGGTTGGCCATCACCCGGGCCACGTGGGTCAACACCGAGTCGCCGGCACCATGGCCGAAACGGTCGTTGATCTGTTTCAGGTTGTCTACGTCGAAGTACAGCAGGCTGCCGCCGGTCATGCCGTAACGCGCGGCAAAGGCGATGGCCCGCTCGAGCTCGCGCAGGAAGGCGCGGCGGTTGAGCAGCGGCGTCAGGCTGTCGCGATCGGCCAGCAGCTCGAGCTGCGCGATGCGCTTTTGCGCCAAAACCAGTTCGCCGCCGAGCCGCTCGAGCTGGGCGGACAGTTCCACCATCGCCGCCTGTACGCGCGGCGTGAGCTCCCCGGGCGGCACGCCCAAGAGGCCGGCCGGGGCGTTTGGCGCCGGGTCGAGTCCGACCAGGCGGGACAGCGCCACGCGTTTGGCCGCCCGGTCGGGCCGGGGCGCCGGGCTGACCGCCGCCTTATTGCCGAGTTTGGGTTTCATCTTTGCCGAGCGCCGCCTGAAATCCGGATTTGCCAGGGGAAACAAAGGGTAAGTTTAGGCCCGCATAGTTAACGACTCCTTCACGCAAGCCGAGCCGGCGGCGCGGATCGGAGGCGCTCGTCACGCAAGGTCCGGTGGCGGCCGCGTTGCGGGCAAGGTTGCTGGCGACCCGGAGGGGCGACGCGCGGGCAGGTCTTCAGTGGCAAGCCGAAACGCTGCTCAACTCCGGGGGCACAGGGTCTCGCGATGCTTCCGACGATCGCTCAGATCAGCTCGAAGTACCCGGCCGCGAAGAGCGAGAAGGTCACCCACATCAGGAAAACGAGGGGAAGCCCGAGGCGCACGAAATCCTTGAAGCGGTAGTGACCGGGGCCCATGACGAGCAGGTTGGTTTGATAGCCGATCGGCGTGGCAAAGGAACAGTTGGCGGCAAACAGCACGGCCAAGGCAAAGATGACGGGCGACTGATCGAGACGGTCGGCGATGCTGACGGCGATCGGCGTGAAGATTACGGCGGTCGCGTTGTTCGTCAGGATATTTGTCATGAGCGCCACGATCAGGAACAGCAGCGAGAGTACGGCCGCCGGGCCGAAAACCTGGACCCGGCCCAGGAGTTCCTGAGCCAAGAGCGCCGCGCCGCCGGACTTGTCGAGCGCGGCCCCCAGCGCCAGTGAGGTGGCGACCAGGAATACGATACGCCGATCGAGCGCCCGCACGGCTTGCTCGAAGGTTAGAACGCCCGTGACGATCATGGCGACACAGCCGAGCAGAGCGGCCGTCACCACTGGTAACAGGCCGGTCGCCGCCACGACAACGACCCCGAAGAAGATCGCCGCGGCGTGTTTGGCCAACTGAGGGGCGGGCAGTTCGACCACGGTTTCGTCGAGCGGCAGGAAGTTGCCGGTTCGGCGCAAGGTTCGAAGCTGCTCACGGGTCCCTTGAACGATCAAGACATCGCCGGCGAGAACACGAATCCTTGTTAGGTGGTCGCGAATCATGTGAGAGCGTCTTTGCAGCCCGAGAACCAGGCACTGATAGGTGTGGTAAAACCCAATGCGCTCCAGCGATTCCCCGACCAGCCGGGAGCCCGGCGGTATCATCACTTCCGCCAGCACCTGATCTCCGGCCGTGACCTGCGCCTGTTCCTTGTCGTTCGAATTGAGGTTCTCGGCCGCCAGGGCGTTGTGCAGCAAACCGGGATAGCGCGCCGCCAAGTCGACCAATGCCTCGCGGGTCGCCAAGACGACCAGAACATCGTGACGCTCTAGCCCGATGCCATGGAAGGGGGGCAGCAAGGCCCGGTCACCGCGTTGGACCAGGATCAGTCGGGTATTCGGTATGTTGAGGACGCCGGAGGCCGCAGGCTGGCCAACAAGGCCGGCATCCGAGGCGACGGTCAGTTTCGCGACAAAACGAGGAATGCGGCCAATCATCATTCGCTCGGGCAACGACGGTCTGTCGGGGAGCAAGCGGGGGCCAAGCACGACCAGGTAGACCAGTCCCACCACCACCAACACCAGCCCGGGCACGGTCATGTCGAAAAACCCCAGCGGCGCTTCGCCAAGCTGAGTGAGGGCGCCGGAAACCAGGAGATTGGTGCTGGTGCCGATCAAAGTCGTCATTCCGGCGAGGATGGCGACGAAGCTCAACGGCATCATGACCCGGCTGGCCGAGTGTCGCAGGCGATGCGCCAGCACCTGCAGGATCGGCACGAAGAGTACGACGACCGGCGTGTTGTTGAGGAAGGGACTGAGGAGCAGGACGCAGCCAAAAGCGAAGGCGAACGATAGCTTGACGTTCATGCGCGCCAATCCGAGCACAAAGCCGGTCGACCATCCGAGGGCATCGGTTCGAATCACGCCCTGGCCCAGGACCAGCAGCGCGAGCACGGCGATCAATGCCGGATTGGCAAAACCTTGAAGCAGGACCGGCGCGCTCAATAGGTTGCGTCCCGCGGCGTCGAGCATCGGAAAGATCTGGAAGAACAGCAAGAGCACGCCGAGAACCGCGAGCGCCGAAAGTTCAATGGGAATCCGCTCAGTCGCGAACAGCACGATCGCGACGACGACAATCAGGAAGGTGAACGCCTCGGAAAAGGCTAGCTCCATCGGCATCCGCCCCATGAAATTCCGACGATCGCCGGCAAAGCATAGCCCTATGTCTGTTGTTTCGACAGTGCCGCCTGGACTCATCAGGCCCGACACGACGCAAGCCAGCCGCTTGCCTGACGCCGCGCCTCGGCCATGTCAGCAACGGCGAAAATTGCCATAAAGGACGGGCGGCGGGCGGCTTGCGTCGCCTCGGGCCTGCCGTGATAATGCGCCGCCGCCACGCGGTTCGAACCGGGCGCGCGGGCAGGAAGGGAGCGAGATGGCCGAGAAAACGCCGCTGGTCGGCATCATCATGGGCAGTCAGTCCGATTGGGCGACCTTGCGCCACGCGGCCGAGACCCTGAAGCGGCTGGGCGTCGCCCACGAAACGCGTATCGTCTCGGCCCACCGGACACCCCGCCGCATGGCCGACTATGCCGGCAGTGCCCGAGACCGCGGACTCAGGGTGATCGTCGCCGGGGCCGGCGGCGCCGCCCACCTGCCGGGCATGGTCGCCGCCATGACGCCCCTGCCGGTGTTCGGCGTGCCGGTCGAGAGCAAGGCCTTGAGCGGGCTCGACAGCCTGCTGTCGATCGTGCAGATGCCCGCGGGCGTACCGGTCGGCACGCTCGCGATCGGCCGTGCCGGCGCGATCAACGCCGCTCTGCTGGCCGCCGCTGTGATCGCTCTGGAAGATTCCAAGGTCGCCGCCGCCCTCGATGTCTGGCGGGCCGAGCAGACCGATGCCGTCGCCGAAACGCCGCGCGCCGAAACCTGAAATTTACCGCCCGAGTGACGAGACGGCGACCTCAGGCGTTGCCGACGGCGCGCGGGCATGCGAAAAGCAATAGCTTGGCTATACCGAAGGTCACCGATCATGACGCATTTCACGGAAGCGGATCGGGTCGCCCGGTTCGGCGCGGGGCGCAGCGTACGCCTAGCGGCGGGCAAAATCGTCACGGTGAAACGCGTCATGATCAATGACCTTCGGTATTAGCCCACGCGAATCGGAAAATGGGCTTGAGTATCTAACTTCGCGATGTCCGAGACTTCTCTGACCCCACTCGCCTCCGGCGCGGTAATCGGCATCATGGGCGGCGGCCAGCTCGGCCGCATGGCCGCGCTGGCGGCTGCCCAACTGGGCTTTCGCTGCCATATCTTCTGCCCCGAACCGGACGCCCCGGCCACCCAGGTGACGCCCCTGGTCACGAACGCGGGCTACGACGACGAGGCCGCGCTCGCCCGCTTCGCGGCGGCGGTCGATCTGGTCAGCTTCGAGTTCGAGAACATCCCGCTCGGCGCGGCGGAATTCCTCGCCCGGCACGTGCTGCTGCGGCCCGGCGTCGAGATTCTGAAGACCTGCCAGAACCGGCTGCGCGAGAAGGACTTCTGCCGTTCGGCCAACGCCCCGACCACACGCTATGCCGAGGTCAGCGGGCCCGAAGGCCTGGCCCGGGTGGTTCAGGACATCGGCTTGCCCTGCGTGCTCAAGACCGCCGAGCTCGGCTACGACGGCAAGGGCCAAGTGATGATCAAGTCGGAGGCCGAGCTGGAAGCGGCGTGGCAGCAGATGGCCGGCGGCGACCCGGCCGCCGCCGGGATCGTCGAGGCCTTCGTCGACTTCCGCCTGGAGATCTCGGTGATCGTGGCGCGCGGCGTCGACGGCACCTGCCGGGCCTACCCGGCGGTGGAAAACCAGCATCGCGAACATATCCTCGACCAGACAATCGTGCCGGCGCGGATCGCCGAAGCGGCCGCCCAACGGGCCGAAGCGATCGCCCGACACCTGGCGGAGGAACTCGGCCTGGTCGGCCTGCTGGCGGTCGAGATGTTCGTGACCGCTGAAGACGAGGTGCTGGTCAACGAGCTGGCGCCGCGGCCCCATAACTCGGGCCACTGGACGCTGGACGCCTGCACCACCTCGCAGTTCGAGCAGTTCATCCGCGCGATCGCCGGCCTGCCGCTCGGCGCCACCGAACCGCTGGCCGATGCCGTGATGAAAAACCTGCTGGGCGACGAGGCCGAGGCGCGCCGGCTGGAGATCCTCGCGGACCCGGCCGCCAAGCTGCACCTCTACGGCAAGAGGCAGAGTCGGCCCGGCCGCAAGATGGGCCACGTCACCCGCTTGATCCCGCGGGATTGAGGTCATCGGTCGGAGGCGCACGAGCATGGCCATCGTGCTATACGATTTGGTCGGCAAGGACGACCGGCGGTTCAGCCCCCATTGCTGGCGCAGCCGCATGGCGTTGGCCCACAAGGGGCTCGAGGTCGAGGCCCGGCCGACCCGATTCTTGGAGATTCGGTCGATCGCCGGGGGCGACCAGAAGACGGTCCCGGTGGTCGAGGACGGCGGCAACACGGTGGCCGACAGTTGGAAGATCGCCGAGTACCTGGAGGCCGCCTACCCGCAGGCACCGTCGCTGTTCGGCGGGGCCAACGGCAAGGCGCTGACCGTCTTCGTCCAGAACTGGACGGTCGGCACGCTGCACAAGGGTCTCGTCAGCCTGATCATCAAGGACATCCACGACCACCTGACGGCCGAGGACCGCGACTACTTCCGTTCGAGCCGGGAACAACGTCTGGGGCGGTCCCTGGAGGAGATCCAGGAGGGCCGCGAGGATCGCGTCGATGGGTTCCGCGACAGCCTGTCGCCGCTCAGGCGCACCCTGGCGGCACAGGACTATCTGGGCGGCGCCGACCCGATCTATGCGGACCACGTGGTCTTCGGGGCGTTCCAATGGGCAAGGACCATCAGCGGCTTTGCGGTCCTGGCGGCGGACGACCCGATCCGCGCATGGTTCCAGCGCTGCCTCGATCTCTATGGCGGCCTCGGCCGCGCCGCCACCGGCTACGATTGACACCAAAAGCCACTATTGAAAGAGAGCTCTGCAGCGTCCGCTCTCCGCTCGGGAGAGGGACAGGGTGAGCGCGGGCGGGCTATAGTGGAGTATAACAAGCAATCCGCCGCCTTGCCGCCCGACACAAGCTAACAACCCGCCTTCGCCGTCCCGCTTCGCGGGGCTCTCCCTCCCCGACGGGAGAGGGCAAACCAGCAGGCGCAGCGACCATCGGCGCTAGCAGTTCGCCGCTTTCAGAATCGACCTGAGGCCGTTGCCGCGGTCGTCGTGGATCAGTGTCTGGGCGTTCTCGTGGGGGATGCCCGAGAGCCGCGCCATGGCCATTTCGAAGAAGGTCAGGTCACCGCGGGACAGCGCCTGAAGCGCCATCGAGGCCGATAGGCGGCCGCTGGCCGCCATCTGCTCGACCAGCTGAGCTACCTCGGCCTGGCTCTTCGCGCCCGAGGTCAACAGGTCGGTGGTGGCCCGGTCCCGCGCCTGCTTGATCAGGCTGCCGACCATGTCGGCCGGCAGTCTCTGCTCGTTCACCAAGTAGTTTTGCAGGTATTGGGTCACCTCGCCCATGACTTGCTCGGCCACCGCCGGCGGCAGGTTCGGCCGCTGGATCATGGCCTCGGAAACCGGCTGGCTGCCTTCATACCTGGTCGCCGCGCGCCGCAGCGACCGTTCGGTCAGCTCGGCGCCCTCGTTGACCAGCAGATTGGAGACGGCGGTCTCGTTGCCGGTGTCGATCAGCGCGTCGGCCACCTGAATTGAAACCCGGGGACGCTGGGCGATCGCCTCCTGCTTGGCGGCGCTCGAGCCGCCGACGATCTCGACCAGGTGGCGGTCGCTCAGAACCTCGGAGCATTGCAGGATCGGCAGGGCGACCGACTCGACGTCGTTGGCGAGCGACAGCGCCACGTCCTGGGGCAGGTCGGGCGAGGACTTCAGATTGTGCGCCAGGGCCTCGCGCACCTTGACCTCGGCGTCCTTGACCAAGGCACGGAATATGTCCTCGGCAATCGGCTGTTCGGTGGCGCCGAATTGCCGCTGGTCGAACTGGACGGCGACCTTCGCAGCCGTCTCGGCACGGACCTCCGGCGAGGGGTCAGCCGTCAAACGCATCACGTCGGCTTGCGAAAGCTGCGAGATCATGATCCCCGTTCGTCGTCTTGGCCGGCCATGGAACCGCCAAGCGGCCGGGCACGCCGAACAGGATTATAATGATAATAGACTAATCTTAATTTAATAAACGACTTTGGCGGGAAGCCGGACCGTCAGCGCCGCGCGCCGCCGGGCTGAAACCGCCGGGCTTAGGAGCCTATCTCCGGACTGGTCACGGGCTACTCCGCGGTTTCAAGGCCTTGGGCTAGGACGGTGCCGCGCCGCGCCGCCGGGCGCATCGCAAGCGGTGCCGGACGACGGCCCAAGGCCTTGAAAACGCGGCCCTCCGGGTCGGCCGGACAGACGCAAGTGCCGCGTCGCGAAGGCTTGCCGATGCACACGGCATCGCCCGCGCCTCCGCTACTAACTCTCGCGTCTGTCCGGCCGATGCAGCCCATGACCAGTCCGGAGATAGGCTCCTAACCGGTCGGGCAGGTCGAGCACGGCCTTGGCGGTCTTGCCCAGGCGGCCGGCGACCTTCAGCACCTCGCCGATGCGCCGCTCCAGGAAGGCCCAGGTTTCGCCGTAGCCTTCGGACTTGTCGTTGAGCCAGAACAGCAGGGTCGAGGAGTAGACGCCCGACAGCAGCAGGCGCTTGCTGTAGAAGTTGTAGTCGGTCGCCCGGTCGCCGGCGGCGTACCAGATGGCATCGACCGTGCGATAGAGACACTTGAGCCCCAGGGCCGCATTGTGCGGCAGGGCACAGAAACTGAGCGCCCGGCGCACCGCCTCGCGATGCGGCTCGACTTGGATGAGCCGCAGGCGGACGCCCGCCGCCACGCGCTCGCGCACCTTCATGGCCTCCAGGTCGAGCTTTTCCAGTTCCGCCAGCATCCGGCGGTCGGCCCAGGTGCTGAAGGCCTCGACCAATTCGGCCGGTCCGCCCGGATAGGCGTTGAGCGCCAATACCGGATCGACCCCCAGGTCCTTGGCCGCCGCGCGCAGGACCGCCGGGCTCCAGCCGTCGAAGGCGACGTGGGGCAGGCTGGCCCGCAGCAGTTCCTCGCGCAGCTTGCCCGTCTTCATTCGATCACCTCGACCCGATCCGGGCCGCCGGCCAGGTGCTTCATCTCCGTCTCGAAGACCAGGCGCGACAGGTCGGTCATGCGCAGCGGGAAGAGCTTGCCGTCCAAGTGGTCGCACTCGTGCTGGACCACGCGGGCGTGGAAACCGCTCGCCTCGCGCACGATACGGTTGCCATCCAGGTCGAGTCCGTGATAGCGGATCCGCGAGAAGCGCGGCACCTCGCCGGCCAGACCCGGCACCGAGAGGCAGGCCTCCCAGCCGAGCGTCATCTCCTCGCCGAAAGCCTCGACCTCCGGATTGATCAGCACGGTCAGCGGCACGCCGGCGTCGCCGGCGTCGTCGGCCAGCCGGGCCGAGGCGTCCTCGCGCTCGGCCCGCTCGGCCTCGACGAAGAAGATCACCAGGCGCCTAGGCACGTAGACCTGGGGCGCCGCCAGCCCGGTGCCACCAGCGTCCTCCATGGTCTCGATCATGTCCGCCACCAGCCGGCGCACTTCGGGCGCGCTCGGGTCCTCAATCGGTTCGGCCGGCCGACTGAGCACCGGATGGCCCATGCGGGCAATCTTGAGAATGGCCATGGCTAGTACCCACCATCACAGTAGGATGATAGGTCTGATCGCCTCCCGCGGCCGCCGGGTAGGAAGCGTCGCGCGGCCCTTGTGATGCGCTGCATCACGGCGCACCACGCTCCTAGCCGAAGGGTCTGAAAGGCCGTCATACCTGTCATCCTACTGTGATGGTGGGTACTAATATGGCCGTGCCGCCGCCTCCGGTAAAGTGGCCGAACGGGCCGGAATAGAGGAAGTGTCGAAAATTCCCGGCACGACCTTAGCCTCAATCCTAAGCATTGCCGCGGGTTCAAATGACAACACAAGCCTTCACACGGGCCGGCGACTGTGATAGAAACGCCCAAGCCTCGTTGCGGATTGGCCCGCAGCGACGGTTTTTTTCGTCTTTGGGCCGGGTTTCCCCGAGTCAGAGCTGAGCAACAGGAGACACACTCAACCGTGCATGTCCACGTCCGCGACAACAACGTCGATCAGGCCCTGCGCGCGCTGAAGAAGAAGATGCAGCGCGAGGGTATTTTCCGCGAAATGAAGCTCCGCCGCCACTTCGAGAAGCCGTCTCAGCGCCGCAAGCGCGAGCGGGCCGAGGCCGTAAGGCGCTACCGCAAGCTTCTACGCAAGCGCATGGATCGCGAAGGCTTCTAGCGCCCGCAAAGCCCCCGGCTCCAGGGCGGCCCTAAGATCAGTGTTGGGACAGCACCGGCGGTCATAGAGACTGGCGGTGCTTTTTGTTGCCCGGCGCCCGTCCGGCCCATGACCGGCAGGCTGACTTGGTGCTCTCGTGGTCTGGTCGAGCCCGGTATAATCCTTTGCGTCAATGACTAGGTCGGCTCGCGCGGCGCCGGCCTGGGCGTCAAACCGGACGTCCTGCTGATGGTCACCGAAACGGCGTCGAGCGCCTGAGCCGCTATCCCTTCGACGACAGGCTACTCGGCCGGGGCCTTTGACTTGGACCGCGCGTCGGCCCGTGCGGACAGGGCGGCGCCGGCCACTTTGATCTTCTGATCCTCGCTTAGATCTTCTTTGTCCGTATCATCCAAACGGACGCTCACCACGCGGTGCGCGAATTCGATGCCCTCTTTCTCGAACAGCTCGCGAATCTTCGCAAACACGGCTTTGCGGACCATAAACTGGTCGCCCGGCTTGGTCATGAATTTGACCCGCAGAATCATGGCGGAGTCGTCTTCCATGGAATAGACGCCCTGCGACTTCAACGGTTGCAGAAACAGGGGTCCGATATTCTCGTCCTCGAGCAATTCCTGGCCGAGATTCTTGATCAATTTCCTGACTTTTTCGACATCCGTCTCGTAAGTCAGCCTGAGCTTCAGTTTCATCATCACCCAGTCCCGCGAGTAGTTCGTAATGTGCCGGATCTCACCGAAGGGAATCGTGTGCAGCGCCCCCATATGGTGCCTGAGCTGCATGGAGCGGAGGGAGATTTTCTCGACCGTTCCCTTGACGCTGCCCAGGTCGATGTATTCGCCGCGACGAAACGCATCGTCGATCAAAAAGAACACCCCCGAGATGACGTCTTGGACCAGCTTCTGGGAGCCGAACCCGATTGCCAGGCCGATGATGCTGGCGCCCGCGATCAGGGGAAGGATTTGTACGCCCAGGGAGTTGAGCACCGTGAGAACGACGACGATCCCCAGGAGCACGACAAAGACCCCGCGCAGAAGCGGCGCCAGCGTTTCCTGGCGGGTCGCTCCGGTGCCACCCATTTCGCCCTCAACCTCGGTCTTGGCATCCGGTTCGCTCGGCATGTGCTTGTCGAGCATCGACATGACGAGCTCATAGAGAACGTAGGCGACCAGCACGGTGAGGCCGATGTCCACGGCAGCCGAAATGATTCGTTGCCCCCACTCGGTGTGGAGCGGGTCCATGCCGGCGATGTCCCAAGTCACGGCCAGGGCCGCCAGGGCAACGACGAGCAAGATGATCCGCACGCA
>JBFJPL010000124.1:0-11708 GCA_041617155.1 Kiloniellales bacterium
ATTGCTCGCCGAGCGTCCCTGGCTGCTGGCCGACGGGGCGACCGGCACGAACTACTTCACCATGGGCCTGGAGACCGGCGATCCTCCGGAGCTCTGGAACGTCGAGCACCCGGAGCGGGTCAGCGACCTGCACGAGCGCTTCATCGAGGCCGGCGCCGACATCGTCCTGACCAACAGCTTCGGCGGCACCCGCTACCGCCTCAAGCTGCACAAGGCCGAGGGCCGGGTGGCCGAGCTCAACATCGCCGCGGCCGGGCTCGCGCGTGCGGCGACTGACGCGGCGGGCCGCGAGGTGGTGGTCGCCGCCTCGATCGGGCCGACCGGCGAACTGCTGATGCCGCTCGGTGCCCTGACCATGGAGGACGCGGTCGAGGCCTTCGCCGAACAGGCCATCGCGCTCGCCGAGGGCGGCGCCGACGTCATTTGGATCGAGACCATGTCGTCGGTCGAGGAACTGAGCGCAGCGGTGACCGGCGCCGGGCGCAGCGGCCTGCCGATCGCGGTCACCCTGAGCTTCGACACCAACGGCCGCACCATGATGGGCGTGACGCCGGCGCAGGTCGCCGAACTGGTGCACAAGCTGGAGCCGCGACCGATCGCCTATGGCGGCAACTGCGGCACCGGCGCGGCGGAGCTGATGGCGGTGCTGGTCAAGATGCGCGATGCCGCGCGCGAAGGCGACATCCTGATCGCCAAGAGCAACTGCGGCATCCCGGAATTCGTCGAGGACGCGATCCACTACACCGGCACGCCGGAGCTGATGGCCGACTATGCACGCATGGCACTGGACCTGGGCGTGCGTATCATCGGCGGCTGCTGCGGCACCACGCCGATGCATCTGGCGGCCATGCACGAGGCTCTGTTGAGCCATAGCCCGGGGCGCAAGCCCACGATCGAAGAGATCGTGACCCGCCTGGGACCGGTCTCGAAGGGCGCGGAATCGTCGTTGGGTCTGGGCGCCCGGCCGGACGGCGCGGCGGCAGGCAGGCGGCGCAGCCGCCGGCGGGCCAAGCCGGATAGCGATACCACGCCGAGATTCTAGCCCGCGGCAATGGGCTGCGCCCGCAGGCTTTGTCAGCTCACCTCGGGACGAAACAGCTAGTCTTCGGAAAAGGGAACCGCCTGAAATTCTGGCAAGCCTTCGCAGCGGCGCGTGAAATCGATGAGCCTCCCGTGGCGCTCGGCGGAAACGAGTTCCGGATTCTTGTGCTGCAGGTTGGTGATCGCCACCGCGACCGTCACATCGGCCTGAGTCATGGCCTTGCCGCACAGCCAGCCCGTCGCCGGCAAACGGCTTTCCAGCCAGTCCAGCGCGGTGTCGATCTGCCGGGCGATGCGGGCCACGCGTTCCGCGAACAACTTCTCCGCGGGGCGGCGGGCAGTCTCGGTACGATACTCCACGCTCTTCTCGGCCAAGCCCAGGCCGACGGCGACATGCTGCAACGCCTTCACTCTGTCACGCCCGCTCCGCGGCATCAGGGCCATCTCCGGTGCGACCAGACTATCGAGGTGGTCGATGATGAAGGTGCTGTCGACCAGAACGGTGCCGTCGTCAAGTACCAGCGCCGGCACCTTGCCTAGCGGACTGATCGCCAGCATCGCGTCGAAGTCGTCGTAGGTCGAAAGCACCCGCCGCTCGAACGGCAGATCGTAGTGGTGCAGCGTGATGGCGACGCGCCGCACGAAGGGCGAAACATACTGACCGATCAGAATCACGAAAGCTCCCCAAGGACATCGTCGACGCGCTCGATGAAGGCATCGCAGGCCGGCTCGTCGTGGGCCAGTGACAGGTAGAGCTTGGTGCCCATTGGGTTGAGGAAGACGCCGCGCCGGAACAGGCCAAGCATCAGCGCCCGTCCCTTCGCCCGATCGCCCTTCGCGGTCGAGCGGTAGTCGCGAACCGGATCCGCGGAAAAGACCACTTGGGCCAGCGGCCCGTCGCCGATCACCTGGGCCTCGATCCGCCGTTGGTCGAGCACCTCGCGCAGGGCCTTCCTCAGATAGTCGCCAAGCCCGTGCAGCCGTTCATAGGTGCCCGGCTGGCGGAACACCGCCAAGGTCGCGTTGGCCGCGGCGCTCGAGACCGGGTTGCCGCCGAGGGTCGAGGCCATCCAGACGTAATCCGGCCCACCGAGGCGATCTTCGTTCACTTGTTCCATGATCTCCGCTTGGCCGCCGAAGGCGCCGATCGGCAGACCACCACCCAGCGCCTTGCCGTAGGCCACCAGATCGGGCACCACGCCGTAGTATTCCTGCGCACCGCCGTAGGCCAGACGAAAGCCGGTCACCACCTCGTCGAAGATCAGCAGCAGGTCGTGTTCGCTACAGGCGGCGCGCAGGCCCTCGAGGAAGCCTGGCTCCGGCGGCGTACAGCGCTGCAGCGGCTCGACGATCACGCCGGCCAGTTCTCCGCCATGCGCGGCGACGATCGCCCGCGTGGTCTCCAGGTCGTTGTAGGGGGCGACCAGCAGGTGGTCGCGCGCCGCCGGCGTGCCGGCGCTGGTCAGCTCGGGCTCTGGAAAGGCCAGGTTCCGGTTCGGAAACAGGCTGGTGACGCCGGCCTCGTTGGCGCCGTGATAGGCGCCTTCGAACTTGAGGATCTTGGGCCGGCCGGTGAAAGCCCGGGCCAGCCGCTGGCAGTACATCGTAGCCTCCGTGCCCGAGGCACAGAAGCGCAGGCGCCGGGCGGCCGGCGAGACACGCCTTATTTCCTCGGCCAGGGCCAGAGCCTGACTGTTCAGATAGGCGAAGTTCGCGCCGTGTGGCACCTCTCGCCGCACCGCCTCGACCACCTCGGGATGGGCATGACCGACCAGGCAGGAGCCCCAGCCCATGGAAAAATCGAGAAACTCCTTGCCCGCCGTGTCCCACAGCCGGCAACCCTCGGCCCGCGCCATCACGGTCAACAGGTCCGGCGGCAGGCCGAACTCGCCGTTCGAGCTACCGGCCGGGAAAACCTCCAGCGCGCGTGCGCTCATCTCGGTCATGAGCGGCCCCCTTCAGATCTTCCACGACACGCTGTTTTGCCGGGCCAAGCGGTCGCACGCAAGGGACTCCGGAGAACAGGCTCCGGATTGGGGTAGACTCGGTTAGGGCGCGCCCCGGAAGAGCTAGACGATTTCGACCAACTGAAGTTCGAAAGTCAGGTCCTCGCCGGCCAAGGGGTGATTGAAATCGAGCGTGACTCCCGAATCGCTCAATTCAACCACCTTAACCACCATCGTCTCGCCGCGCTCGCCGACCGCCTGTAGAACGCCACCGACCTCCAGGTTGATATCGGCCGGAATGCGCGCCCGCTCGACTTCGTGCACGCGGTCGGCGTGGTGCGGTCCGTAGGCGTCCTCCGCGGCGATCGTCACGGTTCTGGAGTCGCCTTCGGCCATGCCGACCACGGCCTTTTCGAAGCCGGGTATGACGCCACCGCCGCCAAGGGTGAGCTCCAAAGGCTCGCCGCCGACCGAAGAGTCGAACTGCGATCCGTCCGCCAGTGTGCCGGTATAGTGGACCTTTACCGTATCCCCGCTTGCTGCTTCTGACATCTTACACCTCCGTCATGGAACCTGATTCCCGCTCGGCCGGGCCGGTTAGTTTCCCTTCTTGTCGAGAAACATCTTCTGCAGTCGGGCCGAAAGCGCCGGGTCGATCCGGGCCGCCTCGCCGATCCTTTGATATTCTTCGACGGTGATACCGTCGGTCCCCTCGATCGCCGCCAGGAGCTCGGCTTGCGCCTGCTGCTGCAGCTTTTCCGCCTGTTCCTGACTTTCGGCACCGCTGATCTGCGGCACCCACTGCTGGACCAGGGATTCGACCGTGACGGCCGCCGTGATAAAGGCCTCGAGCTTGGCCTTGCCGAAATCGTCTTGCGCTTGCGCGGGGGCCAATGCCGCGAAGACAAATGCCGTAACAAACAGAGTCGCGCCGAGCGCGCCCTTCGTGCTGATTTTCATGAAGATTCCTTTCGCCGAGCGCCGCCGCAAACGGTGGCACGCCAATCACTATCGGACGCGAAGGTCCGTGGTGGGGCATCCCGTGCCGCTATCGCCATGATCGCGATCTTTGCAGGTTCTGCGCGCTGCTGCCTTGGCTCGTGCCGAGCCGAAAACGACGAACCGAGCGCGCGGACTCAGTCTTCGACGCGCAGGTTCTCGGCGGACGACTTGCCGCGTTGACCCGGGACGAGTTCGTATTCGACTTTCTGTCCTTCGTGCAGGCTGGCGAGACCAGCCCGTTCAACCGCAGAGATATGGACGAAGGCATCCTTCGATCCGTCTTCCGGCTCGATAAAGCCGTAGCCCTTAACCGTGCTGAACCACTTAACGGTTCCCTTAGCCATCGAAACTTCCTTCAGACTGTTGACGCGCCCCGGACCACCTCGGGGTTTCGCTCTCGGCCTAGGCACTATTTCAAAGGGCATCAGGGCTTAGGGATCGGAGAAGTCCCGAGACTCAAAGAGATATATGCGCAGACGTCAATTGGTATGGGGTAGCGGCGTGAAAATTTCAATCCTAAATAGGCTTTGTCACGGGAGTATCACAGCCGATCGATGAGCGATTCGAGGTCAGCGATGCTATCCAACAGATGATCGGCGAGGGGTGCCAATTCGGCACGACCGCTGGTCCCGGACAAGACGCCGAGCAATAAACCGGCACCGGCCGCCCGCCCCATCTCCAGGTCATGCAGGTTGTCGCCGACCACCGCCACCGACCCGGCCGCCAAGCCGGTCGCGGCACAGAAGCCCTCCACCATTCCCGGCCCCGGTTTTACGCCGTGGCCACTGTCGTAGCCGGCGACGAAGTCGAGCAGCTCGAGAATGCCGAAACGCGCCAGCGAGGCATCGGTGCCGCGTCGGCTGTCGCTGGTTGCCACCCCCAACGCCAGGCCGCGGGCCTTGAGGCGAGCGAGAAGCGGCGCCAGTTGGACGACCGGCTGCGCACTGACAGCGGCACCTTGCTCGAAGATCCGATCGAGCAAGGCCACCAGATCGGCACGGTTGCCGCCGGGCAGATGCTCAGCCCAGGCCGCGGCGATCTCCGCCGTGTTGCCGGCCGCGAGCAGCGAGCCCGACTTCACCTTCTTCAGAGCCGGATCATAGCCGCCGATCACAAGCAGATGCTCGGCGCGGGTGACCTGCTGGTCCGCGGCCGCCATCGCCGCCTCGCGAATCACCGGCAACCACGTCAGGGAAAAGTCCAGCAGGGTGCCGTCCTTGTCGAACAGGATACCTTCGATCGCCACCGGCCGAGCTTCCCTTCGGTCGTTTGATCAATTTCCGCGGATTGGCTTTCGTCAGCTACGTCGGCCCGAGTCCTCCGCCGAACCGGCCGAGAACGACGAAGCTAATTCGCGGCTACTTCTGGCGCAACCGTATGTTCCGGGCTATATCGCCCGGCAACAAGCGAAGGCTTCGGCACCAGCCGCGCACTCGGCGCCGGTCACGAACGGCTCGCAACCCTGTGACCGGATTGAGACTTATTTATCGGGCTCACCCGCACTATCTAGAGGCTTGATCTTTTCGAGGCCGGCCCCGAAAGTCGCTCGGCGCGACAGGAAATTCCTCAACGGATGTGCCAGAGGTAGAATATGACCGACGTTGCGACCGCCAAAATCGACCGCCTTGACCCGGAGAAGTTCCGTGACCCGGATTGGACGGCACGGGGCGAGAAGCGGGCCTCGGTCGCACTCGACGCCCTGACCACGCTCTGGTTCAATACCGGCACGCTGTGCAACCTGACCTGCCGCAACTGTTACATCGAATCGAGCCCGACCAACGACCGCCTGGTCTACCTCTCGACCGCGGAGGTGAGCGCATACCTCGACGAGATCGCCGCCGACAGGATCCCGACCAAGGAGATCGGTTTTACCGGCGGCGAACCCTTCATGAACCCGAATTTCCTCGACATCCTAGAGGTCACCCTGGCGCGCGGCTTCCAGGCCCTGGTCCTGACCAATGCCATGCGGCCGATGATGAAATGCGCCGACGGACTGCTGGCGCTGCGGGAACGCTATGGCGACAAGCTGGTCATCAGGGTCTCGGTCGATCACTATACCCAGGCCCTGCACGAGGTCGAACGCGGGCCGCGCAGCTGGAAGCCGACCATCGAGGGCCTCAAATGGCTGGCGGGCGAGGGATTTAGCCTACGCGTCGCCGGGCGCAGCTGCTGGGGCGAGTCGGAGGCCGCAACCCGCCTCGGTTACGCCAGGTTGTTCGCGGACTTGGCGCTGCCGGTCGATGCCAGCGATCCCGAAGCCCTGGTGATCTTCCCCGAGATGGACGCCGAGTTGGACATCGCAGAGATCACCGAACAGTGCTGGGACATCCTGGGTATCCGCCCGCAAGACATGATGTGCGCGACTTCGCGCATGGTGGTCAAACGCAAGGGCGAGGACCACCCGGTGGTGATGCCCTGCACGCTTCTACCCTATCGGGACGACTTCGTGATGGGCCAAAGCCTGGCCGAAGCGGCCGCTAGCGTGAAGCTCAACCACCCGCACTGCGCGCGCTTCTGCGTCCTGGGCGGCGGTTCCTGCAGCAAGGCCAGCTGAACACCGGGAGCTTGCTAAACTCGGGACAAACCTAGGGCGGCCGGCTCAACTCCGCCTGAAATGCTTGCTCAAGGCCAGGCCCTGCTTCTGGTAGGAAGAGCCGATTTCGGCGCCGTAGAGCTTGTCCGGCACGTCGAGCAACCGTTCGTAGACCAGCCGGCCGACCACTTGGCCGTCCTCCAGCACGAACGGCACCTCGTGCGAGCGGACCTCGAGCACCGCGCGGGTGCCGGCGCTTTCGGCATGGCCGAAGCCGGGGTCGAAGAAGCCGGCGTAGTGGACTCGGAACTCGCCGACCAGGGTATCGTAGGCGACCATCTCGGCCGCGTGGTCCGGCGGCACGGTCACAGATTCCTTGGACGCCAGGATATAGAAATCGTTCGGGTTGAGGATCAGGCCCTCCTTGGGCCGCGCGTAGATCGGCTCCCAGAAGTCGTCGACCTCATAGTGGCCGACGCGGTCGACGTCGATCAGGCGGGTGTGCATCTTGGCCTTGTAGCCGATCGCCTGGCCCGGCGGCTCGCTCGGCAGATCGATGGTCAGCGGGATGCCGTTCGATATGTCGGTGCCGGCCAGGTCCTTGTCGATCAACTGGACCTGCTCGTGCAGGCGGCGCAGCGCGAAATCGGTGTAGCTGTGGCTGCCGCGCCGCAAGCGCAGCTGGTTGAGCCGCGAGCCCTGGCGCACCACCACGCTGAAGGCGCGCGGGCTGACCTCGACGTAGAGCGCACCGCTGTAGCCGGCGGCGACCCGGTCGAACTCCGCCGTGTGGTCGGTGATCAATCGGGTGAAGATGTCAAGGCGGCCGATCGAGCTTTTCGGATTGGCCAAGCCGTAGATCCGGCTGCTGAGCGCCAGGCGCTCCTGCAGCGGCACGATATAGACGCAGCCCTTCTCCAGCACGGCGCCGCCGGCGAGGTCGATCTCGTGCATGGCGAAGGCTTCGATCTTCTGCGCCACGGTGGCGTTGCGCCCGGGCAGGAAACTCGCGTTCACCCGATAGGCCGTGGCGCCCAGGCGCAGGTCGAGACTGGAGGGCTGTAGCTGCGCCTCCGCGATCTCGTCGGCAGCCTCGATTTCGCGGCCCCGGATCAGTTCCCGAATCGCCTGGGACGGCAGGATGCCGGTGCTGTGGCGGGCGACCACCGTGCTCTGCGTCCCGGAAGTAGGGCGCGGGCGCGCCTGTTCGATCATGGATGCTGCCTTCGTGAACCCGTGTGTCGGCGACTCGACCGCTTGCTCATCGTTGCATAGCGCGTCGCGCGCGTCCTGCCAAGAGCGCCGGACCGTCTGGTGGCCATGTCACATAAAATACCGAAAAATCAAGTCGTTAAGAGGATTACTTACACACGTTTTTCAGATTTTATCCCAGGATACTTCCACAGGGCACGGAGCGGCGCGCCGTCGCGGCCGTCGCTTATCCCCAATTGTCACGGCGCTTGGCCGGTCAAGTATCCCCAGGCAGCGAACGGTCAAAGGGAAAAATGTCATCGCGTGCAGTTTTCCTCTTCTACTCGTCGCCGGATATCGCCAAGCTGCCGAATGTGTGGCGCCATGTGTCTCCGGCGCGCGTGGGAGGACTGGATGATGGTCGCTCGCGGCTCCGCTGCAAACGCCGGTTTCGACATCGTTCGGCTCGACACCTATCCGCTCGACAATTTGGCCGGCAGCGCGGGGCAGACGCTGGTCGATTCCTGCCGCGCGGCGATCGAGACCGAGGGCTACTGCGTCCTGCCGGATTTCGTCACCGCCGAGGCGCTGGATGCGATGTCCGAAGAATCGCGGGCGGCCGCGCCATCCGCCTACATCTCGCAGATCCGGACCAACGTCTACTTCGGCCGGGACGACGAGACCCTGCCGCCGGACCATCCGAAGCGACACTTCATGACACGCAGCAGTGCCTTCGTGCCGGCGGACAGCATCGGCCCGGAGACCGCCTTGCGCCGACTCTACGACTGGCCGCCCTTCACCGGTTTCGTCGCCGCCTGCCTGGGCGAGCCGCTGCTCTACAAATACGCCGACCCGGTGGCCGACATGCCGCTCAACGTGGTCCGCCCCGGCCAGACCTTCCCCTGGCATTTCGACACCAACGAGTTCTCGGTTTCGATTCTGACCCAGGCGCCGGAGGCCGGCGGCCTGTTCGAATACGCGCCCGGCATCCGCTGCGCCGCCGACGAGAACTACGGCGCCGTGGCCAGGGTGCTGGCCGGCGACCGCTCTCTGGTGCGTGTCCTGGCTCTCAATCCGGGCGACCTGCAGATCTTCAAGGGCCGCTACGCGCTGCACCGGGTGACCGAAGTCTCAGGCCAACGACCGCGCTATACGGTGATCTACTCCTTCGCCAAGCAGCCCGGCATGGTCGGCCGGGTCGAGCGCACACGGCAGCTCTACGGCAAAGTCCTGCCGATCCACCTGGAAGCGGAGAATAGCGGCCCGCGCGGCGACCGGCTGGAGGATTGACGCGCTGGCCCAGAGCTCTTGGTGCCCGAGAAAGGCGGAATCGCCAATTAAGTGCTGCACATCCCAGAGATACCTGTGGTCGCTCGGACGAAGTTGAGGGCCCGAAGAGAAACCGAGCTCCACGGCGGCACGACTGCCACCGACGATCCGAACGAAGAGATGTTCGATTGTCGCAGTCCTGTAGATCGGCGAACTGCTTTCCCGACCGATGCGCTTCGACTCATTGCAGGACGCTGGGCGCGACTTCGCCTTACGGTCGTGGTTGCGGATGAACCACGTGACGCTTTGGCTCTCCGACTCCGAGGTCTTCATCGCGCTGGCTCGAGCATTCTGCGTGGGTGAGGCGGCAGCGATTCGCGGGAAGTCCGGGTCTGCCCGGGCTCCCATCCGAGGTCAAACCGGTCTCCGTCGTTGCGGGACCACGTTCCCCCGGTCTTGTGGCGGCACTGGCAACATGCGAGGTCTATGGGGCGGAGGCAAGCGCGGCGATGATTTTCTCATCGTTGAGGAGGGTGCTTAGAACGCGCTTGTAACCATCCACCACCAGGCCACCGACCGCGGTAGACAAGTTGAAGCCTACACCGGCGCCCAGGTCGTCCCGCCCTTCGAGCCGGGATTCGGCGAGAACCTTGCCGCGGGCGTCGAGCACCTCGGCCGACAGGTTGTAGATCAAGGCGACGTTCAAGTAGTTGTCGGATTTCCATTCGTGGAGCGTGACCAGCAGCGCCCGCTCGGCGCCGGTGCCGGTTATCGCCTGCAACGCGGACTCCCGTCCCTCTTGAGGCGCGAGCAATACCGTGCGGGCCGCGATGCCATTTTTCTTCAAGGCATCGACGATCGTTTGGGCAAAATCGTCGGCCAGGGCTCCGCCCGACAGGGTCGTTACGTCGAATGGATTTCCCCAGCCGCCGCGCTGCAGGCCGACGAAATTGACCTGTTTATCGTTGTTGAGAACATAGAACCGCCTGTCTTGGACGCCGACTGCGACAGTGCCGGAAGAACTTGCCCGGAGTTCGGGCGTGGTCGCACGGTAATCATACTTATTGCCAACCGCGCAAGCGGACAACAGAACCGACAACAGACCAAATACAACGACCTGCCGCATCTTCAATGCGTCCTTTGCGCCCGCCGCGTTTCGCAACAGCGCCTTACGGCAGCCTCTTGGTGGCAACGTATTGTATAGCTTGTCCGCTGTAAACGGCAACCTTGGCGATAGTCGCAGCAGCCTTCCTGCAAACAACAGCGCCCTAGCCTTCCACCATTCTCTCCAGCGTCGCGACCTCGTCGGCCTCCGCCACCGGCTTGTCCCAACGGATGCGGTGGACCCTGGGGAAGCGCATGGCCAGGCCCGATTTGTGGCGGGTCGAGCGCTGCACCGCGTCGAACGCGACCTCCAGCACCAGACCGGGCTTGACCGCGCGCACCGGCCCGTAGCGCTCGACCGTGTTGTCGCGCACCCACTTGTCGAGCCGCTTCAACTCCAGGTCGGTGAAGCCGAAGTAGGCCTTGCCGACCGGCACCAGTTCCGGCGTGCCGCCCTCCCCTTCGCGCCAGGCGCCGAAGGTGTAGTCCGAGTAAAAGGACGAGCGCTTGCCGTGGCCGCGCTGGGCATACATCAGGACCGTGTCCAGGGTGAGCGCGTCGCGCTTCCACTTGAACCAGTGTCCCTTGGGTCGGCCCGCCAGGTAGGGGCTGTCGGCGCGCTTCAGCATCAGGCCTTCGATGCCGCGCGTACGTGCTTTCTCACGCAGCGTTGCGAGCACCGACCAGTCGGTAAAGCCGATCAGCGGCGACAGGTCCATGCGTTCCGGCCGCCGGGCTTGGTACCAGGCCTCGAGCCGCCGGCGGCGTTCGACGAAGGGCAGACCACGAAGGTCCTCTTCCCGCTCGAACAGCAGGTCGTAGATCCGCAGGTGCGCCGGGAAGTGCGACAGCATCTTGGAACTGACGGTCTTGCGGTTGAGGCGCTGCTGCAGGTCGTTGAAGGGCGCCACCGCGCCGTCGCGGACGACCAAAAGCTCGCCGTCGACCACGGCATCGAAGCCGGCCGCCGCGAGCAGATCCGGGAAGGCGCCGGTGATCTCGTCGCCGCTGCGCGAAAACAGCCGCGCCTGCTGTGCGCCCGCGGCAAGCTGGACCCTGATGCCGTCCCACTTCCACTCGGCCAGGTAGTCGCCGGCCGCGAGGCCGGCCAGCTCCGCCTCGTCCAGGGGGTGGGCCAGCATCAGCGGCCGAAAGGCGGCGCGGGCATCGATCTCCGGGCGCGGTCCGCGGCCCTCGAGCCAGGCGAAAAGTTCGCCATAGGGCGGCTCGACCCCGTGCCAGACCTCCTCGATCTCGCCCAAGACCGACTCCTCTCCGGTCATGCCCGCCAGCGCCGTTTTGGCGAGGCGTGCCGAGACGCCGACCCGAAGGCCGCCGGTGATCAGCTTCAGAAGCGCCCAGCGGCCGGTCGCGTCGAGCGCGTCGAGCCAGCCTTCGAGCAGGCCCGGCACCTCGCCGCGGCCGGCCTTCGACAGCCGCGCCACCACATCGGGCAGCTCCAACGGACGGTTGGCGCCGGGCCGCTCGGGCCAGATCAGGGCGACCGTCTCCGCCAAATCGCCGACGTAGTCGTAGGACCAGCCGAACAGCACCGGGTCGACCCGGGTCTCGACCAGCCTGCGGATCAGGGCCGGCTTGGCCGCGGCGAAGCCGAGCCCGCC
>JBFJPL010000125.1:0-11588 GCA_041617155.1 Kiloniellales bacterium
TGCCATCCGGTCGGCTCGAAGCCGGACCTTGTGCAAGCCCTCGGCCCATACGATGTTGTTCATCACAGGGCCGCTGGACCTAGCCCAAGGCCGCGCCTTGCCGGAACCGGGGCGTCGTGCTTGACCATGGTCTATATCGAGGTCGTCGCGGGCTTTGCGCTTCTGCTCGTCGGCGGCGACGCCCTGGTGCGCGGCGCCGTGTCGGTCGCCCGGCGGCTCGGCGTTTCACCCCTGCTGATCGGTCTCACCCTGGTCGGGTTCGGCACCTCGACGCCGGAACTGGTGACCAGTCTCGAGGCGGCCTTCGCCGGGTCGCCGGGCATCGCGGTCGGCAACGTCGTCGGCAGCAACATCGCCAACATCCTTTTGATCCTCGGCGCCGCGGCCGTGATCTCGCCCTTGACCTGCGATCCCAAGGCTTTCTATCGCGACGGCACCATGCTGGTCGGCGCTTCGCTGGCGGCGCTCGCCGTCGCGGCGGGCGGCACGCTCGGCCACGCGGCGGGTGCTGGTTTTCTCGTCGCGCTGGCGGGCTATGTCGTCTTTACCTATGTCAAGGAACGCCGCAGCTCCGACGCCTCGGCGGCGATGCACGCGCACGAGGCGGACCTGGCCGAACCGCGGCCGACACGCCTCTGGCTCGCCCTGGTCCTGGTCGGCGGCGGCATGGCGATGATCATCTTCGGCGCGCGGTTGCTGGTCGCCGGCGCGATCGCCGTGGCCGGCGCGCTCGGGGTTTCCGAGACCGTGATCGGCTTGACCGTGGTCGCGGTCGGCACGTCATTGCCGGAACTCGTCACCTCGGTCGTTGCCGCGCTGCGCCGCCAAGGGGATCTCGCCTTGGGCAACGTGGTCGGCAGCAACATTTTCAACGTGCTCGGCATCCTGGGCGTGACCGCCCTGGTCCACCCGCTGCGCGTGCCGGCGGAAATCCTGGGATTCGACATCTGGGTCATGCTGGGCGCGACCGCTTTGCTGATCGGCTTCGCGATCACCGACTGGCGGCTGTCGCGGCGCGAAGGCCTGGTCTTCGTGCTTGGCTACCTCGCCTATGTCGCGGTTCTCGTGGCGCGGACGAGCGGCTAGGCGCCGTCAGTCCAGATCGGCCCGGGCGTTGCCGGGGATCGAAGTGATTTCCATGTAGGAGACATCGCCGTCCAGGCCGTCGCGGTGGAAATAGGTCACCGTCACCTCGGCGTCGTCGACGTTCTGCTCGAAGCTCTCGAAGCGCCGCGCGGCGATGTAGCGCTTGGGCACGATCTCGATCCAGTCGTCCTCCCGGCTGCCGTCCGGACTGTCGAAAAAGCGGATCACGTGTCCGGCGGGCACGTCGCGCAGGGTGAAGGCGTGCTCGCTGGCGCCGCCGCATTCGCGTTCGGCGGTCAGCTCGATCCGGCGGTCGCGGTCGAGCGCCAGACCGCAGACGAAATCCCGTACCTCGTCCGCGCCCTCGAAGATCTCGACCACCGGAAAACTGCCGGGCCGCGTGCGCGCGGGCGCGGTGTCGAACACGAAGCGGCCGTGTACCGCGAAGTGATCCGACAGCGGGCGCGTGCCGGCGAAGATCGGCCGGACTTGGTTGAAGGCGCGCGACGGCCTCAGATGCGCCCGCGAGTGCAGGACGTAGTCGAGGTATTCGGCCCGGCCGTCGCCGGCCAGCGGGTTGCGCGCCGGGTCGAAGGTCGGCGCGTGGCCGCCGCCGTCGGCCGGGGCCGGGTGCTCGGCGTCCAGACGCCGCGTCATGGCGCTGAAGGCGCCGTCCCGCTGGTCCTCGAAGCGGTCCACGTTGAAGTCGCCGCCGATCAGCACCGGCTCGTCGCCCGGCAGATCCATGGCGTCGATCAGCTGCTTGACGGCGGCGATCTGCAGGCTGCGGATTTCCGCGTTTTCGTCGCCCGACTGCAGGTGCGTGGCGAACAGGTGGACCCGGCGGCCCTGCTTGTTGACCCGGGCATAGAGCACGCCCTTGTCGGCCATGCAGTCCTTGCCGGCGCACAGCGCGCCGAACAGCTTCTGGAACTGCAGCTCGATCGGCCACTTGCTGACGATCACCACGCCGCCGTCCTGGGCGAGCCAGCGGTCCCGGCCCAGGATGCGCGACTGGTGCGGATAGGCGGCGGCCAGGTCGCGCAGCAGCCTTTTGCGGTGATAGTCGCTGAACACCTCCTGGAGCATCAGCACGTCGTAGCCGCCCAGCTGGTCGGCGAAAAGCGGCGTGCGCACGTCCTGGCCATCGGGCAGGAACGGCGGCAGCAGCACGTTGTAGGTCAGCACGTCCAGGCTGAAACTGTGATCGTTCGGCACGGCGCGCGACGGGGCGTTGGCCGCGCGCTCGACAGCGGGCAGGGACTGCGCGCGGCCGTCGGGGCTGGCGGCCAACATCAGGACCACCGCCATCAGGGCGCAAAGCAGCGCTCGGGATCTCTTGTCCGGTCTGCTCATCCGTCCGGGAGGTCTCCTGTCTTTCGCTTGGCCAAGCGGCCGGCGTGGGCAACGGGTCTGCTTCATGGGCACCTGGAAAAGCGTAGAAATCCCCGGTTAATTTTGAGTTAGGTTCGGCTCTCGCCGGCCGGTTGAAATGTGCCGCCTGAGCCGCCACGATGGGGCTCCTTCTAGCAGGCCGAAAAGCGATCCCTGGATAGCAAAGGTATCACGCCATGCCCAGCACCCGCGCGGCCTCGCACGGCGCCAACCGGCGCGACCGCTTTTGCATTGTCGGCGCCGGACCGGCGGGCCTCAGCCAGGCGCGCGCCTTCCTGCGGGCCGGTGTCCCTTTCGACGTGGTCGAGCGGCACGGCGAGGTGGGCGGCATCTGGGACCTGGCGAATCCAGGCACCCCGATGTACCAGTCGGCGCGCTTCATCTCGTCGAAGACTCTTTCGGCCTTTTTCGACTTTCCCATGCCCGGCGACTATCCGGACTATCCGGACCACGCGCAGGTCCTCGCCTACCTGCAATTCTTCGCCGCTGCCTACGGCCTGCGCGACCATATCACATTTGGCCGCGAGGTTGCACGCGCGGTGCCGGACGCTCAGGGCTGGCGGGTCACGCTGCTGGGCGGTGAGCAGCGCCGCTACCGCGGCCTGGTCTGCGCCAACGGCATGACCTGGGACCCTCATCTGCCCGACATCCCCGGCCGTTTCGCGGGCGAGCTGCGCCACGCCGTCAGCTACCGCGCCGCCGAGGCGTTCCGCGGCAAGCGGGTGCTGATCGTCGGCGCCGGAAACACCGGGTGCGACATCGCCTGCGACGCCGCCGAGACGGCAGATGCGGCCTTTCTCAGCCTGCGCCGGGGCTACAACTTCATCCCCAAGCATATCTTCGGGCTGCCCGCCGATGTCTTCGCCGAGACCATGCCGAAGCTGCCGATGCGCCTCCGCCAATGGGGCTTCGGCCGGTTGCTGCGCCTGCTGGTCGGCGACCTCCGCCGCTGTGGCCTGCCCAGGCCGGACCACCGGATCTTCGAGTCCCATCCGATCCTGAACACCGAGGTCATCGACCACCTGCGCCGCGGCCAGCTGACCGCCAAGCCGGACGTCCGGGCGTTCGAGGGGCGCAAGGTCGTCTTCGCGGACGGCAGCGCGGCCGAGGTCGACCTGGTCCTGCTGGCGACCGGCTACAACAAGTCCTTCGCCTTCCTGGACCGGGACTGCTTCGAATGGGCCGGCAACCGCCCGAAGGGCTACCTCTCGGTGTTCCACCCCCGGCACGACAATCTCTTCACCCTGGGCTTCCTGGACACCAACGCGGGCGTCTACGAGGACTTCGACCGCCTGGCCCACCTGGTCGCCTGCCACGTGCTCGATCAGGCGCACGACCCGGCGCGCGCCGCCCGGTTCCGCCGCAAGGTCGCGGGGCCGCCGCCCGACCTCTCGGGCGGCATCCGCTTCGTCGACTCGCCGCGCCATACCAGCTACATGCACCACGACGCCTTCCGCGCCTACCTGCGGGCTCTGACTCGGGAAATGGGCTGGCCGGACCTCGAACGCGGCTGCTTCGACGCCTTGCGCGGCCGTGGCAAGGGCTCGATCGGCGCGCCGCCAAGACCGCGGTCCGAAACGCGCCGGATCGTTGGCGGCACGACCTGATCCCGCTGATGACCGCCTAGGCTCCTAGGGGACCCATATGTCTGATTTAGACCACTAGCTCACCCGCAATAGCCCAGCAGCTTGTCGTGCAGGGCCTTGCGGATGGTGATGCCTTCTCTGGCCGTCAGCTCGCGCGCGGCCAGCCGCCGGTCGCCGGGCAGGCGGGCGCCGTCCTGGCCGGCGATGGCGGCGAACAGGCGGGCGACCTGATCGGCGAAGCCGGGCCCGGCGAAAACGCCGGGATCGATCGCCATGAAGAACTGGCCGGTGCGCGGCGAGCCGCCCTGGTTGTCGGCGAAGGAGGAGGCGTCGATCGAGAGCTGGGAGCCGGTCAGCGCCGCCGCCATGAGCTCGACGATCAGCGCGATGCCGGCGCCCTTGTAGCCGCCCGCCGGCACCATGGTGCCGGCCAGCGCCGCCTTGGCATCGGTCGTCGGCCGGCCGTCGGCGTCGAGCGCCCATCCCTCGGGGATCGGCTCGCCCTTCTGGGCATGGACCACGACCTCGCTCTTGGCGATCACGCTGGACGACTGGTCGATCACCAGGGGCGGCCGGCCGACGCGCGGCACGGCGCAGGAGATCGGGTTGGTGCCGAACACCCCCTTGGTGCCGCCCCAGGGCGCGATCGAGGCCGGCGCGTTGACGAAGCCGAGCGCCGCCAGGCCGGCCTCGGCGATCCGCTCCACGTGGTAGCCGCAGACGCCACAGTTGTAGGAGTTGGCGACCGCCAGCGCGGCGATGCCGGTCTCCTTGGCCAGCGGCAGCAGGCGCTCGAACCCGAGGTCGATCGCCGGATGGGCGAAGCCGTCGCGGGCATCGGCGCGTAGCGCCGCCGGGGCGACCTGCGCGACCCGCGCCACGGCCTGGCCGTCGATCTTGCCGGCGCGCGCGTGCTCGCAGTAGGTCGGCAGGCGGGCCAGGCCGTGGCTGTGGATGCCGTCGGCTTCAGCGGCGACCACCGAGGCGGTGACCGAACGGGCGTTGCCCTCGGCCGTGCCGCAGGCGACGAGCGCGCGGAAGCTCAGGTCTTCGACCTCGACCAGGCTGAGCGTGACGGTCATTCTGCGCCTCCTCTCGATAACATCGGCAATTCGTTTCGAGCCGCGGCCCCGCCTCGGCGGGGGGCTCCTATTGGTTTGGTTCCGACACTTGAAACACCACAACTGTCATTGCCGGGCGTGACCCCGCAATACAGGGCCGGCCTTGCAACCCTGGGTGTCCGGGTCAAGCCCGGGCATGACAAGGTATCGGATGTTCAGACCCTTGGGTCTCCCATATCAACATCGAATCACTAGCTCCTCGGCGCGAAGCCGTCGGTGAAGAAGCGCAGCCAGTTGCCGCCCATGATCTTGGCGACCTCGTCCGGGGCGAAGCCCCGGGCGGCCAGGCCGTCGGCGATGTTCGGCATGTCGGCGGCGCTGCGGAACCACGCCGGCTGCTCGGGCCAGGCGGGCTTGTCCGCCGAGCCCTCGCCGTAGTCGGGCGCCTCGGTCCAGCGGCCGCTGCGCATCCACTCCAGGGTCTGGTAGCCCCACTTGCGGCACAGGTCGCTGCCGATGCCGAGGTGGTCGACGCCGATCAGCTCCGCGGTCCGGGCGACCATGGCCGCGAAGTCCTCGAGCCGGCAGCCGGCGCCGTCCTTCAGGTGGTGCGGATAGAGGCTGAAGCCGAGCATGCCGCCGCGCTCCGCCAGCGCTTGCAGCAACCGGTCCGACTTGTTGCGCAGGGCCGGGTGGAAGGCGGCCGGGTTGGCGTGGCTGATGGCGACCGGCCGCTCGGAGATCTCGATCGCCTCCAAGCTGGTGCGCTCGGCGCTGTGCGACAAGTCGACGACCATGCCGACCCGGTTCATCTCGCGGATCACCTCGCGGCCGAAGCGCGAGATGCCGCCGTCGTCTTTTTCGTAGCAGCCGGCGCCGATCAGGCTCTGGTTGTTGTAGGTCAGCTGCATGATCTTGAGGCCCAGGTCGTTCATGACCTGGACCAGGCCCAGCTCGTCGTCGATCGGCGAGCAGTTCTGGGCGCCGAGGATGATCGCCGTCTTGCCCTGGCGCTTGGCCGCCAGGATGTCGGCGCCGCTCTTGGCCGGCAAGATCAGGTCGCCGTGCTCCCGGAAGCGGCGGTTCCAGCGGCCGATGTTGCCGAGCGTCGCCCGCGCGTCCTCCCAGTAGGTGACGGTGACGTGCACCGCGTCGAGGCCGCCGGCCCGCAGCTCCTCGAACAGCCCGCGGTCCCAGTTGGAATACTGCAGCGCGTCGATGATCACCCGGTCGTCCTGGCTCATGGCTCGGTTCACGGCTTGGTGTAGGCGGTCTTGACGATGGTGTAGAACTCGCGCGCGTAGGACGACTGCTCGCGCGGACCGTAGCTGGAGCCCTTCCGCCCGCCGAACGGCACGTGGTAATCGGTTCCGGCGGTCGGCAGGTTGACCATGACCACGCCGGCCTGGGCGTGGCGCTTGAAGTGGCTGGCCAGCTTCAGCGAGTTGGTGCAGATCCCGGCGGTCAGGCCGAAGACCGTGTCGTTGGCGGTCGCCAGGGCCTCGTCGTAGTCCTTGACCCGGATCACCGCGGCGATCGGCCCGAAGATCTCCTCGCGGTTGATGCGCATGTCGTTGCGGGTCTCGGTGAACAGCGCCGGGGCCATGAAGTGGCCCTTGGTCTCGCGGTTCAGCAGCTGCCCGCCGCCGGCCAGCTCGGCGCCTTCCCGGGCGCCGATTTCCAGATAGGACTGGTCCTGGTCGAGCTGGGTCTGGTCGACCACCGGGCCGATCTGGGTGCCGTCCTTCAGCGCGTGGTCGACCTTGAGCGCCTTCATGCGGTCCAGCACGGCCGCGACGAAGCGGTCGTGGATGGCTTCGGTCACGATCAGGCGCGAGGAGGCGGTGCAGCGCTGTCCGGTCGCGAAATAGGCGCCGTTGATCGCCGAGTCGACGGCGGTGTCCAGCTCCGCGTCGTCGAGCACCACCAGCGGGTTCTTGCCGCCCATCTCGAGCTGCACCTTGGCCAGGCGCTCGACCGCCCGCTTGGCCACGTGGCCGCCGGTCTCGACCGAACCGGTGAAGGTGATGGCGTCGACCTCGGGCGAGCTCAGGATCGCTTCGCCGACCTCGCGGCCGCGGCCCATCACCAGGTTGAAGACACCGTCCGGCAGGCCGCTGCGGCTGATGATCTCGGCCAGCGCCCAGGCGCTGCCGGGCACCAGGTCGGCCGGCTTGAAGACCACGCAATTGCCGAAGGCGAGGGCCGGCGCGATCTTCCAGGCCGGGATCGCGGTCGGGAAGTTCCATGGCGTTATGATGCCGACCACGCCGACCGGCTCGCGCCGCACCTCGACCTCGACGCCAGGCCGGGTCGAGGCCGCGCTGTCGCCGATCTGACGCACGCACTCGGCGGCGAAGTAGCGGAAGAACTGCCCGGCGCGGGCGACCTCGCCGATGCCCTCGGCCCGCGGCTTGCCTTCCTCGCGCGACAGCAGGGTGCCCAGCTCGTCCTTGCGGGCGATCAGCTCGGCGCCGATCGCGTCCAGGATATCGAGGCGCGTCTCCGGAGCGCTCATCGACCAGGCCGGGAAGGCCGCCCGCGCCGCGGCGATGGCCCGCTCGGTCTCGGCCCGGCCGGCCCGGGCGTAGCTGCCGACCAGATCGTCCAGATCCGAGGGATTGCGGTTCAGGTTGACATCGTCGGACCTGACCCACTCGCCCGCGATATAGTTCTCGAAAACGCGCGTTGCCACGTGACCTCCTTGAAAGCTGGGTTGCCGCGATACGTCGAAGGCCGTTCTCGAAGCCATTCGGGGCTCCATTGAATGGCTCGGCGATACATTTTTCAAATTAAAAAATCCAATCTATTGATATACTTTTCATATGAATATCACCCTCAAGCATTTGCGCGTCTTCGTCCAGGTCGCTCGCCTGGGCAGCTTCACCCGGGCGGCCGGGCAGCTCTCGCTGTCGCAGCCGGCGCTGACCATCGCGATCGGTCAGTTCGAGGAGATGCTGGGCATCCGCCTGTTCGACCGCACCACGCGGCGGGTCAGCCTGACCGCCGACGGCGCCGACTTCATGGCCACGGCCGAGCGCCTGCTGGAGGACTTCGACAGCGCGATCGCGGATATCCGGGCGGTCGCCGAGCGGCGCCACGGACGGGTCGGCATCGCCACCCTGCCGTCGGTCGCCGTGGCCCTGCTGCCCCGGGTCCTGGCCCACTTTACCCGGAGCTATCCGGCGGTCCGCGTCCAGCTGCACGACTCCAACGCCAGCGGCGTGCAGCGCCGGGTCCGGCGCAACGAGGTGGATTTCGGCATCGCCAGCCTGTGGGAGCCCGACTCCGAGCTCGAGTTCGCGCCGCTGTTCCGCGACCAGTTCGCCCTGGTCTGCCCGGCTGGCCACGCCTTGGCCAAGGGCAAGGGGCGGATCCCCTGGCGCCGTCTCGCCGGCCATCCTTTCCTCGGCCTCGGCCGCGATACCGGCATCCGGCCGCTCTTGCTGTCGGTCAAGGACCTGCCCGAGGCGGTCCGCTCGCCCCAGTTCGAGGTCTCCAACATCGCCACCCTGGAGGGCATGCTGCAGGCCGGCCTGGGCATCACGGCGCTGCCCATGCTGGCGGTCCAGGGACCGCGGGCGCGCGGCCTGGTGGCGCGCCGCTTGGTCGAGCCGGTGGTCGAGCGCGAGGTCTGCCTGATCACCCGTCGTGGCCGCTCGCTGTCGCCGGCGGCCGAGTCCTTGCGCGACCTGGTCCTGGCCCACCTGCCGAAGAAATGGGCGGCGTGAGCGGGCGCGCTGCCACGGACGACAATTTTTCTAAATAAAATTAATTAATCGATTAGACCTTTAAATTTGTCATATGAGCGGATCCGGCCTTTAATGGCGTCAACCGACGCCGCGCCGTCGGGCGCTATAGACGTGCCTTGAAGGATACGGCGCCAGCGGCGGTTCTTGCCCCCAGACAACCGGCAATGAAGCCGAGCCAGAATAAACACGCGACCTTGGACATGGGAGATTACCAGATGGCGGACAAACAGCGACACCCCTACCTCAAGAAACTCAAGCAGAACTTCGCTGAAGGCCGGATCGACCGGCGCGAGTTCCTGCGCACCTCGACCCTGCTCGGCCTGTCGGCCACGGCGGCCTATGCCTTCGTCGGCAAGGTCACCGGCGAACCCTTCGTCAAGCCGGCCCGCGCGGCCATGCCCAAGGGCGGCACGCTCAAGATCGGCATGCGCGTGCAGGAGATCGGCACGCCGCACAACATGGCCTGGGCCGACAAGAGCAACCAGGTCCGCGCGGTCTGCGAATACCTGACCCGCACCGGCCACGACAACATCACCCGGCCCTACCTGCTGGAGAGCTGGGAGGCCAGCCCCGACCTCAAGACCTGGACCCTCAGGCTGCGCAAGGACGTCAAGTGGCACAACGGCCGCGCCTTCACCGCCGACGACGTGATCTGGAACCTCAAACACGTGCTCGACCCGGCCACCGGCTCCTCGGTGCTCGGCCTGATGAAGGGCTACATGCTGGAGGAGTACGACACCGGCAAGAAGGACGACAAGGGCAACCCGGTCCTGTCGACCCGCCTGTGGAACAAGAAGGCGATCGAGAAGGTCGACGACCACACGGTGCGCTTGAACGCCAAGACGGCGCAGCTGGCGGTGCCGGAGCATCTGTTCCACTATCCGCTGCCGATCCTCGACCCGGCCGAGGGCGGCAAGTTCGGCGTCGGCTCCAACGGCACCGGCCCGTTCGAGTTCGTCGAGCAGGTCGTCGGCACCAAGGCGGTGTTCAAGGCGCGCCAGGACTACTGGGGCGACGGCCCCTATGTCGACCAGCTCGAGTACCACGACCTGGGCGACGACCCCTCGGCCTCGATCTCGGCCCTGGCCTCGAAGCAGATCCACGGCATCGACGCCGCCGGCGCGACCCAGATCGCCGTGCTCAAGACCCTGCCGCACCTGAAGCTCTATCAGACCGCGACGGCCGAGACCGGCGTGGTGCGCGGCAAGTACTCGGTCAAGCCGTTCAACGACCCCAAGGTGCGCAAGGCGCTCAAGCTGGCGGTCGACTCCTCCAAGGTCATGAACCTGGTCCTGGGCGGCCTGGGCGCGCCGGCCGAGCACACCCACGTCTCGCCGATCCACCCGGAGTACCACGGCGTTCCCGGCGTCAAGCGCGACGTCGCGGCGGCCAAGCAGCTGCTGGCCGAGGCGGGCCATCCCGACGGGCTCGACCTGGAGGTCAACATCTCCAACGATCCCGACTGGATGCCGAACGCCATGCAGGCCTTGGTCGAGCAGTGGAAGGAGGCCGGCATCCGGGTCAAGATCAACAAGATGCCCGGCTCCCAGTTCTGGGATATCTGGGACAAGGTGCCGTTCGGCTTCACCATCTGGTACCACCGCCCGCTCGGCGTCATGGTGCTGGGCCTGGGCTACCGCTCGGGCGTGCCGTGGAACGAGTCGGAGTTCTCCAACAAGGAGTTCGACGCGCTCCTGACCAAGGCCGAAGGCACGCTCGACGTCGAGGCGCGGCGCGAGATCATGGGCAAGCTGGAGAAGATCATGTACGAGGACGGCCCGATCACCCAGCCCTTCTGGAAGGCGGTCGTGACCTTCTACGACAAGAACGTGCTGGGCGCCGGCGCCCATCCGACCAACTACATCTTCGCCGAGCAGCTGGCGCTCGATAAGGGCTGATCGCCGGCCGGCGACGGCCTACGACGAAGCCCCCGCGTCGGGCGCGGGGGCTTTTTTCCGGCCGCGGCGCGGCGCCGGCCGGGCCTTTGGCATTACTGGCCCGCCGCCTGCAGGTAGCGCGGCGGCAGCGTCGAGATCAGATCGGTGAAGACATCGCTTTGGACCGCGATGTGGGCGCGCATGGCATCCGCCGCGGCTTCCGGGTCGCCGGCCAGGATCGCCTCGACGACCGCTCCGTGCTCCGCCTGGGACCGCGCGATCCGACCGGGCCGGCGCAGTTGGAAGCGGCGGTAGCTGCTCAGGCGGTTGCGCAGGTTGCGCGTCGAGTCCTCGAGATAGCCGTTGTGCGCGCCGGCATAGAGCTTCTCGTGGAACACCCTGTTGACCTCGTAGTAGGCGTTCGGGTCTTCGTCGTCGGCGGCCCGTTTGCAGGCCTCGTGCGCGGCCTTGATCGCGGCGCGTTCGTCCGGGGTCGCCCGGCGGGCGGCGAGCCGGGCGCACATCGCCTCCAACTCGGCCATGACCTCGAACATTTGCAGCAGGCTCTGCACGGTGATGGCCGCGACCACGGCGCCGTGGCGCGGCCGCATCTCGACCAGACCCGAGGAGGCCAGCTGCATCAGCGCCTCGCGCACCGGAGTCCGCGATACGCCGAAGCGTTGCGCCAGCTTGGTTTCGTCCAGGCGGTCGCCCGGCGCCAAGGTGCTTGAAAAGATTTCCGCCTCGAGCCGGACCCGCAGGTCCTCCGCCAGGCGGATCGACGCCTTCTTTCGTCGCACCAGCTTCTTTTCGGTCTGCGGCACCGGGCCA
>JBFJPL010000126.1:0-11572 GCA_041617155.1 Kiloniellales bacterium
CCAGCTAGCCAACGCCCTGGCGGCGCACGGCGTGAAGCGGGGCGAGCGGGTGGGCATCCTGTTGCCCCAGGCACCGGAAACGGCGATTGCCCATATCGCCGCCTACAAACTGGGCGCCATCGCGGTACCGCTGTTCTCGCTATTCGGCGTCGATGCGCTCGACTATCGCCTTTCGAACAGCGGTGCCAAGGTACTGGTCACCGATGCGACCGGCGTGGCCAAGATCCCCGAGATTCGCGACAAGCTGCCGCAACTATCCCTCCTGCTGTCGATCGACGGCGCAACCGACGGCGCGCTCGATTTCCATGGCGAACTCGCCAAGGGCGCCGAAAGCTTCCAGCCGGTCGACACCGCGGCCGATGACCCCGCGCTGATCATCTACACCTCGGGCACCACTGGGCCGCCCAAAGGGGCACTGCATGGCCACCGTGTGTTGCTCGGCCACCTACCGGGCGTCGAGTTGCCGCACAACTTCTTGCCATGCGTGGGCGACCTCTTCTGGACGCCGGCCGATTGGGCTTGGATCGGCGGTTTGATCGACGTGCTGTTGCCCGCGTGGCACCACGGCATAACGGTGCTATCCCACCGCTTCGCCAAGTTTGATCCGGAACGGGCCTTCGCCCTGATGGCCGAGTTCGGCGTGCGCAATGCCTTCATGCCGCCGACCGCGCTTAAGATGATGCGCCGGGTCGAGCGGCCGCGCGAACGCTGGGCTTATGATCTGCGCTCGATCGGCAGCGGCGGCGAAACCTTGGGCGAGGAATTGCTCGACTGGGGCCGCAACACCTTCGAACTCACTGTCAACGAGTTCTACGGCCAGACCGAGTGCAATCTCGTCGTCTCGAACTGTGCCGAGTTGATGCCGGTCAGACCCGGGGCCATGGGCCGTGCCGTCCCGGGCCACAAGCTCGCGGTGGTCGACGAAGCCGGCAACGCCCTGCCGAGCGGCGAAGCCGGCATCGTCGCCGTACAGCGGCCCGACCCGGTGATGTTCCTGGAATACTGGCGCAATGCCGAGGCGACCGCGGCAAAGTTCGCCGGCAACTGGCTTCTGACCGGCGACATGGCGAGGCGCGACGAAGAGGGCTACTTCCAATTCCTCGGACGGGACGACGATGTCATCACCTCGGGCGGCTACCGCATCGGCCCCGGTGAGATAGAGGACTGCCTGCTCGGCCACCCGGCGGTTGCCCTGGCCGCCGCCGTGGGCGTGCCGGATCCGGAGCGCACCGAGCGGGTCAAGGCCTTCGTCGTGCTACAGCCCGACTATACCGGCGACGCCGCCTTGGCGCGCGAGATCCAAGATTATGTGAAGTTCCGCCTCGCCGCCCACGAGTATCCGCGCGAGGTTGCCTTCCTCAAGGAACTGCCGATGACCGCGACCGGCAAGATCATGCGCCGGGTCCTTCGGGACCGGG
Organism: Kiloniellales bacterium; assembly: GCA_041617155.1. Lineage (GTDB taxonomy): Bacteria > Pseudomonadota > Alphaproteobacteria > Kiloniellales > JAKSDN01 > CAMYKD01. Next base: position 1,419 of record JBFJPL010000126.1, read on the forward strand.
AACCCTAGGGACCGGTTCACTCAGGTGGCCGAACGGGCGAGCAACCAGAAGAGCTGGTTCCGACTTTGGTAGTAGCTTCCGTAGGCTGCCACACTGCCGTGTTTGATGATGGCGAAGCGTTCGGCAAAGAGCTCGCGATAGGTCGCGGCGCGGCGGTATCTGATCATGGCCGGCGGCTCCTCGCGACCGCTTCGGCTCTTCGCCGATTGGTCAATCGAATCGTGATGGCAGCTTTCGCGCACAAACAGATAGCCGCCAGGACGGAGCCAATCGCGAATCCGGTCCAGCACCGGCGGCACCGCCGCGTCCTCCAGATACATCAACAGCCAGTTCGTGAAGATGAGATCGAAGCTGGACGCTGGCAGGTGGAGTTCCGAGATTTCGGCACAGAGAAACTCGACCTTGTCGTCCCCGCCATTGTTATGCCGGTTTTCCTCGATGAAGGCCGCGACCGAGTCGACCGCCAGGACCCGGCTGGCCAGGCCAACGAAGTGCTGCGTGAAACGGCCGATACCGGCACCCAGTTCAAGGACCGAGCGGCCGCGGAAGTCCGGCAGAATAGCGAAGACTTCGCGGCGGTCGATAGCCTCTATCTCCGCCGCATCCATGGCTTGGTTGGCGAGCATCGAACGATAGTCGGCACCGCTTCCGCGCCGGCCACTCCCGGCCGCGCGGTCGCCCGCCGTCGTTTTCTTTGCCACGGCCAACCTCCAGCCCCTGCTGTCGACCTCCCCCAGCAAGGTCTCTGGCTTGACCAAGGTTAACACAAGGGTCGCCCCGCTACTAGATCGACAGACCCTTGAATCCCGGGGCAGGTTTCACCTGTACGTTGCCGTACGACCGACCGCTCGATACGGCGGTGCAAGGACGGATACCAGTCCCCGAGATGGGAACCGAACCCGCTCGCTGTGCCCCCTTGGGCCAAATTCGCGCGACCCCACACTCCGTGGTCCCACAAAGATACAGATCCGGGCTACAACATAGCCAAGTAGTTCTGAGAGAATAATGATCGGGTCCGACGCCAAGATTTCAACATAAGGCCGCAGTCAACTCCCAACGCATTGCAGACCCAATCCAGTTGTCGGATTCTAACACAATTGTGTCGGTAGCAACGTTGACTTTCGAACGGCGGAAATCCTACGCTCTTTCACGACGTAAGAATATGCGCCTCAAGTTGGCGGATTAGGTTCACAATGCGATCGACGAAAGCCCGGCTCGAAAAGGTCGCCGCCGGGAGACAGGGAGACGAGCAATGAAAAAGGTCCTGTGGGACGAAGCCGGCAATCGTGTACATCCCTATATTCCAGAACTTTGCGAGCAATTGCGCACAGGCGACGTAGACCGACGCGAGTTCCTACGCACCGCCACCCTGCTCGGGGTCTCGGCCAGCGCGGCCTATGCCCTGGCCGGCAATATCACAGGCAAGCCGTTCGCGCCCGCAGTCCAGGCCGCGACCGGCAAGGGCGGCACGCTCCGGGTGGCCACCCGAGTCCAGGAAATGACCGATCCGGCAACCTTTGACTGGATCCCCAAGTCGAATGTGGCCCGCCAGTTCGTCGAATACCTGACCATCACCGGCCCCGACAACATCACCCGCCCCTACCTCGCCGAACGCTGGCAGGCGTCCGACGACCTCAAGACCTGGACGCTCAATCTACGCAAGGGCATCAAATGGTCGAACGGCGACGATTTCAACGCCGACGACGTGGTCTTCAACTTCGAACGCTGGCTGAATCCGGCGACCGGATCCTCCAACATCGGGCTGTTCAGCTCGATGACCGAGGAGACTTCGGACGGCAAGATGAAGATGAGCGCCGGTGCCGTCGAAAAGGTCGATTCCCATACCGTGCGACTGCACCTGAACCGCGCCGAGCTGGCGATTCCGGAAAACCTTTACAACTATCCCACCGCCATCGTTCACCGGCGCTTTTCCGAGGAAGGCGGCGACCTGTCGAAAAATCCGGTCGGCACCGGTCCGTACGAACTGGCCGCATTCCGGGTCGGTGAAGTTGCCACGCTCCGCAAACGCAAGGAGGCCTATTGGGGCGGCGACGTCAGCCTGGACGAGATCCGCTACGTCGATCTAGGCGACGACCGCGCCGCGCACATCGGTGCCTTGGCCTCTGGACAGGTCGACCTGATCTTCGAGATCTTCGTCGACCAGCTCGACCTGATCGAGCGGCTGCCCAACGCGCAGCTGTTCGAGGTGGTGACCGCACAGACAGCGGTGGCCCGCATGCAGATGACCCAAAAGCCCTTCGACAACAGGAAGCTGCGGCAGGCGATGCAGGCCTGCGTCGATCACGACAAGGTGCTGCAGTTGGCCTACCGTGGCCGCGGTGCGCCGGCTCAGGACCATCACGTTTCGCCGATCCACCCCGAATACTTCGACCTGCCGAAATTGAAGCCGGAAATCGAGAAGGCTCGGGTCCTCATGTCCCAAGCGGGCTATCCCAACGGCATCGACATCGCGATCGACGTCAACAACGACAGTAAGTGGGAGGTCGATGCGGTGCAGGCCATGGTCGAGATGTGGAAGCAGGCCGGTATCAGAGTCACGATCAACGTGATGCCCGGCAGCCGCTACTGGGAGGTCTGGGACAAGACTCCCTTCGGCATGACCGGCTGGACCCATCGGCCGCTCGGCGTGATGGTGCTCAACCTCGGTTACCGCTCGGGCGTGCCGTGGAACGAATCGCGCTACAGCAACCCGGAGTTCGACAAGGCCCTGGATGAAGCCGGCGCCATCCTGGACGTGGCCGAACGACGAAAGAAGATGGAGAAGGTCGAGAAGATCCTGCAGGACGACGCCGTTATCGTGCAGCCGCTGTGGCGCTCGGTCTTCACGGCCGGCAGCACGAAGGTGCACAACTTCCAGATGCATCCGACGATCTATCACCAACTCAACAAAGTCTGGGTCGGCTAACCCGGACAATTCCAAGAAAAAGGGGCCTTTTGGCCCCTTTTTTTGCCACCTCATCATTTTCCGGGCGTGATCCCGGTGCCGCCCTCTCTCGGCCGCCACGGCGCCACTGTTGACGCTAGCGCCGCGAACGTCCTAGGGTCGCACTCGAAGCTTTTGCCATGAAGTCGTTAATCCGTGGCGGTATGATGTGTACCGCTTTACAGGATCGGACCGAGACGCGAATTTCTCGGCAAGTCGGGGAGATGATCGATGAAAAAGGTCGTGACGGACGAATCCGCCAGACCGGTTCACGCCTATATTCCGGAGCTCTGCGAGCAGCTGCGCAAGGGTGCTATCGACCGGCGCGAGTTTCTGCGGACCAGCACTCTGCTGGGCGTTTCGGCCGCCTCGGCCTACGCCCTGGCCGCCAAGATCACCGGACAGCCGATGGTGCGCCGGGCCGCCGCCGCGGAGAACCCCAAGAAAGGCGGTCGTTTGCGGAGTTCCATGCGGGTGCAGCGGATGGACGATCCGGCAACCTATGATTGGACACAGATGTCCAACCAGACGCGGCACATCCTCGAATACCTGACGATCACCGGTTCGGACAACATCACGCGCCCCTATCTCGCTGAGGGTTGGGAGGCCTCGGATGACCTCAAGACCTGGACCTTCAAGTTGCGCAAGGGGGTCAAGTGGTCGAATGGCGATAACTTCGGTGCCGACGACGTCGTCCACAACTTCAAGCGCTGGCTCGATCCCAAGACGGGCTCGTCCAACCTGGGCCTGTTCCCGCAGATGACGGAAGAGATCGATACCGGCAAGAAGGACGACAAGGGCAATCCCGTCAAAGAGAAGCGGATGATTTCCGGCGCCGTGGAGCAAGTGGACGACCATACGGTGCGGCTCAACCTGACCGCCCCCGTGCTGTCGATCCCGGAAAACCTATACAACTACCCCACGGCGATCGTGCACCGGCGCTTCGACGAGGAGGGCGGCGACCTCGCCAAAAATCCGGTCGGCACCGGTCCCTATCGGCTGGCCGAGTTCCAGGTCGGCGAACGCTGCCTGCTCAAGCGTCGTTCGGACGAATATTGGCGGGGCACGGTCTATCTTGATGAAATCCTCTATGTCGACCACGGCGACGATCCGACCGCGGGAATTGCCGCCCTGGCGTCCAAACAGGTCGACCACGTCTACGAGGTGCCAAACGCCAGCACGGACCTGGTGGAACGCCTGCCCAACGCCGTGCTGCACCAGGCGGTCACGGCGCAGACCGGCGTGGCGCGGATGCGGGTGACGGAAAAACCCTTCACCGATCGAAGGGTGCGCCAGGCCGTTGGCCTCTGCATGGACCATCGGGCGATTCTGGACATCGCCTACCGGGGCCGCGGGGCAGTCGGCGAAAACCATCACGTCGCGCCGATCCATCCGGAGTACTTCCAGCTGCCAAAGCTGAGGCAGGACCACAAGAAGGCCAAAGCCCTTCTGGCCGAGGCGGGCTACAAGGACGGCCTCAGGATCAAGATCGATTTGGGCCAAGCCGATGCCTGGCACCTCGCGGCGATGCAGGCCTTCAAGGAGCAACTCGCACCGTCCGGAATCACGCTGGACCTGAACCCCATGCCGGGCGCGAGCTATTGGGACGTCTGGGATAAGACGCCCTTCGGCTTCACCTCCTGGACCCATCGGCCGCTTGGGGTCATGGTGCTCAACCTGGGCTATCGCAGCGGCGTGCCGTGGAACGAGAGTGCCTATTCGAACCCCGAGTTCGACAAGGCGCTCGATGAGGCCGGTGGCATTCTGGACGTCGACAAGCGGCGCGTCGCCATGGAAAGGGTCGAGAAGATTCTCCAAGACGACGCCGTCATCGCTCAGCCGCTGTGGCGCTCGGTCTTCTCGGCCACCACGAAGGAGGTGCGCGGCTACGAGATGCACCCGACCCAGTATCATCAGTTCGACAAGCTATGGCTCGCCTGAAGGTGTTGCCGTCAGCTTTCAAGCCGCGGGGCCCTGCCCCGCGGTTACTTTTGTGCCCCAAGGGTTAGGGACTCTGCGCGTCCTTCAGCTCGACGCCGTAGTCGCGCTGCGCTGCCTCGCGCGAGACTAGGCCGTTCCGGACGTCCTCGGCGACACGCGCCGGATCTCGAGATCGCGGGTTGCCATAACCGGCACCACCGGGCATCTCCAGGATCAAACGCTCGCCGGCGGGGACCGGCTGGCGACCCTTGGCCCGCAGCTCAGCGCCCGAGGCCAAGCGGACCCGGCCGGTGACACCGTCGGCCCCGCCGGCCCGGCCGCGTGGCGGATGGTCGACCCGGTCGAACATGGCCGAAATGGCGAAAGGTCTGCCCTCGGCATGGCCGATTTCCATCACCTGGCCGACGCCGCCACGATTGAGACCGGGGCCACCGGAGTCTTTCCGGTACTCCTTTTTCCAGACGACGATTGGCGCCACCGTCTCGTTGATCTCGACCGGCGTATTGCGCACCCCCGAAGGAAAGGCCGTGGCCGAGAGCCCGTCCTTGCGTGGGCGTCCGCCGGTTCCGCCGGCATGGAACATGCTCATGGCGAAGCCCGGTCCCTCCCCATCGCCTGCCTCGCCGGCGCCCGCCTCACTGACGCCGTGCCCGCCCAGTAGAGTGGTGATCCACAGACAGGAGGTACCCTCCGCCGGGACCGCGCCGCCGCTCGCCTGATAGAGGCAACCCAGCATCACGTCCGGCAGCATCTGGCCGATCAGGTGGCGGGTTGCGACCGCGCAGGGGCGCGGCGCGTTGAGGATCGAGCCCTCCGGCGCCGTCACGCGCACAGGCGCGAGCGAGCCGGCGTTGTTCGGCACCTTGCCGCCGACCACACAGCGCACGCCGAAGGAGGCATAGGCCTGGGTGTAGGTCAGCGGCACGTTGATGCCATAGCTCGAGACCGGCGAGGTGCCGGCGAAGTCGACGTCGATGCCGTCCGGCCCAATGGTCATCTCGGCCACCAGGTCGACCGGCCGCTCGTAGCCGTCGATCCGCATGCTGTTGTGGTAGGTGCCGAACCGGAGCTGGCGGATTTCCTCAAGCATTGCCTGATGCGACTGCTCGATGACATGTCCGGCCAGGGCATCGAGCGCGGCTAGATCGAACTCCTTCATCATTTCGAGCAGGCGCTTGCTGCCGGTCTCGTTGCAGGCGGCGAGCGAGTAGAGGTCGCCCTCGACCTGCACCGGCTCGCGGACGTTGGCGCGCACCAGCTGCAGCAGCGAGTCGTTCATCCGGCCGCGCTTGGCAAGCGGCATGATCGGCACGGCCAATCCCTCTTCGTAGACCTGCCGTCCGTCCGGGCCGAAACCGCGACCGCCGACATCAACCACATGGCTGGTCGCGGCGAACAGCGCGACCGGCCGGCCATCGCGAAAGGTCGGCGTGACCACGGTGAAATCGTGCAGATGCCCGGTGCCGAACCAAGGGTCGTTGGTGATGTAGACGTCGCCTTCTTCCATCGTCCCGAGTGGGTAGCGCTCCAGGAAGAAGCCGACCGAGGCGGCCATGGCATTGACGTGGCCCGGCGTTCCGGTCACGGCCTGCGCCAGCATGCGGCCCTCGAGATCGAAGACCCCGGCGGAAAGGTCCCCGGCCTCGCGCACCGAGGTGCTGAAGGCCGTGCGCATCAGGGTCTGCGCCTGCTCCTCGACGACCGAGAGCAGGCGGTCCCACATGATCTGCAGATGGATCTGTTCCAGCGCGGAATTCTTGGTCATGGGCCATCTCCTACGGCGCCGATCTTAGTTCAGGCGAGCCAAGAACCGGAAAGGCAATTTTCCAGTCCGCATCGCAGCCTCGCTTCGGCGTGCCGGCTTTGACCCAGGTCAAGGTGCCGAAGGGCGATCGCCATAGCATGGTTGTGGAAGCGGGGGCTTGGCAATAACCTGCCCGGAGCGACGTCGATTGCGGAGCGGCAATGTACCATGAGCGCCGTCCAACAACTTGCGACCCATCAGCTGTGCTGGCGCTGCGCTGCCGAGAGCCTAGCCTTCGAAACCACCGACGAGCTTGAGGATTTGACCGAGGTCATCGCTCAAGGCCGCGCCGTCGAGGCGATTGGTTTTGCCTTGGGGATGCACCAACTCGGCTACAACATCTATGCCCTGGGCCCCGAAGGCATTGGCAAGCATTCGGTCGTTCGCCGTTTTCTCAAGAAGGCCGCCCTAACGGCAGACGTACCCTCGGACTGTTGCTACGTCAGCAATTTCCACGAGCCGCGCAAACCCAGGGCGCTCAGCCTGCCGGCTGGCCACGGCGTGGCTTTTCAAGACCACATGGCACAGTTCGTCGAGGATGTCCGTGTCACCCTGCGCAGCGCTTTCGAAAGCGACGAGTATCGCACCCGTCAGCAAGTGATCGAGGAGGAACTGCAGGAGCGGCGGGAGAAGTCCATCGGCGAGATCGAAGCGGAAGCGGGAGAACAGGGCATCGCGCTGCTGCGAACGCCTATAGGCTTCGCGTTCGGCCCTTTGCGTGACGGCAAGGTGATTTCGCCCGAGGCATTCCACAGCCTGCCCAAAGCCGAGCAGAAGCAGTTTCAGAGCAAAATCGAGGCGTTGCAGGAAAAGCTCAAACAGGCACTGCAGCAGGCCCCGCTCTGGATGAAGGAAGCCCGCGACAAGGTTCACCAACTGAACGACGAGACGGCCACCTTTGCCGTCGGCCATCTGATAGAGGATCTACGGGAGAAATATGCCGACCTCCCGGAGGTGCTAGGCTATCTCGACGACGTGCGCCAGGACGTCATCGACAACGTCCAGGTTTTCATCCAAGAGCCGGCAAAGCCGAACGCCGGACAAGGCGCCGCTGAATTCGAGGACGGCCCGCCGCTGTTCCGCCGCTACCGGGTCAATCTGATCGTCGACAACGGCGGCAACGAACACGCGCCCGTGATCTACGAAGACGACCCGACTTACGACCGGCTGGTCGGACGGATCGAACACCGCGCCGAGATGGGCACTTTGTTGACCGACCTGCACATGATCCGGCCCGGCGCCCTGCATCGGGCGAACGGCGGCTATCTAATCCTCGACGCCCGCAAACTGCTCACGCGACCACTCGCCTGGGAGGCCTTGAAACGCGCCCTGCTGGCCGAGCAGATCCGCATCGAGCCGATGGCCCAGGCCTTGGGGCTTCTCAGCACCGTCACGCTCGAGCCCGAGCCCATTGCCCTCAAGGTCAAGGTCGCGGTCGTCGGCGAGCGAATGATCTATTACCTGTTGGCCCAACTCGACCCTGAATTTGCGCGCCTTTTCAAAGTCGCCGCCGACTTCGACGAGGACTTCGAGCGCAGTGAAGAACACAATCAACTCTATGCCCGACTCGTGGCGACGCTGGTTCGCAAGGAAAAGCTGAAGCCCTTCGACCGCGGCGGCGTGGCCCGCGTCCTGGAGTTCGCGAGCCGCCGGGCCGGCGATTCCGAGAAGTTCTCCACGGAGATAGAAGGACTTCAGGATCTCCTGCGCGAAGCCGATCACTGCGCCGGCCAGCGCGACCGAAAAGTCGTTGGCTCGGACGAAGTTCAACACGCGGTCGATGCCCAGGCCCGCCGCCTGGACCGGGTGCGGGAGCGGATTCAGGACGAGATCCGGCGCGGCACCATCGCCATCGATACCGATGGCGCCGTGATCGGCCAAATCAACGGTCTTTCGGTACTGCAACTGGGTACCTTTGCCTTTGGGCGGCCCAGCCGGATCACCGCCCGGGTGCGGATGGGCAAGGGCGAGGTCATCGATATCGAGCGGGAGGTTGCGCTCGGCGGACCATTGCATTCGAAAGGCGTGCTGATCCTGGTTGGCTATTTGAGCGGGCACTATGCCGGCGACCGGCCACTGTCGCTTTCCGCCAGCCTGGTGTTCGAACAGTCTTATGGTGGGGTCGAAGGCGACAGCGCCTCATCCGCGGAGCTCTATGCTCTGCTTTCGGCCATCGCCGCCTTGCCGATTCGGCAATGCTATGCGGTAACCGGCTCGGTCAACCAGCATGGCGAGGTGCAGGCGATCGGCGGGGTGAACGAAAAGATCGAAGGCTACTACGATCTCTGCGCGGCACGGGGGCTCGACGGAGAGCAGGGCGTCCTGATCCCGGCCGCCAACGTCAAGCACCTCATGTTGCACCGGCGCGTGATCGACGCCGTCGAGGCCAAGAAATTCCGGATTTACCCGGTCCAGACAATCGATCAGGGTATCGAGATCCTAAGCGGCATGCCGGCAGGTCAAAGAAATGCCGCCGGGTCCTTTCCCGAGGGCACTTTCAACCATGCCGTAGAGGCGCGGCTGTTCGAAATGGCCGAGCAAAGGCGGATCTTCGGCCGGTCGCCCAAGACGGACGACGAACCATGAGCGATAAGACGCCCGGTCCGATCCCGCGCCGCATCCTGGTAGCGCTCGACGCAGCCGAGCGAAGCACCATGGCGTTGGAGGCGGCGGCGCGACTGGCCGCAGGCCTGAAAGCGGAGCTGGTCGGACTCTTCATCGAAGACACTGAATTGCTGGAGGCCGCCGCCCTGCCGGTGGCGCGCATCTTTCCGAGCCAGGCCCGGGCGGCCGGCGCACTCGACCCGGATATGATGCAGCGGGCGTGGCGAATTTGGTCGGCCGAGAGCCGCAAGAGCCTGGCGGCAACGGCCGCACGATGGCATGTCCGGTGGTCCTTTCAGGTCGCGCGCGGCGCATTTACCGAACAGCTGCTCGCCCAGACCGGCGAACAGGACATTCTTGCGTTTCAGATCAGCCGCCGGATGAGCCAAACACGCGGCGCTTTGGCCGCACGGCATGTCGCGGCCCACGCCCGATGTTCGGTCCTGCTGATGGAACGCCGGGCCTTTGGCGGCAAGCCCGTGGTCGTGATTTGCGAAGGGGGCCGGCAGGTGCTGGCGGTGGCCCGCACGATCGCCGACATCTACAATCTGCGCCTCGTCGTTCTGGCACTCGGCCCGTCCGGCGATGCTGCGACGGCGTTGGCGGCCGAGGCCCGACGCTTCCTGAAGGACGAACCCCGGCTCTCGGCAATCGAGGTCCTGCCGGATGCCACCGCTGCAGGGGTTGGTGCCGTGTTGCGGCAGTACGATCCGGGCGTGGTGATTTTCCAACGTCTTGGCGGCCTGACCGATGCGGTGGAACAGGCGCTGGCGGACACCGAATGTTCCGTCCTCGTGGTCGGCTAGATGAACATCAGAGTCCTTTAATCCCTCAGCGAGCAAGGCATCGAATATCTCGAAC
>JBFJPL010000127.1:0-11504 GCA_041617155.1 Kiloniellales bacterium
CCCCCTCCCGGCCGCCCACGGAATCGTATGATATGGGCGGCCGGGAGGGGGAGCGGGCCGGCACCGACTCTACGCGAACGGATAACGCGCTAGCCCGAAGCCCAATCCAAGGCGGTTTCCAGCATCCGGCGCAAGACTGGCCGGATGCCGGCAGCCAGGTCTTCACGAAAGTCGTAGGGCGGTTCCTCGTTCATGTAAGTAATCTGGCTGAGTTCCAGCTGAACCGCGTGCACACCAGCTTCCGGGCGTCCGTAGTTGCGCGTGATATAGCCGCCCTTGAAGCGACCATTGGCGACGCAGCTATAATCTCCTGCCTCGGCCTGAGCGGTGAGCCGCGCCAGCAACCCAGGATCGGCCGTCGCACCACCGCCGGTTCCCAGGTTGAGGTCCGGCAGTTGTCCGTCGAAGAAGCGCGGCACCCGGCTGCGGATCGAATGGGCATCCCACAGCAGCGCCACGCCATGACGGGCCCTGAGCGCTTCGAGTTCGCGCCGCAGGCGCTCGTGATAGGGTTGCCAGACAAAGCGGCGGCGCAGCGCCACTTGTGCGGCGTCGGGCGCCTTCCCGGCCCGGTAGAGCGGCTGTTCGTCGAAGCTCGTGGTCGGGCAGAGTTCGGTGTTGCTGGCGCCCGGGTAAAGCGGCCGGCCGTCCGGCGCCCGGTTGAGGTCGATCACATAGCGCGAATGGTTGGCCGCGATCACCGAGGCGCCGAGCTGATCCAAAAAATCGTACAGGCGATCGACGTGCCAGTCGGTATCTGGCAGGCCACGCGCCGCCGGGCTCATCCGCTTCGCGACCTCCACCGGCACGTGAGTACCGACATGCGGCATGGAGACCAGGAGCGGCGCGCTGCCGGAGGTGAATCGATAGGGGTCCATGGTCCCAGGACTTTACCTTGCCGGTCGATGCCTGACAGTCTGGGGCCCAGCTTAGCAGAGATCCGGACCATGGGTTTGAAGTTACATGTTCTGCCGGAGGTTCTGGCAATTTGCCGGCTGGCGTCCGATGCGGCCCTGCCCGACTGGATCGATACGTCGGCCGGTTTCCTCACCATCAGCCGGACAGCGGACGAGCTGTCGCTGGTCTGCGAGCAAGAGCGGGTGCCCGAACGGGTGCGGGCCGAGCTGGGCTGGCGGGCCTTCAAGGTCGAGGGTCCGCTCGATTTCGCGCTGACCGGTATCCTGGCCGCCCTGACCAATCCCCTGGCCGATGCAGGGATCAGCGTGTTCGCCATCTCGACCTTCGAGACCGACTACCTTCTGGTCCGCGAGGACGAGTTGGCGCGGGCCATCGCCGAGCTGGGCAAGACCTGCAAAATCGTGGGTTGCCAGAGCGGCGAACCCGGTCTAGTCGATTTAGACTAAAAAATTGGATTGCTTTTTAGTAAAACTATTCATAAATTAGATAATTAATTTCGTAAATATATTGTTTTATTAGATATTTTTAAAGTAAAAACAATTTAACATAAAGTCGTCGGTTAACGAATACTGAAATATTTCCTTGATTTCGTGCGAATTTTATGAGATTATACGGTCTTAGGAGAACAGGTTAGGTCAGTTCATTCGAGTTGCAGGCAGAAACGCGGTTCTTGGATAAGCTTTTTGAACTAAACTTCAACCGCGCCCAATCGATCTCTTCGCTAAGGAAGGATTAAGGAGACAAACGATGAAATCGCTTCTGACTTCCATCGCTACGGCCATCGGGGCGCCGTCCGTCTTCATCTTCCTGGCCGCCAAGGCGCAGGAGCTGCCGACGGTGTTCGAGGCCCTGTGGCTCATGAGTACCCGGCTGGACTACGATCCGCTGCTGATTTCGGCCATCATGCTGACCGCCATTCTGATCGGCGGCAAGGGACTGGACCTTGCCCGTGACCGCCAGGAGCGTCGCGAGGCGTCGGTTCAAGTAGCTTGAGCGCGAGACTCCCAAAGGCCTCTCAAACGGGAGTCGTGGCTAGCTAAGCGCACTAGCCCGCGCCGCGGATCGAGGGCTCGGTAAAAGCAACAAGCCGAGAACGAGCCCCGTCCGCTGCCGCATCACGCGGCACATCACGGCAGGAACCTGCAATCGGTCCGGGCGCCCCCGCCTGCGGCCGATTGCCTGCTTTTGGCGCCATGCGCCCGGCTTCCAAGGGAACCTGACCGCAAGCCCTGGTTTCGTCTCGTCGAGTTGTCTATACAAGTAGCGGCGCCCAAAGCTTCAGTCTCGCGAGTTTGCCAGCCCGTGCGGAACCCATGACCGCCAGCAGAAACCCAGACAGCACGCCGCTCTACCAGCAGGTCAAGGACCACATCGTCGGGCGCATCCTGGCGGGCGACTGGCCGGCGGGTGAGCGCCTGCCATCGGAGAACGAGATCACGCGTAAGATGGGCGTCAGCCGCATGACCGCCCACCGCGCGCTCAGGGAGCTGACGGTCGAGGGCTGGTTGACCCGAGTCCGGGGCGACGGCACATACGTCGCCGAGGTCAAGCCCCAGTCGGCCCTGATGGAAATCCGCGACATCCGCGAGGAGATCGCGGAAAGGGGCCACGAACACACCTGCCGGGTGGTCAAGCTGGCCCGCGAACGTGCCAATCCGGCCATTGCCAAGGCCCTCGAGTCGGCGCCGTCGGCGGCCGTGTTCCATTCGCTTATGGTCCACCTGGAGGACAGCCGCCCGGTCCAGGTCGAGGAGCGTCACGTCAACCCGGCCTTCGCACCCGACTATCTCGCTCAGGATTTCACCCGCACCACGGCCTTCGAGTACCTCGACCGGCTCGGCCCGATGGACGCCGCCGAGCACGTCATCGAGGCGGTGCTGCCAAGCGCCCGTATCCAGGACCTGCTGGCCATAGCTGCTGGCGAACCCTGCCTGCAACTGATCCGCCGCACCTGGTCGAACGGCCTAATCGTCTCACGCGCCCGCCTCACCTACCCCGGCCGCCGCTACCGGTTGGCCGGACGGCAGGACTTCACGCCCGGCCACGCGCGCGAGTAAGGCCGCACGAAACAAAACCTGGCGCCCGAACCGAGGGTCGCGCCGGCTGTTTCTTCAACGTCCTCCGGGCGTTAAACTCGATCGGTGGCGACCGGGAGAAGAGCGATGGCAAATCAAACCAGGACGAGATTCGAGGGTGCCTGCCACTGCGGCGCGATCCGCCTGACGGTGAGTGTGGCCGAGGGGGCGGCGCAACTCTCGCCCCGCCGCTGCGGCTGCACCTTCTGCCGGAAGCACCAAGGACTCTACGTCTCGGCCCCAGACGGTGAACTGGCAATCGCCATCGCCGAGCCGAGCGCCGTCAATCGCTACAGCTTCGGACACAAGACCGCCGAGTTCCTGGTCTGCAAAACCTGCGGCGTCGTGCCTGCGGTGATCTCGGAGATCGACGGCACGCTCTACGGCATCGTCAACGCCAACGCGCTCGAGCCGCCGATTGCGATCGACGAAAGCCGGGTTCCGACAGCCGATTACGAGATGGAAAACAAGGCGGACCGCCTCGGGCGCCGTAAGCAAAGGTGGATCGGCAAGGTGACGGTAACGGCGGGCTAGGAGCCTGTCCGAGTATTGGTCTAAATCAGACCACTAGGACCACCCGGCGGCGTCCCGCTCCCTGATCTCCAGGAGGGTCGGCACCTTTCGGCCCTCGAGCGAGGCGAGCGACCCAGACAGCTGCGCCAGGTCCGTCACGCGCTCGGCAACACAGCCGAAGCCTTCGGCGATCTTGAGAAAATCGGGGGTGTGGAGGTCGACACCGATCGGCTGGATCTGCTTCTCGACCATATAGTTCCTGATCTCGCCGTAGCCGAAGTTGTTCCACAGCAGCACCAGGATCGCCAACTCCTGCTCGACCGCCGTTGCGAGTTCGGGCAGCGTGAACTGCAGCCCGCCGTCGCCGATCATGCAGACCACCGGGTCGTCCGGAGTGGCCAGCTTGGCGCCGAGCGCCGCCGGCAGGGCGTAGCCGAGGGTTCCGTAGCCGGTCGTCGAATTGAAGAAGCGGCGCGGCCGCCGCGGCCGGAGAAACTGGTTCGCGCCATAGACCAACTGCGTGGAATCGCCGACCCAAACCGCATCGCCAAGCACCTGCTCGACTACGGCGAGCACGCGCTCGTGCACCAGGTAGGCGGCGGGCCAGGTGCGGCGGACCGCCGCACGGATTTCCGCCGCCTCGGCCGCCACGTCGGCCGCCGGGCGCGCGCCACCGCCGTGCCTGGCGGCAAGAACCTCCAGCAGCAGCGCCAGCGCCATCCGCGCGTCGCTCTGGATCGCCAGATCCGGCGCCGGGGCGCGCAGGAGCTGAGCAGGGTCCAGGTCGATGCGGATCAGCGTCCCGTCGAACCGCAGCTCTTTCGGACCCGGATACATCTCCGTCTCGCCGAACTCCGTGCCGACCGCCAGGACCACGTCGGCGCTCTTGAGCGCTTCGAAGATCGGCGGTGCGGCCATGTTCTCGCCGAGCAGCGCCGGATGGCCAGGATCGAGCAGGCCCTTGGCGTTTATCGTATTGACCGCCAAGGCACCCAGCCGATCGACCAGCTCGCCGGCCGCCGGTCCCGCATCCGCCGCGCCGCCGCCGAACACCACGAGCGGACGCTTGGCCGCGGCCAGAAGCGCTGCCGCCCGCGCGATCCTGGCCGGCTCGGGCCCCGGCCGGCCAGGCAGGTCAGTCAACTTCCGCCGCATTCCTTCGCCCGGCGCGGCGATGACGTCGAGCGGCAGTTCGATGTGGACCGGCCGCGGGCGGCCCGAGCGGAACAGGGCGAAGGCCCGGTCCAGGATCGCCGGCAACTGCTCGGGCCGGGTCACCGTGTGGCTGAAGGCGGCAACGCCGGCCACCAGGTCGCGCTGGGACCGCAGCTCGTGCAGGCGCCCCTCGCCCAGACCGAGATGATCGCTGCGATTGACGCTGGAGATCACCAGCATCGGAATCGAGTCGGCGTAGGCCTGGCCCATGGCCGTCGCGATGTTGGTCATCCCCGGCCCGGTAATGATGAAGCAGACACCCGGCTTGCCGGTGACCCGCGCATAGCCGTCGGCCATGAAGCCGGCGCCCTGCTCGTGCCGAGGCGTCACGTGACGGATGCCGCTCGCCGGCAGGCCACGGTAGAGCTCTACCGTGTGCACGCCCGGAATGCCGAACACCAGCTCGACGCCACGATCCGCCAAAAGCTGGGCCAGCATTTCGCCGCAAGTCGCCATGCCTTTCCTCCCGGGGCTCCTAGCGTGCCATTCGGGACGTCGGAATCAAGGCTTGTGAACAAAGATTCATGACAACCTCGGCAAACTATCTTATTATACGATCATTCAACACGTGCGAAGTTCCAGCGAGCCGGGGCCATGGCGCCGAACCCGCAATACAGCGTCCTGTTCGAGCCGGTTCGGATCGGTCCCGTGACCGCGCCCAACCGCTTCTATCAGACGCCCCATGCGACCGGCATGGGTTACCTGAAGCCGCAAAGCGGCGCCGCCTTGCGGGCCGTCAAGGCGGAGGGCGGCTGGGGCGTGGTGTGCACGGAATACTGCTCGATCCATCCCAGCTCGGACGATTCGCCCTACGCCTTCCTCTCGCTGTGGGACGAGGAGGACGTCGGCGCCCTGGCCGCCACCGCCGAGGCGATCCACGGCCACGGCAGCCTGGCCGGAATCGAGCTGTGGCATGGCGGCGCCCATTCCAACAACCGGCTGACCCGGGAGCCGATGATCGCCCCCTCCGGCCGTTCCGCCTATATCCTGCAGCCGGGCCACGCCCGTTCGATGGACCTGCGGGATATCCGGGAGTTCCGCCGCTGGCAGCGCGACGCCGCGCTCAGGGCCAAGCGGGCCGGATTCGATATCGTCTATGTCTATGCCGGGCACGACTACCTGCCCTTCCAGTTCCTCTCGCCGCGCAGCAATCGGCGCGGTGACGAATACGGCGGGTCCCTGGAAAACCGCGTACGCCTGCTGCGCGAGATGATCGAGGACACCAAGGAGGCGGTCGGCGGCGACTGTGCCGTGGCGGTCAGGTTCTCGGTCGACGAGCTGCATGGGCCGGCCGGCATCACCAGCCTCGGCGAAGGCCGCGACGTCATCGCCATGCTGGCCGAACTGCCGGACCTGTGGGACGTCAACCTGGCCGGCCACCTGGGCAACGACTCGCGCAGTTCGCGCTTTGGCCCGGAGGGCTTTCAGGAGGATCACGTGGCCTTCGTCAAGGGCCTCACCTCCAAGCCGGTGGTCGGCGTCGGCCGCTTCACCTCGCCCGACGCCATGGTCAGCCAGATCAAGCGCGGCATCCTGGATTTCATCGGCGCGGCGCGGCCGTCGATCGCCGACCCCTTCCTGCCGCGCAAGATCGCCGAGGGCCGCGAGGACGAGATTCGCGAATGCATCGGCTGCAACATCTGCCGCGCCGCCAACAACGAGGGCGCACCGCTGCGCTGCACGCAGAACCCGACCATGGGCGAGGAATGGCGGCGCGGCTGGCACCCGGAGCGGATCGCGCCGGCGCTGTCTGACTCGCGCGTGCTCGTGGTCGGCGCCGGGCCGGCCGGCCTGGAGGCGAGCCTGGCGCTCGGGCGCCGGGGCTACCGGGTGACCCTGGCCGAGGCCGGCCGGGAAATGGGCGGGCGCTTGATCGGCGAAGCTTCGCTGCCGGGACTGGCGGCCTGGATCAGGGTGCGCGACCACCGCGTCCACATGATCGGCAAGCTGCCCAACGTGGAGATCTTTCGCGAAAGCCGCCTGAGCGCGGCCGACATCGTGGCGTTCGGCGCCGAGCACGTGGCGCTGGCGACCGGCAGCCGCTGGCGCCGCGACGGCATCGGCACCTACGGCGAGGAACCAGCCGATATCGCGCAAGGAAA
Organism: Kiloniellales bacterium; assembly: GCA_041617155.1. Lineage (GTDB taxonomy): Bacteria > Pseudomonadota > Alphaproteobacteria > Kiloniellales > JAKSDN01 > CAMYKD01. Next base: position 6,824 of record JBFJPL010000127.1, read on the forward strand.
CCGGATCCTCACCCCGGACGACCTGTTCGCCGGCGCGAGGCCGGAAGGGTCGGTGGTGATCTATGACGACGAGCACTATGCCGTCGGGGGCGCGCTTGCCGAGCGTCTGCTCAAGGCCGGCCTCAAGGTTACCTATGTGACGCCCGGGGCCATGATTTCGACCTGGACCCAGATGACCAACGAACAGGTCTTCATCCAGCAGCGGCTGCTGGAAATGGGTCTGCGAACCGTCTTCGCCCACCGGCTCGGCAAGGTCGCGGAAGGCTCGGCCACCTTGGCTTGTGTCTACACCGGCCGGCCGGCGACGCTCGATTTTTCGAACCTGATCCTGGTCACCGGCAGATTGCCCGAACGGTCTCTCCATGACGAGCTGACGGTCAGCGGCGCGTCCCTTGAGCCGGCGGGGATCAAATCGGTCACGCCTATCGGCGACTGCCTGGTGCCCTCGTCGATCGCCGACGCGGTCCATGGCGGCCACCGCTACGCGCGCGGCCTTGACGACCCCGACGCCGGCAAGGTGGTGCGGCGCGAACGGCCGGCCGTGCCCCCTGTGGCAGGAGACCGCCCATGACCCGGAGGAGCACTCGCCGGCGCGCCGGCCGCGAACCGCGCACGGCAAGCCAGATAGCGCAGCGCCCCTGGGCGCCGCTGCGCCTCGCCTACGAACCGATCCGGGTCCTCGCGCCTGATCAGGTCGAGGCAATCCACGATACCGCGCTCACGGTGCTGGAGGAGATCGGCATGCGGGTGCTGGAGCCAAGTGCCCGCGCCCTGCTGGCCGGGGCCGGCGCCCAGGTGGACGAGACGGAAATGCAGGTGCGCTTCGACCGCGCCATCGTCGAGGCGCTGGTCTCCGAGGCGCCCGGCGAATTCACCCTCATCGCCCGCAATCCGGAGCGCAACCTTACCTTGGGTGGGCGGAGCGCGATCTTCTCCTCGGTCGGCGGGCCGGCCTATGTCTGCGACCTGGACCGCGGCCGCCGGGCCGGCACCTACGCGGAGATGTGTAACTACCTGAAGCTGGTGCAGTCGCTCAACGTGCTGCACCAGGAAGGCGGCGGCCCCTTCGAGCCGCTCGACCTGCCGGCCGAGACCCGGCACCTCGATCTGTACCACGCCCAGATCACCTTGCTGGACAAGAACTGGCAGCCCAACGGGCTGGGTCGCGAGCGCGCCCTGGACGCCCTGGAGATGGCGGCACTGTCGCTCGGCACGACCCGCGCGGCCCTGATCGACCGGCCGGTCTTCGCCTGCGTGATCAACACCAACTCGCCGTTGCAGCTCGACATCCCCATGGCCGAGGGCCTGATCACCATGGCGGATCACGGCCAAGTCGTGGTCGTCACGCCCTTCACCTTGGCCGGCGCCATGTCGCCGATCACCCTGGCCGGCGCCCTCGCCCAGCAGCATGCCGAGGCGCTTTTCGGCATCGCGCTCTGCCAGATCGTACGGCCCGGCGTGCCGGTGATGTACGGCGGCTTCACCTCGAACGTCGATATGAAGACCGGCTCGCCGGCCTTCGGCACGCCGGAATACGCCCAGGCCGCCCAGGCGTCGGGCCAACTGGCGCGGCGCATCGGTGTGCCGTTCCGCTCGAGCAACGTGACCGCAGCCAACGACGTGGACGCCCAGGCCGCTTACGAGAGCGCCATGGCGCTATGGGGCTGCCTGATGGGCGGCGCCCACATGGTCAACCACGCCGCCGGCTGGCTCGGCGGCGGTCTGACCGCGTCTTTCGAGAAGCTTATCATCGACGCCGAGATGCTGCAGATGATGGCGGCCTATTTCGAGCCCATGGAGGTCTCGCCGGCCACCCTCGCCCTGGAGGCAATCCGCGACGTCGGCCCGGCGGGCCACTACTTCGGCACGGAACACACCCTGGCGCGTTACGAGACCGCGTTCTACGCGCCGCTGGTCTCGAACTGGGACAACTACGAGACCTGGCTCGAACGCGGCGGCATCACCGCCGGCCAGCGCGCCAACACCATCTGGAAGCAGATGCTGGCCGACTACCAGCAACCGCCGCTCGACCCGGCGATCGACGAAGCGCTGAAAGACTACGTGGCCCGGCGCAAGCGCGGCGCGGCCGCCGGATCGCACTAGCTCCTTGCGACCCCAGCCGCGGCGGCAGAATCGAGTTCCCTTTCCCCTCGGGAGAGGGACTGGGTGAGGGCCGGTCGTTTTCCGCGATCATAGCTCTGCTCTGGCCAACGGTGTCGGTCGCCAAGCAACGGGTCGTAAAAACCACGCGCCCTCACCCTCCCGCTCCGCGGGCCCCGTCCTCTCCCGATGGGAGGGGAAAAGAGCACCCAACGCGCAGCGGTGTTCGGGTATTGGCGACAGTGGCCGGCCCGCGTTACCGTTCGATCGCTCCGAGCTCGGCTTCGAGCAGGCCGTAGCAGGCCGCCTTGGCGTGTTCGGCGGAAAGCACCTTCGGGTCGAGGCACCATTCGAGCCACAGGCCGTCGATCAGCGCGATTAGCTTGAGCGCCAGGCCCTTGGCGTCGACTGCGCGCCCGCGTGCCTTGGCGACCGCCACGATGGCCGCCGCCAAGGCGGCGCGGTAGGCGGCGTAGCGCTTGCGGTGCAGCGCCTGCAGCTGCCGGTTGGTCGGCAGCTCGCCCCACAGCGCCAGCCAGGCCTTGAGCTGGGAGCGATCGAAGACGCTCGGGTCGAAGCTGACCTCGATCTGCGCCTTCAGCTGATCGACGGGCGAGCCGGCCGCACCGCTGGGCGGGTCGCGCCGGCTTTCGGCCAGATGCGCCGTCATGGTCTCGTAGACCCGGACCAGCAGCGCGTCCTTGCTGCCGAAATAGTGGTTGATCAGCCCCCGCGACACCCTGGCCTCGCGGCAGATCCGGTCGATCGTGAAGGCCGACAGGCCGCCCGCCCCCAAGCAGCGTATCGCCGCCTCGATCAGCAGGCGCCGCCGCACCTCGGGCTTTTCCCGCACGTAGCGCGGTCCGCGCTCGCGCCGCCCCGTGGCGGGCGGTTGTGTGAAGCCTGTCATGTGCCGGGTTGCGCTCCTGAGCGAGAGCGCGAGCCGGCGGGCGGTCGAGCCACGCCCTCAGGGAACCAGCCAAACGACGATTGCGACGATGGCAATCGCGCCGACGGCGGCGATGCCGAACTTGTTCCACATGTTCAGCTCGGACCAGAATTTCAAAAAACCCATGGTGAACCTCGCTCGATCCGGAGGTCGTCAAACGGCCGGACAAACCCATTACAGGAAGACGACGCGGACCTTATTAGCCGCTATTCCCGTCCAGGTCCAATCTGTGCCCACGGCAATTCCTGGCCCGTTGCACCAACTTGCAGGCCGCAAACCTATGCGCCCCGGCGCGGATCTTCGGCCGTCGAGTGGTCGGTCGGCTGAGGGGTTGCGGTCAGCACGGTGACGCCGCCGGGAGCGTGGAAGCGGTGCCAGCAGCCTTGGGGAACCACGGTCAGCATGCCGGCCTTCATCGCCAGCACTTGTGGCCCGTTGTCGGTCAGAATGGTGAGTTTCGTCTCGCCGGCGAGTATCTGCACCAGTTCGTCGCCCTTGGTGTGCCGCTCCCAGGGACTCTCGCCTTCGAAGCTGCCGGCGAAGACACCCCCCTCGCGGAAGGCCGCCAGGGTCGTGAAGGCCGCGGCCGCCTCGTCCGCCGTCGTCTCCGGGCCACGGTTGCGCAAGACCGGCAACCCCGCGAGTTCCGCTTCGATATCGACCGCCTTCACCATGACGCACCGCCTCCCGGAGTTTCCCAGTTATTTTTCTCGCTTCACTCTAGATAGCGGACCAGGCCGAATCCTGCCAGCCCAGGCCACGCCCCCGAAGGTATTGAGCACCTTCCGGCGGCTCCCGGACCCCGCCCACCGCTGTGAGCATTGCCACAGTCTCGGGCGTCCGGCCGTGTTCTAACCGCCATCGTGCCCGCGCGCTTGCGAGCGGGGGACCCTGACGTCACAACAAGGAGAAGTGGCCATGCGTGCAATCATAGCTTTCGCGCTTGCTCTGGGCCTGGTCCTCGGAGGGTCGGGCGCCGCCGATGCCCGGCTTGGAACCCTTGCCGGATCGTGGTTCGCCGAGGTATCCCCACAGGCCGCGCCACCCGAGTTTCCGGACCCGCCGCCGCCTTTCGTGTCGATCTTGAATTTCGGCCTGGCTCGGACCGTGACGGAGACCGACGGCGCGCTCAGCCCCAACGTCCTGGTCGCGCTGTTTCCGCCCGACCTGCTGCCGCCGTTCAGCGGCAGCGACGGCTACGGCAGCTGGAAGCGGACCGGTCGAAACCGCTTCAGGTGCAGCTTCATCAAGTTCCTGTTCGATGCAGACGGCGTGCAGATCGCCCTGGTCACGACGACGCTCGACCTCCGGATCCGGCGCGACGGCACGCTGGAGGGCGAGGGCTCGTCGGATTTCATCATGGGCGCGGATCCCGACGGCGAGGTGTTCTTCAACGGCCCGGTGCGCCTCGAGGCCAGGCGTTTAGGAGTTCGGGACTGATCGAACCGGGGCCAAGGCCGCCCGGCAGCCGCTCAGCCCCGGGACACCCCTGCGCAGGCCCACTGGTCGATGTCGATGGTGAAGATCGTGGCGCCGTTGCTCTGGCGGTAGGCGTAACGGATCTCGGCGCCGCCGTCGATCGCCCGGCGCTGGAAAGGGTCGGCGCAGGCCTGGCGCTTGACTTCCTCGATC
>JBFJPL010000128.1:0-11402 GCA_041617155.1 Kiloniellales bacterium
GTCGTCCGGCACCGCTTGCGATGCGCACGGCATCGCGGCGCGGCACCGTCCTAGCCCAAGGCCTTGAAAACGCGGTGCAGCACGTGACCAATACTCGGACAGGCTCCTAGTCTTCAGAGAGCTTCTCGGTGACGGCCAGGATCAGGCCGGTCGTCAGTTTCGCGCGTTCGACCGTACCCACGAAGCGACCCGCCGCGTCGCGGACCGGCAGGCTGTCCAGCCCGTGCGCCTCCATGGCCTTGAGCGCCGCCCGCTTGGTCGTTTCGATGGTCACGGCCCTGTCCGCCGGCACAAAGCCCGGCAGTTCGGCCAGCCAGTCCTTGGCCCGTTGGTCGCCTCGATTGAGCTTGTCCTCGAAGGCTTTGTAGCCGTCGCCGAGCGTGCGCAGATAGGCCACTAGGTCGGCCGCGGCATACATGCCGAAAAGCCTGCCGTCCGGCTGGTTGACGACCACATAGCGCAGGTAGGAGCTGCCATAGAGATCGTCCAGGTACTTCTTGATCGCCGGCGCGTAGTAGCCGCCCTGGCCGAGCTCGAATGCCAGGGCCTGGGTTCTTTGTTTGATCAGGTCGGGGATCTGGTCCACGCCCCGCTTGGGGGCGCTTCTGATCATGTCGATCGCGTCGTTGACCGGCGAGGCCGGCACGGCGGAGATCTGCCGCTCGATCTCGGTGTCCGCCGCCTTGGCCCACAGATCGGACAGGTCCGCCTTGACGCCGAAGATATCGAGCCCGCGCAACTTGCCGGTCGCCAGACCGACGACCAGCAGCGGCACGATGATGAAGACCAGATCTATGGTCTTGACCTCGTACTTCCCCGCCGAGATGACCCGCAGCAGGATCGAGCCGACCACCAAAGCAACGCCGATCAATAGGAGCGTTACGATCTGCCACTTATCCATCCCACCAGCTCCTCTTTTCGCTTACGCCAGATGCCAATAAACGGGTCGGGACTCGTCGTCGACGTGCGCCCCGCTGCGTCTGCTCCGGCATTGTCGCTCGGCACGGGTCGGGCCCGGTGCGTCGAACCGACAGCGGCGGGATTGTGACCGAATTTGCGCGGCCGGATTGTGGGTTTGCGCACATTCAGGGACGGACCGGTGGATTGCGTGGATAACGGTTCTTTGCAGTGGATAAGGCAGATTCTTATCAACAAGAAATTATCGATCTGGGGGCGTTCCAACTTGCCGCCGTTCTTGGCGAGCAGCTAAACTAATTCTGGATCGAGAAGCCTTCGGGCTGATTGATCCGGGAGACGTCAGGAGCACGGATTCGCGTCCAAGCACTTGGCGTCTCTTTTTGTTTGGGCACCTTGCGGGTCGTGGCCGATGAAGCAAACATGGCCCGGTGCCGGGAGTGTCAACCGCCCGGCACCGGGCCATCTCGTCAGGATGGATTCACCGCGTCCAGCACAGTGCCGTTCCTAAAGAGCCGTCTGGATTCGTGTCAACCGGGTATCAGGCGCCGATTTCTTCGGCGGCTGCCCGCGCGCGCAGCTTCCAGCTGAAGGGACAGTGCGGCTTCAAAGACGTCCGTTCGTTGGTCAAGGCCGTGGCAAGCGCCTTTTCGCCGGCGCGCAACGCCGCCTCGATCAGGGTCCGGTGCAGAATGTCGCGCTGCGCGTGACTGCCGCCGAAGACGTGGGCCCGGTAGCGCACGGGCAACAGCAGATCGACGCACTCGCCATAGCTTTCGCGCCCGAAGGCCTCGATCGCCCGAACGATCGGCAGGCCGACCTCGCGGGTCATGGCGCCGTTGGTGCCGCCATCCTTGGCGGCCTTCTCGACAGCCCCGAGCAGCCGGGCCGATGCCGTCGTGCGCCCGGTCGCCACGTAGGCCATCATGGCGTGCATGTCGTTGAAGGCGTAGAAGCCGTCCTCACCGCCGCTCTCATAGCGAGCCGCAAGCTCGTCCCAGCGTTGGCCGACATCAATACCCCTGAGATGCAGGCGCCAAAGCAACGCCACCGCGTCGAGCATCATCAGCTGAATTTCCGACGGCTCCGGGCGGATACCCCGGTCGTAGATTTCGAGCGCCCGGTCGACCCGGTCCTGATCCAGGTTGTAGAGCGCCGTGTGCCACCAGTTGTGGAACGCAAAGCCGTTGTCGGCCTGCGCCCAGTTGTCCTTGCGCGCTTCCATGAAGGCGATGCCTTCGGCCTGGCGAGCCTGCATCTCCATGACGTGGGCGACCGCGTGCTGCGCCCAGCAGTCGTCCGGTTCGAGCTCGAGTGCGTGACGGCCGGCCTCCTCCGCGCGGCCATAGTCGGCGCACTCCTCAAGGCCGAATGCCTGCATGCCCAGGATGAAGCCGTAGCCCGGGTCATCACGGCTCCACGCCGGCAAGGCCCGCGCGACACGGCCCCGCAGGTTCTCCCGGTCGCCGTGATAGAAGTCGGCGAGGTGGCCGACCTGCAAAGCCAGCAAGTCGCGCGGGTGCTCGGCCAGCAGGCGGTCCAGGCGGCCTCTCATGGCATCCCAGTCACCCGCGACCCAGTCCTCGAGCGCACGGGCATGGGCACGCTCCCGGTCATTGCTCCGGTTGTCCAGATCCTTGAGCCTGGTAAGGCTCGCTTCGATCTCCGGAACCACGCTCCGCTCCCACATGGTCAGATGCACCTGGGCGCGAAAGACATGACCCATGACGAAATCCGGATCCGCGTCCAGTGCAGTGTCGATAACCGCAACCGGGTCGCCGCGATAGCAGTTCAGCGCCCGCAACGCCGTCTCGTAGACCTCAAGGCTGTGGGCGCCGCCCGTGGAAACCGGGACGCCGCGTTGATCATCCATCTTCATCCTCCCGTCGGCGGCGGATCGCGAGATCGTCGCCGGTCATCACCTTGACCTAAGCGCAATCGGCCCGCGTCACAAAGTCGGTTCACCAGGTCAGATGCTGGAAAAGCCGGCACAACCTGCGCGCCGGCCGGCACCACTTTGCCGAAGTCAGGCGGTCAACCGCCCTCGTACTTGAAGGAGACGTTGACCTTCGCGCGGTAGTTTTCGACCTTGCCGTTCTTGATGTTCACATCGAGTTTCGTGACCTCGGCAATCCTCAGATCGCGCAGCGATTTACCCGCCCGCTCGACCGCGGCGGACACCGCTTTCTCAAACGAATCGGTGCTGGTGCCGACCAGTTCGACGACTTTGTAAACGCTCTCGGTCATAGCTTGATCCTCCCCGTTTGGACGCCTGGGCCTAGGGGATCGCGGTCGCCGGATCGGTTTTACGTCTTTTCGATGCCGGCCCAGCCAAAATTCTCCAGGCGATCGCGTCCCTGCAGACCCAAGGATATCACGTGGCCGATCCGCGTCAGCCCCCAAATGCCGACCTCGCGCCAGATAGTTCTCGAAGGCCATGAGTCGGCGCGATAAACTTGCCGGGCTCGCGAACGCCCTGGCGGTCGCCTATAGTAAGCGCAAAGGGGGGTTTTCTCAGGGAGGGGACTATGAAGTTAAGCGCATTTTTCGCGTCCGCCGTCGCCGCGCTCTCCATGGCGGCCGGCAGCGCGCTGGCCGAGCCGGTCAAGATCGGCTTTAACGTACCGCTCACCGGCTTCGCGGCGGCGGACGGCAAGTCGGCCTTGAACGGCGCCGAACTGGCGGTCGAACAGGCCAATGCCGCCGGCGGCGTGAACGGCGACGAGATCGAGCTGGTGGTCTACGACGACCAAGCCTCGCCGAAGGAATCGGTGCCGATCGCGCAGAAGCTGATCGAAAAGGACCGGGTGGTGTTGGCGATTTCCGGCAGCTATTCGGGCGCGACCCGCGCCGCGGCCGGAATCTTCCAGGAAAGCCGCGTGCCCTATATCTCGGCCTATGCGGTCCATCCCGACATCACGCGCGCCGGCGATTATGTCTTTCGCACCTCGTTCGTCGGCCAGGTCCAGGGCCGCGCCGGAGCCAAGCTGATCGGCGAGATGCTCGGCAAGAAGAAGGTCGCTCTGATTACGCTGAAGAACGACTTCGGTCAGTCGCTCGCTGCGGGCTTTCGCGAAGCCGCGGGGAAATACGGTATAGAGGTCGTCTCCGAGTACGAATACGGCATCAAGGACCGCCAGTTCGGACCGATCGTCTCCAAGGTCAAGAGCGACCAGCCCGAGGCGATCTATGCCTCCGGCTATTTCTTCACCGCCGGGCCGCTGGTCAGCCAGCTCCGCGCCGCCGGCATCGAGGTCCCGGTGATCGGCCAGGAAGGCTACGACTCGCAGAAGTTCATCGAGATCGCGGGCGCCGCCGCCGAGGGCACCATCATCACCACCTCGCTGGACCGGGATTCCGCGGCGGTCGAGACCAAGGACTTCATCGCCGCCTTCGAACAGAAGGCCGGCCACAAGGCTGACATGGTGGCGGCCTCGGCGCACACGGCGGTCAAGGTCGCCGTCGCGGCGCTCAGGGCGGCCGGCACATCCGACCGGGCCGCGATCCGCGACGCGATCGCCAAGGCCAAGGTCGAGGCCTCGACCGGGTCGATCTCGTTCAACGAGCTCGGCGAAGTGCGCAAGGACGTTCAGGTGCAGGTCGTGAAGGACGGCAACTGGCACCACCATTCGGTGATCAGCGATCCCGCGCTGCTGGCCCCGCCGGAGAAATAGCCGCGTGAACCGCGGCCCCGCCACGGTCGCCGGCCGGGGCGGGGCCAGCCGAGCGGCCACCGGTTCCAGCCTATGCTTTACCTAGAGCTGTTCATCCAGGGCATCGTGCAGGGCAGCATCTATGCGCTGATCGCCCTGGGCCTGACCCTGGTCTACGGATTGTTGCGCATCCTCCACGTCGCCCACGCCGCACTCTTCACCCTGGGCGGCTATCTGGGCGTGATCGTCACCAATGCAACCGGCAGCTTGGCGTTCGCCGTCGTCGTCGCCATGGTTGTCGTCGGTCTGGCCGGCGCAGGGCTCTACAAGCTCGCTTACCAGCCGCTGCTCGACCGGCCGCCTTTCATCGCCTTGATCGCCTCGATCGGCCTCTTCATCGCCGCCGAGGAGATCTTCCGCCTGGTCTTCGGACCCTACGGCCTGTCCTATGCCGAGGTGCCGCTGCAGGGCCAGTTCGAGCTGTTCGACGGCTTCTTCCTGAAGCATGGCGAAACCCTGGCGATCGCCCTGTCGGTGGTCCTATTGAGCGTCCTCGCCTGGCTTTCGACCCGAACCCGGACGGGTATCGCCTGGCGCGCGACGGTCAGTGATCCGGAGATGGCCGAGGCCTTCGGGGTCGATATCCAGAAGGTCCGCTACCTCAACTTTTTCATCGGCTCGGCCCTGGCCGCCGCGGCCGGCGTGCTGGTCGCGCTGCTCAACAATCTGGTCGAGCCGACCATGGGCAGCGTCCCGTCCTACAAGGCTCTGGCGATCATCGTGCTCGGCGGCCTAGGCAGCATACGCGGCACACTTCTGGCCGCCATGGCGCTGGGCGTGATCGAGGCCTTTGGCACGATCTACGTAGGGCATCTGCTCGACCGGGACGCCATCGCTTTCGCCTTTCTGATCTTGGTTCTGATGCTGCGGCCGCAGGGCTTGCTGGGAAAGGCCTAGTGCCGCCGATCACAGGAGGATGACAGGTATGACGGCCTTGCAGACCCTTCGGCTAGGAGCGCAGTTCGCCGTGATGCCACCCACCACAAGGGCCGCGCGACGACGTCCGAAGGGTCTGCAAGGCCGCCCGCAGGGTCGCCTGCCGCGGCCGCCGGCGAGCGTCAGCGCCGCTCGCCGTTGCGCCACATCGCGTGCGCGACGCTTCCACCCCGACGGACGCGGGAGGCGATCATACCTATCATCCTCCCGTGATGGGGGGCACTAACCATGGCCTACGAAATCACCCTGCTGACCACAATGGCGATCAGCGTGCTCTTCGCGCTCAGCCTCAACTTCATTACCGGTTTCTGCGGCCAGATCAGCCTGGGCCATGCGGCGTTCCTCGGCACCGGCGCCTACACGGCCGCCATGCTCGCCAAGGCGGGCGTGCCGTTCCTCCTGACCCTGCCCGCCGCGGCGGCCATGGCGGCGGCGCTCGGCGTACTGGTCGGACTTGCCAGCCTGCGGGTGCGCCATGATTTCCTGGCGATCACCACCATGGGCGTCGGCTTCCTGTTCCTGGGCATCGTCCGCCAACAGGATTTCCTGGGCGGTGAACTGGGCATCGCCGGAATCCCCTCGACGGGACTGGGCAAGACCGGGTTCATGGCCCTCTGCATCGTGCTCGCGGCCGCTTTTGTCGCCTTTTCGCTCTACGTCCGGCGGACCTGGATGGGCTTTGTCTTCGAGTCTATCGCCGACAACGAGGACGTCGCCCGCGTGCTCGGCATCGACGTGGCGCGCTACAAGCTGGCAGCCTTCATCATCGGTACGGCCGTGGCCGGCGTGTCGGGCGCGCTCTACGCCCATCATTTCCGCTTTATCGGGCCGGACAGCTTCGGTTTCGTCGAGTCGATCTCGGTGCTGGCCATGGTGATCGTCGGCGGCATAGGCTCGGTCTGGGGCGTGGCGGCCGCCGCGGCGGTGCTCAGCGTCCTGCCGCTCTGGTTCCAGGTGATCGACGACTACAAGCTGCTGCTCTACAGCGCACTGCTGTTCGGCATGATGCGCTTCGCGCCGGACGGGGTCGCCGGACTGCTGCGCAATCTGCCGCGGCGGCACAAGACGGTGACTTCGTGAGCGCGGTCCTCGAAGTCCGCGATGTGACGGTTCGCTTCGGCGGCGTGACAGCGGTCGAGGGCGTATCCCTGGCGGTCGAGGCCGGCGCGTTGGTCGGCTTCATCGGTCCGAACGGCGCCGGCAAGACGACGCTGATGCGGGCGATCACCGGGACCGTCGCGCCCCAGGACGGCCGGGTTCACCTCGCCGGCCGGGACATCACCGCCTGGCCGGTCTATCGGCGGATCCGGGCCGGCTTGGCGCTGGCGCAACAGATCGTACAGCCGCTGAAGGCGATGACCCTGGCGGAAAACGTCGCCCTGGCGGCCGGCGCCCTCAAGACCCGCAATCCGCTCCAGGCCCTGTTGCGGACAGACCGGTTTGCCGAGCTGGCCCGGGCACGGGAATTGCTGGCACTGGTCGGAATCGCCGACGCCGCCGAGGCGCGACCGGCCACCCTGCCGCTCGGCTATCTCAAGCGCCTCGAGGTGGCGCGTGCCTTGGCCCTTCGGCCAAAGCTGCTGCTGCTCGACGAACCCCTGGCCGGGCTCAACCAGGCCGAGGCCGCGGCCCTGGCGGACCTGATCCGGAAGCTTGCCGACGGTGGCCAAACCATTCTGCTGATCGAGCACAATCTGCGTGAGGTCCTGCGCATCTGCCCGACGATCTATGTCCAGGACAACGGCCGGCCGCTCGCCTTCGGCCCGGCTCAAGAGATCATGGACGATCCCAAGGTTCGCCAGGCTTACCTCGGAGGCCAGGTCTGATGCTCCAGGTCGAGGGCCTGACCTGCGGTTACGGCGACATGGTCGCGGTGCGTGATCTTTCCTTCTCGGTCGGAGTCGGTGAGATCTTCGCCCTGATCGGCACCAACGGGGCCGGCAAGACCTCGACTCTCATGTGCCTGGCCGGTCAGGTCGCCCTCAAGGCGGGCAAGGTGTCCTTCGCCGGCCTGGACCTCTCCACCTTGCCTGCCCGCCAGCGCGTGCGTCACGGCCTCGCCATCGTGCCCGAGGGCCGGCGCATCTTTCCCGACCTCTCGGTGACCGAGAACCTGACGGTCGGCGGCCACACGCTCGACGGCGCATCCCTCGAACGAAACCGGGAGCGCGTGTTCGCCGCCTTTCCGCGCCTGGCCGAACGCCCGCGCCAGCAGGCCGGCTCGCTGTCCGGCGGCGAGCAGCAGATGCTGGCGCTTGGCCGCGCGCTCATGTCCGAGCCGAAGCTGCTCCTGGTCGACGAGCTCTCGCTCGGCCTCATGCCCAAGGTGGTCGACGAATGCTACGCCGTGCTCGGCCGCCTGAAGAGCGAGGGCGTCGCCATCTTGCTGGTCGAGCAGAACACCGAACGCGCGCTCGAGGCGGCCGATCGGCTCTGCATCCTCGAAGCCGGCGCCAAGACCTGGGAAGGCCCGGCGGGCGAGGCCGGCGCCGCGCTGCGCTTAGGGCAATGACGACCGGCCGGACGGCTCGGTCTGTTGCCGGCCCTCGCACAGCAGCGGAATGCGGCTCTGCGGCATCAGTCCCAGCGACTCTCTTTTCAGCGAGGCCTGTTGCGGCGGCGTCGGGGCTCTGCCGTCTTGGGGTCGTGGTGTCAGCTGGGCAATGCGGGAGCGCAAGCGACGGGACGGGTGATCACCCCTTGCCGATTTTCCTCACCGAATCGATGAGCTTCTGAGTTTTCCCGGTGGGCTGACCCACAGTGACCAGGAACATCGGCTGCTCGATGGCCGTATCGACCTTGATCCTCTCCGTTGAATGGATGCCGATCGCGGCGTCCGTGGTGATGCCGAGGGCGTGCGGCAGTTGATTCACCGCGAACGCGGCCATGGCCGCCGTCTGGACCGTGGTGCTCGAGGGCGCGAAAACTTCGCCAGCGGTCTCAAGCCGTTGCTCCAAAATCGCTCGAACGCCACCGCCGCGCAACTCGACGATGATCTGGATCGGTGCGTCGAAGCCGCCGAGCTCGCGCCAGTTGGTGATGCGGCCAGACAGGATATCGATGACTTGCTCGTAGCTCAGCTCGCGTACCGGGTTGACGCGGTTGACGGCAAAGGCCACGCGTGTATCGCCGATCGGATGGGCGACCAAATTCCGGCGGATCAGCGAACCCGGCCCATCGACCGCGATCTTATCCATGATCTCCGGAAGCGGCGCCGAGATCATCGCCACCTCGGCCTGGCCGTCAATGAGGTCCTTCACGCCCTGGCCGCTGCCGTTCGAGAGCAGACTCAGCTGAAGGCCGCTGTCCCGCTCGATGTCCGTGTGGTGCGGCGACATCACGGTGCCGAACACGGTTGACGAGCCGTGAACCTTGATCGGCTCGGCCGAGACGGTTGCCGTAGCTGCCAACAGCAAACCCGAAGCTACGGCAAGGCTTCCGATGAGTTTATTGCGCATGCTTCTTTCCCCTCGATCCTCGGTGAGCTCGCTTGATGGTCTCTCGACCCGTTCGCATTTGGGCCTGGGATGTCTTCTACGGCGGAATACGCCATTGAATGGCACACTTATACAGAGAAAAAATGGGCAAAAAATTAACCCGCAGGTAGATTTCAAATTAATTTTGAGCTGTAATCGGGCAACCTGACGCACGCCGGCAGGCGAAGCGGGCCGGGCTGGTACCCGGCCCTGGCCTCGCGCCAAGGCAGGTGCCTCTCGACGCGGTGCCCGGCCGGCTCAGCGCAGCACGTCGCTCGCCTCGGCCGCGGCAATGGCGCGCGCCGCGTCGTCCGGCAGCAGCAGGCCATCGGCAACCAGCTCCTCGGCCGCCGCGCGGACCGCGTCGACGTAGCCGTCGTGGTCGCCGTAGCGTTCCTCCAGCGAGGGGCGCGGATCGTCGGCGGCCAGACGCTCGGCCCGGGTCTCGGCGAAGGGCACGAAGGTGCCGCTCAGGCCGCACCGGTGGCAATATCGTGACCTCTGGAGCGGGATGCGGTTAAGTTGGTTCACTCATCAGAGTCATGCCCGGGCTTGACCCGGGCATCCAGGGCTCCAGCGATGAGCGGCCACACTTATGGCCCCGGACCACCGGGTCAAGCCCGGTGGTGACTGTCAGAGTTTGAGTGATTCCGCGTAAATTCATCCCGCTCTGGACCCGCCTTTCCACCGGCGTGCCGTGACGCCGGTCGACGCGGAGCTAAGATGCAGCCGGTGCCGCCGTGCTCGCGGCCTCGGCGTTATCGGTCCATACCTTCCAGTCGACCAGGCCGTGCCGACCGAAGGTGGTCAGCACCGCCGTGTCGACGGCGTCGCGGCCGCGGGCCATCAGGATGCGGCCGCGCCGGCGGATGTTGAAGCGCGCGTCGAACACGTGCCAGCCGCCCTCGAGGAAGACCTCGAACCAGGCGCTGACGTCCATGGGAAAGGGCTCCGGCTCGATGTCGATGTCGCCCAGATAGCCGGTGCCGTAGCGCGCCGGGATGTTGAGCGCGCGGCAGAAGGAGATCGCCAGGTGGGCGAAATCCCGGCACACGCCGGCGCGGTTCTCGAAGGTCTCCCAGGCGGACAGGTTGGGCCGCGCGTGTTCGTAGCCGAAGCGCACGTTATCGTGGATCCAGTCGCAGATCGCCTGCACCCGTGCCCAGCCCGGCCGAACCCCGCCGAACAGCTCGTAGGCCGCGTCGGCCAGGCGGTCGGTCTCGCAGTAACGGCTGGCCAGAAGATAGGGCAGCGTCTCGACCGGCAGTTCGGGCACCGGCAGCTGCCCGGCCTCGGGGTAGAAGGGGTCGAGGTCGAAAGGGTCCTCGACCAGAGTGTCGATGCGTAGGCTGAAACGCCCGGCCGGCGCCACGCCGCGGGCGCAGCGGTTGCCGTTGGCGTCGTAAAAGCTCTCGATCGGGACCGCGGGCGCGGTTTCGACCTCGTCCGGCGCCCTGAGCGATTCGGCCCGCGAGGGATGGGTATAGAGCATGGCCACGAAGGGGGTCGGCTGGGCACAGTCAATGACCACTTCGCAGCCCGTCTTGATCAGCATGTCTCGCTTACCTCCACCGGCGTGGGCCGGCGTCCGGCCCACCTAGCGGACTACCTTGGCATACCACCAGGCCGCGACCAAGCCCCACACCCAATTGGCCAGCAAGACCAGAACCGGTGTCAGGGCGCCGGCATTGAGCCCGGCGAGGCCTGGACCCTGGTCGCCCGTCGTGTGCAGCGGAAAGAAAACGAAGAGCGTGCCGACCGAGGCCAACAGTCCGAGCAACAGCCCGCGCCACAGCCAGGAGCGTTTGAGCAGCGGCGCGATCAAGAGGAAACCCCATAGGCCGCCCCAGGCGATCTGCTTATAGAGGAAGCCGGGCAAGGCGGGCGGCGGGAAGGAAATCCCCATGGCCGCGATCAGGCCCAAATGCGCCATGGCGGCTATGAACAGCACGTTGGCCACCGCCCCCAGACCGCCGGCGGCGAAGCCGATGGAAAGTTTTCTCCAGATCGCCATGACCCTTGGTCTCCTTCTCCAATGCCGGCCCGACCGAGATGCCGCGCCGCCGCACCTTAGAGGCACATCTTATCCTAAAGGCCGGATGAAGGAGGCTCTACCATCGGCGGCATTGAGGAGCGCTTTCGCGGCTCCGGGCGCATGCCGCATCGCTTTCGCTCAAGCTCCCGCGTGGGTCTTCATCGAGGGGCTGATCGCGGGCCTGTCAAAATCCGCGCGGGCACGTCAGCTCTTAGCCAACCGCCTGAGAGCGGTAAGCCCGACCAACTTGCCGTCGAACTCGGCCATGGCGTCGAGCAGGACATCCCAGAGATAGACGGCCGACGCGCTGTCGGACAGCAGATGGAA
>JBFJPL010000129.1:0-11352 GCA_041617155.1 Kiloniellales bacterium
GCGAAGGCTTGCCGATGCACACGGCATCGCCCGCGCCTCCGCTCCTAACACGCGCGTCTGTCCGGCCGATGCAGTCCATGAGCAATACTCGGATTGGCTCCTAGCCTGTGTATATTTGTCCCGCACCATCCTTGTCCAGTGTGATGGCTTACCGGGTCGCCCGAGCCTCTGGACGAGGTCGCGCTCAGGTGCAATAGTCCCCCGCGCCGGCCGGGGACCGGTCTTGATTGGAGTTGATCCATGGCGGGAACCACCTTAGGCACCTGGCTCTATACCTGGCTGCGTGGCGAGCAGGTCGGCAGTGACCGGGAAGGCAATCGCTACTTTCGGGAGAAGGGCGGCGGCCGAGTTCACAACGACAGCCTACGCCGGGAGCGACGCTGGGTGATCTACAAAGGCGAGGTCGAGGCGAGTCGCGTGCCGGCCGAATGGCATGCCTGGTTGCACCACACGACCAGTGAGATACCGCCGGAAGGCGGCCCGCCGAGGCGCCCCTGGCAAAAGGATCACGTGCCGAACCTGACCGGCTTGGACGAGGCCTACCGCCCGCCGGGTCATACCTTCAAAGGTGGCCGGCGGGACAAGGCGACAGGTGACTACGAACCGTGGACGCCCGGCTGAACGTGCCCGACTTTGTCCGGAGGCAGGTGTGAGTGGGTTGACCATGTCCAAACAAGTCGTCGAGATGCTCGTGGGCGCCGGGATTCTATTGTTCGGGGTGATCTTCGTCGGTTTCGCTTTTCGGGGTAGCAATCCTGTCGCGGCAAATGGCTATCGGGTCGTTGCGGTTTTCAGCGATGCCTCCGGTTTGGTGCCCGGCACCGAGATGCGCGTGGCCGGTATTAAAATCGGTAGCGTTATCGACAAGCAGTTCGACGCCGAGGCCTTCGAGGCTATTGTGACCTTCGTCATCGATGACCAAATCAAGCTGCCGACCGACAGCGAAGCACTGATCGAACCCGACGGCCTTCTGGGCGGCAACTTCGTGCTAGTCAAACCGGGCTCGGAGCGAAGCTATATCCCGCCGGGCGGGCGGTTCTCCGCAACGCGTGGCGCAGTCAACGTAATCGATATCATTGGCGGACACATATTCG
The DNA here is from genome assembly GCA_041617155.1 of Kiloniellales bacterium. Lineage (GTDB taxonomy): Bacteria > Pseudomonadota > Alphaproteobacteria > Kiloniellales > JAKSDN01 > CAMYKD01. The sequence goes on from JBFJPL010000129.1 coordinate 1,095, forward strand.
ACGGCACCGGTGGCGGAACGTGAGATCAGCATCACGTAGCGACAATGTGCGGCGAGACAGGAGACCATCTTGCGAAGAAATGTGATTGAAACCGTCATGGGTGCCGTGGTGCTCCTGGTCGCCATCGCCTTTGTCGTCTTCGCTTTCAGAAGCAGTGGTCTCAGTTCGACCGGCGGCTATGAAATTCGGGCGCAGTTTGACAACGCCTCGGGCCTGGCCATCGGCACGGACGTGCGTTTGGCCGGGGTCAAGGTCGGCACGGTATCGGGCCAAAATCTCGACCCGGATTCTTTCCGGGCCAACGTGACCCTGCAGATTGACAAGGGAATAAAACTCCCTGTCGACAGCTCGGCGCGGATCATCCCCGACGGTCTGTTGGGTAGCAATTTCGTTGCTTTGCAGCCCGGCGCCGAGGACGAAGCCTTGCAGCCCGGCGGTCGGATCGAGTTCACTCAGGGTGCGATCAATGTGGTCGAGCTGATCGCTCGGTTCATGTTCAAGCCCAAGGACAGCGGCGAGCCGACGGACAGTCCGTGAGCACCGACTTTTCCGCCTCCATGACTGATTCCAAAAACACTGTCAGCCAACACTGGGACCCGGCGCGTTATGCGCGCGACGCCCGCTTCGTCGCCGAGTTGGGCGCGCCCCTGCTGGACTTGTTGGCGCCCGAGCCAGGCGAGGCAATCCTTGACCTCGGATGCGGCGACGGCGCGCTGACGGAAAAGATTGTCGCGCGAGGTTGCCGGGTGATCGGTTTGGATTCCAGCAGCGAGCAGGTCGCCGCAGCCCGCGCGCTGGGTCTCGACGTGCGAGTCGCCGACGGTCAAAAGCTGACATTTGATGGCGAGTTCGACGCCGTCTTTTCCAACGCGGCGCTTCATTGGATGCTCGATCCGGATGCGGCGATCGACGGTGTCTGGCGAGCGCTGAAACCGGCTGGACGTTTCGTCGGCGAGATGGGCGGTGCCGGTAACGTGGCGCGGATCATTGCCGCCCTTATCGCGGCGCTGGACCGTCGCGGGATCGACGGACGCAAGGCGGTGCCCTGGTACTTCCCGACACCGGCGGAGTACCGCGATCGGTTGGAGGCACGCGGTTTTGCCGTCCGTTGCATAGAGCTAATTCCCCGGCCCACGCCGCTGCCGGGCGAGATGGCTGACTGGTTGGAGATCTTTGCGGAGAACTTTCTGAACCAGGTGGCACCGGGCGAACGTCCCGAACTGCTTGTCGAGGTGTGTGAGGCCTTGCGGCCGGCGCTGGCGGACGGTGAGGGGCGTTGGACCGCCGACTACGTGCGTCTTCGTTTTGCTGCGAAAAAGCCCGCGAAGTAAACCTGGCGCTTGCGGCGAGGGACGGAGATTCTTAGATCTCTTGTCGAAACTTTAAGCTTTACTCTGCGGAATCCCATGGAGGATGAGCGGTGAGCCAAACGGAGCGAAAAATGGAGCTGCCTACCTGGCTGCAGCCCGACGGTGTGCCGGTGTCTTGTCTTGAAAAGATCAAGGTTTTGAACGAAAACCTCGAGGAAATCCGCGGGATGGCCCAGGACGCCCTGGAGGACGGAATCCTCATGGGATGCGACGAATCGCAATTGCGTGAGGTTTTCCACCTGCTGGTAGACTCGTTGGAGAACCCATATCCCGAAAGGTCCGAATCTTGACGCAGATCTGCCGTGCCATCGGCTTGACCGTGATCCTGTCGGTTGCCTCCGGCCCCGCCTTTGGCCAACAGCGTGGCGGGCCGGTTGCTCTCCTGCAGGGCCTGGATAAGATCACCGCCCGGATTTCGACCTTCGAAGCGCCGCTTAACAAAGCCGTGCGCTTCGGCACCTTCGAAATCATAGCGCGGGCGTGCAACAAACGCCCGCCGGAAGAACCGCCCGAAAGCGCCGCGTTCTTGGAGATTGTCGATGTGCGGCCGGATGCGGACGCCCTGCCGCTTTTCACGGGGTGGATGTTCGCATCGTCGCCGGCGCTGTCGGCTGTCGAGCACCCGGTCTATGACGTCTGGGTGATCGACTGCAAGAAAGCTTCCAGTTCCGAAGCAGCCAGTTCCGAAGGGAACTGAGCCGTCTTGCGGACCGCGGCCGAAAGCTTCGTGCGGTAATCTTCGCGCGGGATTTCCGTGACCCCGAACTGACGTAGATGCGGTGTTTCGAACTGGGTGTCGAGCAGCTCGAAGCCGCCCTTTTTGAGCCGTGCGGCCAGATGCACCAAGGCGATTTTGCTGGCGTTGGGCGCACGGCTGAACATGGACTCGCCGAAGAACGCCCCGCCTAGCGCGACACCGTACAGGCCGCCGACCAAAGAGCCGTCGCGCCAGCATTCGACCGAGTGGGCGAATCCCATCTCATGCAGGTCACAGTAAAGCTGCTCGATCGTCCGGTTGATCCAGGTATCGCGGCGACCGGGGGCAGGGCTGGCACAGCCGCGTATCACCGCAGCGAATGCCGAATCACAACGCACGTCGAAGGGGGTCCGGCGAATTATCTGCCGAAGTTTACGCGGCACATGTACGGTCTCAAGCGGGAGAACGCCGCGGAAGTCGGGGTCGATCCAGTGGATCTCCTCGTCGTTCCGGCTCTCCGCCATCGGGAAGATGCCGACCGCATAGGCACGCAACAGCAGTTCGGGCTTCAGTTCCATCGCGGGCCGCTGATCCTTCTCTTGCTCCCCTTTCCCGTACGAGACCGACCGTCGCTATCAAGGACCGGTGGTATTAGTCCTTGAGACCCAGGTAGCGTTCCAACCAGTGAATATCATAGTCACCGTTAATAAAATCGCTTTCAGCGATCAACCTTTGGTGCAGCGGGATCGTGGTTTCGACGCCTTCGATCACGAACTCCTCGAGCGCTCGGCGCAGTCGCATCAGGCATTCGTTGCGGGTCCGGCCGTGGACGATCAGCTTGGCGATCAAACTGTCGTAATGAGGCGGCACGCGGTATCCGGCGTAAAGCCCTGAATCGACGCGCACGCCCAGGCCGCCGGGCGCATGATAGTCGGTGATGGTGCCGGGTGAAGGCGTGAAGTTCTCCGGGTGCTCCGCATTGATCCGGCATTCGATGGCGTGGCCATCCAGCTTGATGTCTTTCTGGCGGAGGGTCATCGGCAGGCCGGCAGCGATGCGAATCTGCTCGCGCACTATGTCCACCCCGGTGATGGCTTCCGATATAGGGTGCTCGACCTGAAGACGGGTGTTCATTTCGATGAAATAGAAGGCCCCGTCCTCGTAGAGGAACTCTATCGTGCCGGCGCTCCGATAGCCCAGCTTGGCCATGGCCTTGGTGACCGAGGCACCGATCTTCGCGCGCTCGTCGGCGTTGAGGGCAGGTGACGGCGCCTCCTCGAGCAGCTTCTGATGGCGCCGCTGCAGCGAGCAGTCGCGTTCGCCCAGGTGGATGACATTGCCATGTGCATCGGCCAGCAATTGCACCTCCACGTGGCGCGGTCCGCCGAGGTACTTCTCCATGTAGACTTCGTCGTTGCCGAAGGCCGCCTTGGCCTCGGATTTGGCGATCCGGAGGCTGTCGAGCAGTTCATCTTCGTTCTCGGCTACTTTCATGCCGCGCCCACCACCGCCGGCCGCGGCCTTGATCAGGACCGGATAGCCGATGCTGGACGCCGTCTCGACGGCGTCCTCGTCACTCGTGATCGCACCCTCCGATCCGGGCACCACCGGCAAGCCGAAGGCCTTGGCCGATTTTTTGGCCGTCACCTTGTCACCCATCAGCGATATGTGCTCGGGCTCAGGTCCGATGAAAACGAAACCGTGCTCACGGACCATCTCGGCGAAATTGGCGTTTTCCGAAAGAAAGCCAACGCCTGGATGGATCGCCTCAACCCCCGTGATCGTCGCGGCGGAGAGCAGTGCCGGAATGTTGAGATAGCTGTACTTGCTGGCGGCCGGGCCGATACAGACGCTTTCATCGGCCAGGCGAACATGCATCGCATCGGCATCGGCGGTCGAATGGACGGCAACCGTCTTTATGCCCATCTCGCGGCAGGCGCGGTGGATCCTCAGCGCGATCTCACCGCGATTGGCGATCAAGATCTTCTCGAACATGGCGTGCCGACGGCCGGATTATTCGATAACCAGAAGCGGCTCGCCGTACTCTACCGGCTGGCCGTCTTCGACCAGAATCTGTGCGATGCGGCCGGTTCGTGGGCTCGGTATCTGGTTCATCACCTTCATGGCCTCGATGATCAGGAGAGTTTCGCCCTCCTTGACCGTGTCACCGACCGATACGAAGGCGGCGGCGCCCGGTTCCGGCGCCGTGTAAACCGTGCCGACCATCGGCGCGGTTATGGCGTTGGCCGGAACGGCATCGCCGCCTCCGGTACTCGGCACAGGCGCGGGCGCAGCAGCCGCCGGCATCGATCCTGCCTGGTGTGCGGTGCTATAGGCTGTCCCACCGCGGGCGATCCGGATGCGGTGTTCGCCGAATTCATACTCGATCTCCGTAAGTCCCATCTCGTTGAGCAATTCGGACAGTTTGCGGACCAGATTTTCATCGAGTTCGAGCTTGGACATTAGACTTCTTGTTCCTCTACCAGCAGCCGAGCCAAGGCGCTCAGCGCCATCGAGTAACCTTCGGCGCCGAATCCGCAGATCACGCCAAACGCCGCTATGGACACATAAGAATGGCTCCGGAAGGTTTCTCGCTGATGAATATTGGACAAATGAACTTCGACCACCGGCAGAGCAACGGCTTTGAGGGCATCGAGCAGGGCGATGGAGGTGTGGCTATAGGCCCCCGGATTGATGAGGATCGCAGCATGGCGACCGGGCGCCTCCTGGATCCAATCAACCAGCTGGCCTTCACTGTTGGACTGCCGGCATTCGACGCTCAGGCCCAGTTCAACAGCTCGAGCGCTGCACCGAGTTTCGATGTCCGCCAGGGTTTCGCGACCGTAGACCTTTGGCTCGCGCTTGCCCAGCAGATTGAGATTTGGACCGTTAAGTATCAGGACCGATGGCGCCTTTGCCAAAGTCGCGCCTCGCTAAGAGTGGACTGGGAGGGTAGCGTTAACACAAGGTCCCGCGCGGGTGCAATCTGACTTTGATCAAGTCGCTTTGCGCGCGCTTGCAGCCTTTTTCAGCTAGACTTGGCCCGGGCCTCGGCAATCTTCTGTTCCAGCTGCTCGAGTTCGATCGCACCGGGTACCAATTCATCGCCGATCACAAAGGCTGGTGTGCCGCCGATATCTAGAGCTTGTGCCAGGCGCATGTTGCGGTCGAGCATGGCGCTGATTTCCGCCGACCCCATATCGATTTTCAGCCGATCGATGTCGATGCCGACTTGGCGCGCGACGGTCATGACGGTGGCTTCGTTGATTTGGCCTTTCGTGGCCATCAGCGCAAAGTGGAACTCCTCGTAGCGGCCCTGTCGTGCTGCGGCCAAGGCCGCGCGCGCCGCCGCGACTGACTCGGGCCCGAGGATCGGAAACTCCTTCATCACGAGGCGCACATTGCCATCCGAGGTAATCGCCTTGCGCAGCGGCTCGGCAACCGTGCGGCAATAGGGGCAGCGATAGTCGAAGAATTCGACCAAGACCACGTCGCCGTTCGTGTTGCCCAGAACGGGTGAATCCGGGTCTTCGGTCAGATCGGCGCGCAGAGCCTTCAGCGACTTACGCCGGCGCTCGTCGGCGGCCAACCTCTGTTGTTCCTGGTACTTGGTGAGAGCCTCGATCAAGATCTCGGGATGGGCAATCAGATAGTCTCGAACGATGTCGCGGATCGCCTGTTCTTGGGCTGGCTCGAAACCACTTGCTATGGATTGCTGCTGACTCTCTAGCGGTGTCGACACGAGTAGGCATGCAGCCAGCAAGAGTGGGAGCGCTGCATGGCGAATCGCCTTATTCATCGCAAGTTACCTTTCTGCTGCCGACCGAGCGGCCGATGCGGAACCGGGCTGGATATCCTATACCCTAGAGACGAATCCGGTAAATATTGTTGAATCTGTTGCTATTTATTCTTTTTTTGCAGTCGCTCGGCGAGGTTGTCGACGTCCTGGGCGCGGAGCCAACCGGGCGAATACTCGGCCAGAATCTTCTGAGCGCGAACCGCTTGCTGTCGCGCTTCGCCCAGCTCGCCGCTGGCCAGGGCGTATTCGGCCAACGCCAAGGCGGTCATGCCCTTGTCACCGCGACGGCCATAGGCTGTCGCCGACAGTCGCCAGGCGAACGCATTGCTCGGCTCGCGGCGCAGCACCTCTTCCAAGTTTTCCGCCGCCCGGTCATTGAGCTCAGGGTCATTCAACTCGATTTGGACTTGGGCAAGGCCAAGCTGCAATAGGGCCGCTCGGGGCCGCAACTCGACCGCCGCCTCGTAGGCCGGCAGTGCCTCGGCCAGGCGTCCGTTTTCGAACAACATCTGCCCCTTTAGTTCATGGAAGTAGGGGTCCTGGGGAAAGTCCGAAAGCAATCCGTCAATTAACGGCAGTGCCTTGTTCAAATCGGGTTGCCGATAGTAAGCGATCGCCTTTGCATAGCGGCCTGCGACGGAGTTGTCGGTCTCCGGGAAATATTGAAACACTCTTGCCAACGGCTCCAAGAATCCAATCAGCTTGGCACGTATACGCGCATGTGCGGCCTCCAGCTCTACCGGCACCGGCGCGTTGGCGAAGCGGGAGTTCTGCACCACGTTGTCCAGGAATGCGATACGGTCCTGGGTCAGGGGATGCGTGCGCAGATAGGGGTCCTGGTTGGTCGCAAGAAGAATCTCCTGGCCTTCGAGGATCTTCATAAAATCGAGTATGCCACGCGGCGACAATCCGTTCGCTTCAAGCAAACGCACGCCAGCTTGGTCTGCCGCCTGTTCCTGCCCGCGCGAATAGGCCAGAAGTCCCTTCAGGGCGAGGTCTTGACCGCCTGAAATGATCGCGACGCCAGCGCCCGGCTGCCCGCTGGCGATGGCCGCGCCAATACCCAGGAGGTAAGACGCGAAGGTCGTGATCTGCGCATTCTTTACTTCTTGCTCACGCCCGACGATGTGGCCGCCGACGATATGGCCGGTTTCGTGGGCGATCACGCCGATGACCTGAAGCGGTGTCTCGGCCCGGCTCAATAGGCCAGTATGGATAAAGATCTTGCGTCCGCCGCTCACGAAGGCGTTGAGACTGCGGTCCTGGATCAGGTAGATATCAATGCCTTGGGGCTGTAGGCCCGCTTGCTGGAAAATCGGGGCGGCATAGGCCCTGATGGTATCCTCGATTTCGGCATCGCGGATAAGCCTGCGGCTTTGAGCCTCCGCACCTGCCGGGTGCAACAGGGCGAGGACCAGCAACAGGAGGGCGATCGAACTGGTAGTGCGAGCGAGCAAGGTTGGTTTCCTACACATTCAGTAGTTAAGGTAGCTATCCAATGGGGGCAATTCAACGGAAGTCCGGCGCCGGGCCGCTTGCCCTGGTGGCGGTAGCGATTTTGGCCGTTGCCTGTACCGGGGGCGAAGACGACCGCCAAATCGATTTGGGCGACGGTCTTATAGGTGCGGTGGCAGCCGACGAACCTCGTGCCGCGCTGATCGGGCGGGATATTCTGATCAACGGTGGTAGTGCCGCGGACGCGGCGGTGGCGATGTACTTTGCCATGGGGGTAACCCTGCCGTCGCGAGCCGGCCTGGGGGGGGGCGGAACCTGCCTGATCTTCGACCAGCGGCAGAAAGGTGCCCTGGTCCTTGAATTTCTGCCGAAGTCCGGGGCCCTGGGCGGGGTTGTCCCACGCGGCCCCAGGGCCATGGCCGCGCTTCATGCCCGCCACGGCAAGAGCCGTTGGGAGCGGCTGATCAGCCCGGCTGAGGGCTTGGCCGGTCTTGGCCATCCGGCAAGCCGAGCCTTCGCCCGCGACCTGGTGCGCGGCGCCACGACCATACAAGCCGATCCTGCGCTGTCACGTATCTTCCGCACCGAGTCCGGGGCCCTGCTCCGGGAAGGCGATACCTTCGCCCAGGTCGAGCTAGCGGCGCTCCTGGCCGGTATCCGGTCGCAGGGTGCCGGCTATCTCTACGATGGCCAGGTGGCGGAACAGCTGGTTCAGGCCGCTAGCGCCGCCGGACTGCCGGTGACCGGCACCGAGCTGAGCGTCTCGGTTCCCCGCTTGGCCCCGGCAGTGCAGGTCGATTTCGCCTGGCGGACGCTCTATTTCTCCCTGCCCCCGGCGGCCAATGGCCTGCTGGCCGCCCAACTCTGGCAGATGCTGAACGAAGTGGCGGACTACAAAGACCGCGGGGAGGACGAAAGGGCGCATCTCTTCGTCGAGGCTTCCATGCGGGCTTTCGGCGACCGCACTGATTGGCTGACCGCGACCGGGGCTAGCCGAATCGAGCCACGGGACCTGCTCGACGACGAGCGCCTGGAACGGCTGCTGGCGAGCTACGATCGGTCGCGGCGCACGCCGGCAGCAGATCTCTCGCCGCAACCCCAGCCGAGGCCCGAAAACCCGGATGGCGCCAGTTTTGTGGCCGGTGATCGTTGGGGCAATGCGGTCGCCTGTAGCCTAACCATGAACGGCCTGTTCGGCGCCGGTCGCATGGCCACGGGATCCGGCCTTTTGCTGGCAGCAGAGCCAACCGGCGAGGCAGACGGTACCCTAGCACCGAGCCTTGCCATTTTGGGCGCCAAAGGCGATGCCCTTTTGGCGGTAGCGGCCTCGGGCGGTGTGGCGGCGCCGACGGCTCTGGTGACAGTCCTGCTGGAGGTGTTGGTCGACAAGCGGCCCTTGGCGCGGGCGATTGCGAAACCCCGCTTGCACCATGGCGGTTCGCCGGATGTCGTGTTCTTCGAGTCGACGGCCGGTCCGGCGGTGCTCGAGGCGCTGCGCTCACGCGGGCATGTGCTGCGCCGGAGCGATGCGCTTGGCCGGGTCAACCTGTTCTTTTGTTCCGGCGGATTGACCGCCGGTGAACAAGGGTGTGCGGCCACGAGCGATCCGCGGGGCTGGGGTCTTGGCACCTTGGTTCAATAGCAGGCGCATCCGAAGTGGGGGCTAGCTGATGGCATTGAAAGTTGCGGCGCGGGGCGCGATCCCCCCATTCATCGTCATGGACGTGCTGCGCGCCGCGAACGAACGGGCGGCAGCCGGTGAAGCAGTGTACCACCTCGAGGTGGGGCAACCGGGGACCAAAGCGCCGCGTCGAGTGATCGAAGCGGCGCGCAAGGCCTTGGAGGCTGACCTGATCGGCTACACCGACGCCCTCGGCATTCCGCCGCTTCGCCAAGGCATTGCCGGCCACTACCGGGCGCAGTATGGCGTCGAGCTGGACCCGAGCCGTGTCGTCGTCACCACCGGGTCGTCCGGCGGATTCCTGCTAACCTTTCTTGCGGCCTTCGATGTCGGCGACCGCGTCGCCCTGGCGGCACCGGGCTATCCGGCCTACCGCAACATCCTGTCCGCCCTTGGTGTCGAACCGGTGCCTCTAAGCACCGGAGCTGACGAACGTTTCCAGCCGACGCCCGGCCTGCTCGACGGCGTCGATGGGCGGCTGGACGGTCTTATCGTTGCCAGCCCCTCCAACCCGACCGGGACGATGCTTAGGCGTGGCGAGATGCAGGAACTGGTGAACTACTGCGCGGACCGTGGCATACGGTTGATCTCCGACGAGATCTATCACGGCATCAGCTATGACTGTCCGGCAGTGTCGGCGCTGGAACTCAGCGCCGACGCCGTGGTCATCAATAGCTTCTCGAAGTACTATTCGATGACCGGCTGGCGGCTGGGCTGGATGGTCGTGCCGGCCGACCTCAAGCGCCCGATCGAATGCTTGGCGCAAAACCTGTTCATCTCGGCGCCGACACTGTCGCAGCTCGCCGGGGTCACGGCGCTCGATTGCCGCGCCGAGCTCGACGACTACGTGGCCTGCTATGCCCGCAACCGGGCACTGTTACTGGAAGAGCTGCCGAAAGCCGGCTTCGAACACCTGGCACCTGCCGACGGGGCCTTTTACCTTTATGCCGACATCGCAAACCTGACCAACGACAGCGAGGCCTTCTGCAAGCGCATGTTGGCCGAAACCGGTGTTGCGGCGACGCCTGGGATCGACTTCGACCCGGCGCGTGGCCACCATTTCCTGCGCTTCTCCTTCGCCGGCCCCGAGGCGACCATGGCGGAGGCGGCCAATCGCCTGAACACCTGGCTTCGAGGCAGCTAGGAGCCCGTCCGAGTATTGCTCACGGGCTGCACCGCGTTTTCAAGGCCTTGGGCTAGGACGGTGCCGCGCCGCGATGCCGTGCGCATCGCAAGTGGTGCCGGACGACGCCCCA
>JBFJPL010000130.1:0-11349 GCA_041617155.1 Kiloniellales bacterium
CGGGCGACGCCGGCGGCGCGCAGGGCGGCCAGGGCGTCGTCCTTGGGCAAGAGCGCGCGGGCGCCCAAGCCCGCCAGGCGCGGATCGACGAAGGCCAGGCCGCCGCCGAAGGGCGCCGCGGCGCCGGGCTCGTCGGGCAGGCCGAGGGCGGCCAGCGCGTCCGGGCCGAACACCGCGGCCACGGCGAACTCGCCGCCGGCGTCCTCCAGGCTCACCCGGGCGCGCAGCTTGTAGCGCGTGAGGCGTTGCTTCAGGTCGTCGAGCCGCGCGCCCTCGCCCTCGAGCAGCAGGGAGCCGGCCCGCTCGACCATGAAGAACTCGTGCAGGAACTTGCCCTGGGGGGTCAGGAAGGCGGCCCACAGCGCCCGCCGCTCGCTCACCTTGGCGACGTCGTTGGAGACGATGCCCTGGAGGAACTTGACCCGGTCTTCGCCGGCGACCCGGAGCACGCCGCGCGCCTCCAGGACCAGGCCGCCCGGTTCGCTCATCTCGCTCATCTCGCCGCTCTCATGCCTGCGCCACCTCATCTGCCCGGTCGTTGTCATTGCCGGACTTGATCCGGCAATCCAGGGGCGGCCGCCAACCCTGGATGCCCGGATCGAGTCCGGGCATGACAAGCCGCGCGCTGTTCACGCCGTCGAACCCCTTTGACAAGGCGCCGGTTTCCATCCGCTAGATGTGCCCCCGCCGGGCGGCTTTGACAAGGCCGCGCCTTTCCCGGTCTCCCGATGCAAGGGGCCGCGGCTGTGGCGAGTGTTGACAAGGATGCGGTGTCCGCGTCGAGGTGGCAAGCGGACCTCATCCGAGGCTCGGTCGGACTTCGAGTAAGCGCCATAACGGGCCATCCAATGATGCGCCAGCCGGTCATACTGAAAGTCTGAAATCGACCCTTCTCGGTCCTTCGTCCTCCAGTTGGTGAATAGCCGGTTTGGCGCCCCATAGCGCCGCTTGAGCCCTCGGCGCGGACCCTTTATGGACTGGAGGACCGACCCGGCAACGACAGCGACGCAGGACCCATGCCCCTCTCATTCGGCCTCATCGGATACGGACACTTCGGCGCCTTCCTCCATGTGCTGGCGCAGCGCTATCTGCCGGACGCGCCGCTGAAGATCCACTCGGGCCGGCGAAAGCCGGACGGCGTCCTTTTCTTCCCCCTGGAGGAAGTCGCCGCCTGCGACGCCGTCGTGCTCGCGGTGCCGATCAGCGCCTACTCGGCCACGCTGGCGCGGATTGGCCCGCACCTGGGTGCCGACAGCGTCGTGGTCGATGTCGCGACGGTCAAGAAGTACACCATGGATCTGCTGCAAGCCGCGCAGCCCGCCCGCCCCTTCCTCGCCATGCATCCCATGTTCGGGCCGGAAAGCTATGCCAAGCGCGGCGGCGACGTGACCGGCTTGCGGATCGTCGTCACCGGGCACAGCCTGACGCCCGCGCGTTACGCGGCGCTGTGTGAGAAACTCGCTGCGGTGGGATTCTCGATCGTCGAAAAGACCGCCGAGGCGCACGACAAGGACCTCGCCGAGACGCTGTTTCTGACCCACTACATCGGCCAGGTCGTCGCCCGCGGCGGGTTCGAACGTACCGACATCGACACGGTCTCTTTCGGGTCTCTGATGGACGCGGTCGATTCCGTGCGCCACGACCGCCAGCTCTTCGAAGAGGTCTGCCGCTTCAACCCCTATTGCCGGCAGGTCATCGAGCGCTTCGACGCGAGCGACCGGCAGGTGCGCGATGCGATGCTGGGCCTCCCGCCACCGGACCGTGGCCAGGGCTAGCGACGCCGCGAACACGGGCCACCGGTCTTCACGAACGGCCGCATCGCCACCTCACAAGGGACTTTCTCCACGGTCCCGATGAATGACCGGAACCGGCCGATAGCCGCCTTTGCCGCTCGATCTCCCTGAATGACGGCTCCGGGTCGAAATTCGCCTTTCCAGCCCCGACCAGTTCGGTTCCGCTTTCAGGGGTATCGCGGCCGGATTTCACCCGAAGTTCCGCTGTCGGTCGCTTGGCGGCCGAAGCGGCAAACCGTTCAGGGCGGAAAAAGACAGCCATGTGCCGCGACGTCGAATCGGTCCTTCGCTCAGATCGAAGGCTCCTTGGATTTGGCGTCGGCGTGAGCCTTTTGGCATTCGGGCGAGCAGTAGACCGCCGTGCTCCTGTGGCCGGTGCCCGGCCCGACCCGGAACCATTTTGGACACCAAACGCACCGGCGAAGCTCGGCGTCCTGCCCCGTCGAATAGTCGTAGGCGAACTGAAGCCAAATAGCCGCCAGCAGACTCCGCGGTCGAAAGCCGAACGTCGGGCGTTCGTCGCCTTCATGGTACTCGAACACGACCCGCGAGTTGCCGACACCGGCGCCGTGGAGTCCGGAGATGTCGAACGCCCAGACCAGCTCCTGCCATTCGCGTGCCTCGGCCAACGCGATGGCCTTTCTCATGTTTCGGACAGCTCTGTAGAAAGACTCGACCCTGTATAAATCGCCGATCAAATTATCGGGCATGCCGAATTCCGTAATGAAATCGCGGGCGCCGGCGGGCGTCTCGTTACTCTCCGCGAGCCGCCGATAGAGCCCCGGTACCTTCAACGGCTCATAGCGTTCCATGTTGCCGCCCCGGCGGACCACGTAGATGCCCTCGGGGGCGGTCAACAGGGTTGCGTTCGGTTCATGGGGCCGCGCCACGATCTCGTAGCCGGCCGTGTCCCGTTGCCATTCAAGCTGGAGGAGCCCAGTCATTTCGATAAATAGTGTCTAATTTGTTATTAGGCGGTTTATCACATTTAATACGATAATATTAAGAATTACAAAGAGTTTATTGGTCATCTTGATGAAAAGAATTGTTCGATGGGGGTTCGTTGGAGGGCGGGACCGACACCCTCCGCGAGAACGCCAATGAGCTCGGTATCGGGCAGAACGCAATCTCCGAAGCTTTGCGGCGCGGCGAAATTTCAGCGCCGCGGCTCGGGCGACGCGACCTGCGCCCGCGTGCCGCGTTCCGCTCGCTCACCTTGGTCACGTCGTTGGAGACGATGCCCTGGAGGAACGCCACCCGGTCCTCGCCGGCGACCCGCAGCACGCCGCGCCCCTCCGGGATCAGGCCGCTCGGTTCGCTCGGCTCGCCCATCTCGCCGCTCTCATGCCCGCGACACCTTATCCGCCCGGTCGTTGTCATTGCCGGACTTGATCCGGCAATCCAGGGGCGGCCGGCAACCCTGGATGCCCGGATCGAGTCCGGGCGTGGCAAGCCGCGCGCCGTTCACGCCGGCGAACCCCTTTGACAAGGCGCCGGTTTCCATCCGCCGGATGTGCCCCCGCCGGCCGGCTTTGACAAGCCCGCGCCTTTCCTCTCTCCCGATGAAAGGGGCCGTGGCTGTGGCGGTTGTCGTGGAGGACGCGGTGTCCGCGTTGAGGTGGTGAGCGGCCCTCATCCGAGGCTCGGTCGGACTTCGAATAATAGCCAGAAGCTGCCCTACGAACGTCGGTTGGTATTTCGATAGCCTGGGGAATCGGGTTTGCGGCCAACCACCGAGGACCCGCAACAACCGCTGTTGGCTTGATCCAGATCACTGCGCTCTGGACGTTGTCGTGTCCAACATCCGATCATGCAGGGTTGTGTTCATCCGCCATTGTCCAAACAGGAGTAGAGCCATGATGACGAGACTACGAGAAGAGTTCTTGGCTTCGGCTGCGCTGAAATTGATCGCGCTGATCCTGTCCGTGTCGGGTCTGACATGGCTCCCGAGCGCTGAGGCACAGGTTTTGTCGCCGACCGCTATTTGTCCGGATCCGACGAACGCGGAGAGCGGCCTCATTGATGGTGCCGAGTATGTCATCTGCGGGCCGCAAATCTTCGCTGGTCGCGCGGTTCTTTACTCCCATGGCACCGTCAGGGTCACGGAAGAGCCGGGCAGAATTGAAACGATCATAGACGAGCTCGTGTTCGACGAATTGACAACCCTGCCCGCCTTGACCACTCAATTGGGCGCAGTCTTCGCGGTAGTCGCTCGCTCCGATACCGGCCTATCTGATGATGAGTTGGCCGAAGAGGAACTGATGGCCTTGGCCGAACTGGTCAACAGCTTTGTCAGCGAAGAACTCCATGACACCGTTGATTTCACCTATCTGGTTGGCGCGTCCCAAGGAGGCCTTTTCACCACGAAACTGGTTGAGGAGCGCCCAGATATTTTCGATGGGGGTCTTGCAGCTTGTGCACCGATTGGCAGTATCATCAAGCAGGTCAACTATTGGGGAAACCTCCTCGTCGTACTAGATTTCTTCTTCCCCGAATTGAACCTCACCGTAACGAACCTGCTATTGGACAGCCCGGTTCCAGAGATCAACCCGGTGATTCTTGCGAACTGGGACGAGGGGGATAATTTCGAACAGCAGATCCGCATGGCGCTGCTGGCCAATCCGGGCATAGCCCGCCAAATCCGTGACGTGGCACACGTGGCCACCGACCCGGCTGGTGTGGTGCCGCTTGCCGACAGCATCCTGGAGGTCGAGACGGCCATTTTCATTTTCGAAGACGCCATCGATTTGCTGGGCGGCAACCCATTCGACAACAAGAGGCGCTTCTATTTCGGATCGGACAACGACTTCCTACTCAATCTCAGAGTAAAGCGCTATCGGGGTGACTTCGCAGCCCGACGTGAACTCAGGCGCCGCTTTGACACTTCCGGTGCGCTATCGATTCCCCTTGTCACGCTCCATACCGCTTGGGATCCCATTGTTCCGTTTTGGCACGAACTGCTGTATGGGGCCAAAGCCTTGCTGAGGGGTTCAGCCCATCTACACAGCCCTATTCCTGTTTTTCGTTACGGTCACTGCGCGTTTATGCCGGCCGAGGCCTTGGCGTCCTTTGCGCTGTTGATCCTCAGAGTTGAAGGACTGGCCTTGACCCAAGAGCAAAGGGTGCTTCCCAACGCCGAGTCACAAATGCAGTTCCGAGCCCTTGGGCAGCAGCTCGGTTTGGACCCCTGAAGTTCATCCGACTGAAGGACGCAAGAATCAACTTCTAGGACCGCAACGCGAGGCCGATACCCACGGCTTGCATAATCACCCCACCAAGGGGTACGGCAAACCTTGGTAAGCCGTACCCCTCATGGAGGTAAGCGCCATTGCCCGAAGGTCCGGAAGGGGTCAGACCTTGCCGTTCTAGACGCGCCCATCTCGCTTCGCTCCTGGGGTTGAAGCGGACGTCATCTCGATTTTGCGGACCTGTTCCACTGCCTGACTGGCGCCGGCGCGGGCCTGCTGCAAAGTGCCAGATAAATCCGGTGTGGCCATACCCGCTCTCCCGATGGGAGAGGGCTTGGCCGGCCATGGGCCCGAAGCGCGAGGCGAGGGCGGGTCGGTCGGTTCCGCTTACCCTTCGTGTCTTGGTGTCTTGGTGGCGAAGCCGTTCCTTTTGCTCAGAAGGTCGCGGGAGTGGGGCCGCCGGGCCCGCCGGCGCCGCCGGAGCCATCGGACTTGGGCGCGGCGGCCTGCCGCGACAGGGCGGTGCGCAGGGCGGCCAGGACCTCGTCGAGCGGCAGGTCGGCCAGGACCGCGCGCCGCAGCACCCGCACCGAGGCGCCGCGCGGGGCGACCTTGGCCGGGTCGGAGGCGGCGGAGAACAGCGAGATCACCGGACAGCCGGCGAGCGCGATCAGGTGCATCGGCCCGGTGTCGTTGCCGACCGCGACGCGGGCCCGGCGGGCCAGCTCGGCGAGCTCGGCGAAGTCGGTCTTGGCGCAGAGGTTCTTGGCCTCCGGGCAGGCGTGGGTGATCACCGTCATGAGCTCGCGCTCGGCCGCGCCGCCGATCAGCACCGGGGTTACGCCGCGCGCGGTCAGGCTGCGCGCCAGCTCGGCGAAGCGTTCGGCCGGCCAGCGCTTGGCCGGGCGGTGCGGGGCGCCGCCGGGCACCAGCAACGCGATCTCCTCCGGCAGCTGGAAGCGGCCGAGGTCGGCGGTCAAGAACCCGAGGTCGGGCGGGGCGACGTTCTCGATCCCGGCGAGCGCGAGCTGGGCGGCCTGGCGCTCGGCGATGTGCAGGGTCTCGCCCGCCGGCGCCTGGTAGCGGTGCGAGCAGCCCTCGACCGCGCCGACCCACTCGGGTCGGGCGCCGATCAGCAGGCGGAAATACCAGGCGGTGCGCTGGGAGCGCTGCAGATCGTAGACCCGCTCGAAGCGCGCGGCCCTGAGGCGCCCGGCCAGCGCGCGCCAGGCGGCGAGCTCGAGCGGGCCCGGGCGGTCGTCCAGCCAGATCTCGTCGAAGCAGCCGCTCGCCTCGGCCAGCGCGGCGTAGGGCCGGGTGGTCAGCAGCACGATCTCGGCCGCCCGGTGATGCCGGCGGATCGCCTGGAAGGCGCCCAAAGATGTCACGAAGTCGCCCAAAGCCGACAGCTTGATCACCAGAATGCGCCCGGAAGTCGCCGGTTTCATGGGCATTTCGCCGTCGCGGCGGAATCCGCCCGGGCCGAAGCCCGGAAAAAGACATCTTTTGCCGCCTTTTCGACCGCCGCGACGCTCAAACCGGTCATCAGGCTGCCGGTTGTGCGGCGGTCGTAGCCGGGCGTCCCGGTCAGCTGCCCGACGCTCTCCGGCGTGCGCTGGACCGCGCAGTTGGGCCCCCAGGGCGCGTAGAGGTCGTCCCGGGTGGGGCCGAACAGGCCGAGGGTCGGCACCCCGGCCGCGGCGGCCAGGTGCATCAGCCCCGAGTCGTTGCCGACGAACAGCCGGGCGCGCCGCAGCACGGCGTAGCTGGTCAAGAGATCGAGCCCGACCAGGTCGCGGCGCCGCTCGGCGGGCAGGCCCTCCAGCACCGGCCGGGCCAGCGCCTCCTCGCCCAGGCCGCCGAGCACCAGCAGCGTGGCGCCGGGCAGCGGCCCGCCGGGCGCGCTCAGGCGCCGGGCCAGCTCGGCGAAGCGCTCGGCCGGCCAGGCCTTGCCGGCCCAGTTCGCGGTCGGCGCCAGGACCAGGGCGGCCCGGCCGTCCGGCAGCAGGCGCTCGGCCGCGGCCTCGTGCTGCGGCCCGATCCAGAGGCGCGGGGCCGGCGGCGGCGCCAGGTCCAGAGTGCGGCCGAGCAGCTCGACCCGGTGAACCGCCCCGGCCGACTTGGGCAAGACCCGTCGTTCGGCGGCCCAAAGAAACCAGCCGAGGACCGAGCGGCGCAGGTCGACCACCAGGTCCCAGCGCCGTCCGACGCAGGCTCGCCAGAGGCCAAGCCAATGCAGACTGAACCGCTGTTTGCGCACGACGACGACCCGCCGGCAGCCCGGCAGTTCGGCGAACAGCGGCGCGGCGGCGGGCCCGCAGGCGACGGTCAGGCGGGCGCCGGGATGGCGCTCGAGCAGCGCGCCGATCAGGCCGGTCGAAAGGATCGCGTCGCCGATCCGGGTCGAAGTGATGAAGAGAATTTCCACGGGACCCGCTGTTCGATGGTCGGGTGGGGCCCGAGTTAGGCCGGCACCCGCGATGTTAGCGTCCGCGTTAGTAGGGCTTGTAGGATTTTTCTTCAAGGATGGCGGAGCCCAGAAGCTCGTTGATCCGGCGTTTGACAGCCGCGCGCGAATCGTTGTTTCGGTAGACCGCGCGGGCCAGCGTGACGAAACGCTCGCCGAAATCCTCAGCCGCCTCGCAGGCCCGGATATCATCCTCGATCCGCCAGAGCGTCTCGTTGACCGCCTTGAGATCGCGGGTCAGGGCGGCCAGTTGCTCGGACGGAACGAGCGTCCGGTCGCGCACTGCTTCGAGCAGCGCCAGCTCATGGCGCACGTTGGCCAACTTGTCCGGATCGGCGATGCGCGCGCACTTGATCTCGAGGATCGTGATCTTGTCGACCAGCTCGCCCGGCGCCAGGGGCACGGTGATCGCGGCCGGCCGATTTGGCGGGTCATGAGATGCCGTCATAACGCTCATGCTTACGCGAAATTCCCCGATCTAGCCACCGGGCGGTTGCCCAATTTCCGCTACTTCGTCATCCGGCGATGGGCTAGAAGTCAGGATCATGAACGAAGCCGAGTCCAAGGCCCTCAGTCTGTCGGCCCTCGTCGTGGCGCGCAACGAGGAAGCCAATCTGGCCGATTGCCTGGAGCGCTTGCGCTTCTGCGACGAGATCGTCGTCGTGCTCGACCGCTGCAGCGACCGTTCGCGGGAGATCGCGGAAGACTTCGGCGCCCGTGTGCTGGCCGGCGCCTGGCCGATCGAAGGCGAGCGCCGCAACCTCGGCATCGAGGCCTGCGACGGCGACTGGATTCTCGAGATCGACGCCGACGAGCGGGTCCCTGAGGCGCTGGCCGACGAGATACGCCGGGCGGTACGCGATCCCGAGGTCGATCTCTACAGCATCCCGATCCACAACTATATCGGCCGGCGGCTGGTGCGTTACGGCTGGGGCCAGAACGTCGGCGTCCGCTCCAGGCAGACGCTGTTCCGCAAGGGCGTGAAGCGCTGGGGCGGCCAGCGCGTGCATCCCAGCCTGGAGTTCGCGCCGAACCTGCGGCGCGGCCGCAAGCTGACGGTCGCGATCGACCATTTCGTCGACCGCGATCTCTCGCACCTGATCCGGCGGATCGACCGCTATACCACGGCGCAGGCGGCCGATCTGCGCGACTCCGGCGACATCGGCTCGCCATGGCGCTGCGGCCGGCGGCTGGTGTCGCGCTTCTGGCGCGCCTATATCGGACGCGGAGGCTACCGGGAGGGTGCGCTCGGTCTGCTTCTGGCGATCCTGGCGGGGGTTTCGCCGCTGCTCGCCTATCTCAAGGCGCGCGACGACTAACCGCTAGCCGCGCCTGGTTTGGCGGCCGTGCCGGGGTCGGTGATTCTCACCATCACGGTCCCGCCGCGCGCGGTGAACCCGACGTACTCGTAGGCGACGCCGTGGGCCTCGACGAACTCCTGGAAGGCCTTGAATTCATGGGCCTGCCAGTTGGGATAGTTGAAGTACTCGTCGAACACCAAGATCGAACCGGCCTGGAGGCGCGGGCCGATCAGCGTCAGCACGGTTCTGGTCGAGGCATAGATGTCGCAATCGATGTGGGCGAAGGACACCGGCTCGGCGTGCTTCGACAAAAAGACCGGGATGCTGTCGTCGAACCAGCCCGGATGCAGCGTGACCTTGCCGGGCAGACGGGGCGGGCGGCCCTTCAGGTCGAACTTGCCGCGGCCTTCGCCGGTACCGCTCCAGTCCTCCGGCAGGCCCTCGAAGGAATCGAAACCGTGGACCTGGCCCGGACTCCACGTCGCAAGGGCGCGGATGCTCTCGCCCTTGTAGACGCCAAACTCCAGCACCAGCCCGGACGCCGGGGCGGTTTGCAAGGCGCCGCGCAGCAGGTCGAGGCGGGTCGGGAAGATCCGGCAATGTTGCAGGCGCCGCTTGATGTAGGCGACTGACTCGCGCTTCGCCTCGAGCTGCAGGTCGATCAGCAGGTTCCGTGCATAGAGCTTGAAAACCACGCGCTGGAACAGCCGGTCGACAAATCTTTTGCGCCGGTGGTTTTCCTGTTTCCTAAACCAAGCCATCACGTATCCTTGGGCCGATCATGACCCATCGCGGACCCACCGTCGGCTTTCACCCCCCGATCGGCAGATGCTTGTAACCGTCGCGGCAGATCGTGTCGAGCCCCGGAGGCCGTGGGCGTGAAGGTCCTGCAGGTCATGGCCGGCGCCCGGGTCGGCGGCGCGGAGGCCTACTTCGAGCGCTTGCTTCCGGCCCTGCAGCGCGCCGGCCTGATCCAGCGGGCGGTGATCCGCCATCACGCCGAGCGGGCGGCCCGCCTCGAGGCCGCGGGGATCGGCGTGCGGCAGCTGGCCTTCCGCCGGCCTTTCGGTTTCGCCACCCGGCGCGCTCTGGCAAGGGAAATAGCCGATTTCGCGCCGGATCTGGTGCTCAGCTGGATGCAGCGGGCCGCCGGCTGTTGCCCGGCTGGCAAGGCGCTCCACCTGGGACGCCTCGGCGGCTACTACGATCTGAAACACTACCGCCGCTGCGATCACCTGATCGGCAACACGCGAGATATCGTCGGCTATCTGGTGCGCCAGGGCTGGCCGGCCGAGCGGGTCCACTACCTGCCGAACTTCGTGGCTTCGGCAGTGCAGCCGGCCGTTCCGCGCGCCGCCTTGGATACGCCCGAGGGCGTACCCTTGCTCCTGGCGCTCGGCCGCTTGCATGTCAACAAGGCTTTCGATGTCTTGCTCCGGGCATTGGAGAAGACACCGTCTGCTCATCTTTGGTTGGCCGGGGAAGGGCCCGAACGGTCCCGTTTGACGAATCTGGCCGGTGAGCTGAAGATCGTCGAGCGGGTGCGCTTTCTCGGCTGGCGGTCCGATGTGCCGGCGCTGCTCGCCGCCTGCGACCTGCTGGTCTGTCCGTCGCGCCACGAGCCGCTCGGCAATGTGGTGCTCGAGGCTTGGGCCCAGCGCCGAGCTGTGGTGGCCGCCGGAGCTAAGGGTCCGGCTGCCCTGATCACGCAGGAGGAGACCGGTATCCTCGTGCCGCGAGACGACCCGCAGGCGTTGGCCGCCGCGGTCGAGCGCGTTCTCGAGGATTCGGCTCTCGCGGCGCGGCTTGCGGCCGGGGGGAGGGCGGCCTATGAAGCAGAGTTCACGGAGCCAGCCGTCGTTGCCCGTACAGTGGCGCTGTTCGAACGGCTGGCCGCCGGCGCGGCCTGACAAGGGGAGATGGGATTGGTCATGAGCTACGACTTGATCATCAAGGGCGGAACCGCGGCGACACCCTCCGGGATCCACGCGACAGATCTTGCCGTCAAGGACGGCCGAATCGCGGCCTTGGACGACCTTGATCCGGATCTGGCGGCGGAGTGCATCGATGCCTCCGGCCTCCACGTCCTGCCCGGTGTGATCGATACACAGGTGCATTTCCGGGAGCCGGGACTGGAACACAAGGAAGACCTCGCGAGCGGCACCGCGGCGGCGGCGATGGGTGGGGTCACCGCGATTTTCGAGATGCCCAATACGAAACCCGGCACGCTGACCGCCGCCGACTTGGAGGACAAGCTTGCCCGCGCCCGGGGCCGGGCCTGGACGGACCATGCCTTTTTCATGGGTGCGGCGCCCGAGAACGCCGAACACCTGGGTGAACTGGAAAACCTGCCCGGCTGTGCCGGGGTCAAGATCTTCATGGGATCTTCCACCGGCAGCCTATTGGTCGAGGACGACGAAACCCTGTTCGAAGTTCTCAAGAACGGCCGGCGTCGGATTGCCGTTCACGCCGAGGACGAGCCGCGCCTGCGTGAGCGCTTGGCCCTGGTGCGCGGCGGCGCCCCGGTCGATCAGCATCCGGTGTGGCGCGATGAGGAAACCGCGATACGCGCGACCCGGCGGATCCTTGCGCTGTCGCAA
>JBFJPL010000131.1:0-11112 GCA_041617155.1 Kiloniellales bacterium
ACGGGATCGTATGATATGGGCGGCCGGGAGGGGGAGCGGGCTGGTTCCGACTGATTCAGAAATGCGGGCTAGGAGCCTAACGGAAGAAGTAGATCGGGCTGGACCAGGCGACGTGGCCGTCCTCCTGGGTCAGGCGGACGAAAATCGGGTTGTCGCCCTTGGGCTTGATTTCGATGCTGCGGGCCACGGCCATACGGCGGTGCGGGTTCTCGGCCGGCAAGCGGAAGAAACGGACCTTGCGGCCCAGGCCGCCGGCCTCGACCACCTCGTCTTCCAGGCCGATCTCCTCGATGGGCACGCCGCATTTGACCGGCGCGGTCTCCAGCTTGAGGGTGCCGGAATAGGGATCTGCGAGCCAGATATCCAGGCCGCCCAGGTTGCCGGTGGTCAGCGCCCGCCATGCCAACCCGGTCTCGCCAACCCGGTCCAAGGTCTTATCCAGGTTGAAGAAATTGATCGGCCGGGCATCCAGGATGCGGTTGTCGGACAGGGTCGCCGTGCCGTCCCAGATGACCTGCCGGAAACGGCCGCGATATTCCGCGCCCTCCCACACCACCCGGATCCGGTTGCCCAAATCGTCCCAGCCGTAGGGCCGGATGGTTTCGAGATGCCCCAGACCGTTGAAGATATCGAGCCGCTCGATCGGCACGGCGGCGGCGGCTTCGACGCGCAGCCGGACAGGACCGCCAGGCAGGTGGACGATATCCCCCATCATCGCGCGGTCGGCCGGCCGCCCTTGCGCGGGGCCGAGCGCCGGATCGTCGTGATACAGGGTGGCACCCGCTTCGAATTGGGCCCGTACATCGAGGTGCAACCTGGCCCCGGTGGTGCCGTAGTGGCGGCGCTTGCGAAGACAGTCGAAAACGGCTTCGCGAGTCAACTCCGGCATCATGAGGCAGGTCAGGCCGCCGATCGCCCCGAACAGCGAGGCGCCGGGATAGCTCGCCCCGGGCCGACCCTTGTGGCCGTCGCTGTTGGCGACGATGCCGACCCGGTAGCCCATCTCAATGGCGTCGTGCAGCAGCCACTCGAAGGTGCCCCAGGAGGAGTGAATCTCGATCGAGCGTTCGCTGTGCCCGTCGTGGGCCAGCTTGATGTCGGCATAGCGCCCGCCGCAGTGCGCGAAGCAGACCGTGTCTTCGCCTTCCCGGCTCAGGGTTTCGAACAGCTCGGCGGCGGTGCGGCAGTCGGTGTCGATGTCGCTCTTGTCTTCCACCAATGCATGGGAAGAACGCCTTATCATCCTGCCTTCACTCGAGAAATATACGTTGCGGTCTCCGCCCAGGCCGGTGTTCCCCGACCATTCGTAGCCCGGCAAGACAACGAACCGGCCCGGCTGGTCGAATTCCGCGGTCAGATCATCCAAGGTCGCCCAGAAGTCCTTGGTGATCTGGAAATCGTTGCCCTGATGACCGGTCGCGTCGACGAACGCCCGGTCCCGGGCGAACAGGAAGTAGTCCCTGGCGCTGTTGGTGCCGATGGTCTCCTCGCTTTGCCCATGGAGGTCGGCCCAATAGGGCACAAGCTCGCTAGCAGCCGCGGCCACCAGGGGATTGGACCGGGCCAGGGGCTGATCGTTTTCATCCAGCAGCTCAACCTCCAGCAGCCCCTGGTCCGCCACCGAGAGCCCGTCCAGGACGGCGGCGAAGCGGCCCGCCTCGAAGCTCAGAGACTCTGGCAATCCGGCCACAGGCATGGACGGGTGAAGCCGCAGCTTGCGGTCGGCCTGGTCGGTCGGGTTGCCCCATTTGTCTTCGGCCTTGATCGCCAGGCGAAAGGGCTCGCCGCAGCGGCGCAGGCTCGGCAGAACCGCGTGCCAGCGCTCGGCCGGGCCAGGCACGATGGCGATGGTCGGCTGGACCGGCAACGGCTGGTAGCTGTAGGTGGCGATGGGGTCGACCAGAACCCGAAACTCGAAGCTCTCCTCGCAGAAGGTCTGCAGGCGCATGCCGGGCGAACCTACCCGGGTGTCGCCGAAGCGCACGGTGATCTGATCGCCCTCGCGCAGGAAGCCCCGAACCACCTTGATGTAGAGCGTGCGGTCCCAGGGCCGGACATTGCCCTTGGGATCGTAGCGGTGGTCGAGGACCGCGTCGTTGCTGGCTTCGATCGTCGTATAGCAGAACCGCGCCGGATCCTCGAACTGTGGCCGCGACTGGTCGGAGGCAAAGCGGAACACGATCTTGAGGCTGCCACTGTCGTCGATGCCGTGTACACCGGCGGTATAGGTCAGGGTGAAGGGCACGACGCTGCCTGCCTCGAAGGCGCCGGACGGCGTTAGCTCCGCGCGGCCCAGCAGCTCCGGTGCGATCGGCTGATCGACCATGGATTCTCCTCAGGTTACTCTGCCGGGGCGCGGTTTCACGTCGCGGCCCCACGCCACGCAATTGCCCTGGCCCGGCCCTTGTAACACCACTTTGTCACCACAAATACTCTGCAGGCTAGGCTAAACCGATAGGGTTGATGGCGATCGTTGGCGACCGCCCTGTGCGGCTGAGCTTGCCGTAGTTTTTCGTCAATTGCCCGGATTTCGATATGCAAGGCAACGAAACCCAGCGCGACCTGGTACGAAACCTGAGGTTTCTCAGGCTCTGGCTGCAACGGCCGGTCAGCCTGGGCGCGGTCATGCCCAGCAGCAAGAGCCTGGCCGCGGCGATGGCCGCCGAGATCGATCCGACGGCGCCGGGTGCGGTGGTCGAGTTGGGCGGCGGCACGGGCAACATCACCGCCGCGCTGCTGCAGTCTGGGATCGATCCGAAGGACCTGGTCGTCATCGAGCAGGAAGCGGCGCTCTGCCGCGTCATCTCGACGCGCTTTCCGGACATCCGCGTGATCTGCGGCGACGCCACCAAGCTGCGTCGGCTGCTGCGCGAAGCCGGCATCGACCGGGTCAAAGCCGTTGTGTCCGGCCTGCCGCTGCTGTCGATTCCCAAGAAGGCCGAGCGCCTGATCGTCGCCCAGGCCTTCTCGGTTTTGGCCGAAGACGGCTGCTTTGTACAATTTACCTATGGGCCCCGACCGCCGGTTTCGCGCTCGATCGCGGCTGGCCTCGGCATTGTCGGCGACCGGTCCCATTGGGTACTGGACAACCTGCCGCCGGCCGCCGTCTGGCAGTATCGCCGCTGCGGCGCGGTGCCGGAAATGGTCCGTTCGGCCTAGGAACTCGCCAACCGTTCCCGGAGGTAGGTCAGGTACTGCTGGGCGAATACCGGCAGCGCCAGAGCCGCGGCATAAAGGTCGCTTTCGATTCCCGGCACCACCAGGCAGATACCGGCGATGCCGGGTCGAGAGGAACGCCTGCCAGGTGAGGTACTCCGGCGTGATTATGCCTTGACGGACGAAGTCCCGATGCACCAATCATCTGACCATCAATCCGGTATGGGGGCCATGGCGCCGAAAGCACCGCAACATCAAGAGGCGACGCCGAGCGGCCGCCTGGCCGTCGAGATCTGGCGCGGCAGCCGCGACGGCACATTCCGGCCCTATGACGTGCCGCACCACGCGAACCAGACCGTGCTCGACGTGGTCACCTGGGTGCAGCGCCACCTGGAGCCGTCGCTCGCCTACCGCTTTGCCTGTCGAGTCGGCATGTGCGGCTCCTGCGCCATGACCGTGAACGGCCGGCCGCGCTGGACCTGCCGGACCCACGTCTCCCGAGTGGCCCGCGGCGGCCGGCTGAAGATCGCTCCGCTCGGCAATCTGCCGGTGATCCGCGACCTGGTCACCGACATGGCGCCGTTTTTCGAGAAGTGGCAGCGCGCCGAGGGTCGCTTCGCGCCGACCCTGACGCGCCACGATCCGCCCGCCGCGGTCCGCCCGGAAAGCCGGGCCCGGCAGGCGGCCGACGCCGGCATCGAGTGCATCAACTGCGGGGTCTGCACCGCAGCCTGCGACGTGGTGCGCTGGAACCCGGACTATCTCGGTCCGGCCGCGCTCAACCGGGCTTGGACGCTGGTCAACGACACGCGTGACGGCGCCCACGGCGCGCGGCTCAAGGCGGTCGCCGGCGATGCCGGCTGCCACAACTGCCACAGTCACCAGAGCTGTGCCGAACACTGCCCCAAGGGCCTCAACCCGACCGCGGCGATTGCCGGGCTCAAGCGCATGACCCTGATGGCGCTGCTCATGGGGCAGTTGTAATGGACGCGCGCTTGAGCCTGCTACAACGCCTCTCCGCGCTGATCCTGGCGCCGCTGGTGCTGGTTCACCTGGGGCTGATCGTCACCGCGGTCGGCGACAGCCTCGGCGCCGCCGAGATCCTGGCGCGCACCCGCGGCAGCTTTCTGTGGGGCGGCTTCTACGGCCTTTTCGTGATCGCCGTCGCGATTCACGGGCCGATCGGCCTGCGCACGATTCTCGGCGAGCTGACACCCTGGCGCGGCCGCGGCCTCGACCTCGCCATGGTGCTGTTCGCCCTGCTGCTGTTGGGGCTCGGCCTGCGCGCGGTCGCCGCGGTGGTCCTGCCATGATTCGCCGGCACCGCAACCATCCGGGCTTCTGGGCCTTCGCGCTGCACCGGGTCTCGGGCCTGGCGCTCGTGCTCTTTCTGCCGTTTCACTTCCTGGTGCTCGGCCTCGCGCTGGAGCACGAGGCCGCGCTCGACGGCTTTCTGACCTGGAGCCAAACGCCCCCGGTCAAGCTGGC
Organism: Kiloniellales bacterium; assembly: GCA_041617155.1. Lineage (GTDB taxonomy): Bacteria > Pseudomonadota > Alphaproteobacteria > Kiloniellales > JAKSDN01 > CAMYKD01. The sequence continues at coordinate 4,645 of JBFJPL010000131.1, forward strand.
CGAGGCCGGCCTGGTCATTTTACTGGCCGCCCACCTGACCGGCGGCCTGCGCCTGCTCGCCCTGGAGTTCCTGCCCTGGCGCGAGGGCCAGAAGACCCTGATTGGCCTCGCGGCCGGGCTCGCCTTCGCCGCGGGTGCCCTGTTCCTGCTGAACGCGGCCTAGGAGCCTGTCCGTGTTCGGTCCGGCATTGCGCTTCTTGTTGGGAGCCCGGCCGGAACTGCTCTACGCTATCGCGCCTCACCATCGGAGGTCGGGCGCCGCTTGCACCTGGAGAGCCATGCCATGACCAAGCCGCCCCTGATCGGCCTCGCGCTCGGCAGCGGCTCGGTACGCGGCTGGTCCCACATCGGGGTGATCCAGGAGCTCACGGAGCTCGGCATCAAGCCGGACATCGTCTGCGGCAGCTCGATCGGCGCCCTGGTCGGGGCGGCTTATGCCAACGGCGTGTTGGACCAGCTTGAGGACTGGGCGCGGCGGCTCAACCGGGTCGAGATGGCCCGCCTGGTCGACTTCGTCGGCGCCCGCGGCGGCTTGATCGAGGGCACCCGCTTCATGGCGGCAATCCGCAAGTTCTGCGGCGACACGCTGATCGAGGAGTTGCCAATCCCCTTCCTCGCGGTCGCCTGCGACTTCGCCACCGGACGCGAGGTCTGGCTGCGCGAGGGCTCGCTGCTCAGGGCGATCCGGGCGTCGGTGGCGATACCCGGCCTGGTGGTTCCGGGCCGGATCGGCGAGCGCCTGCTGGTCGACGGCGGGCTGGTCAACCCGGTGCCGGTGGCGCCCTGCCGCGCGCTCGGCGCCGATATTGTCATCGCGGTCAACGTCAACGCCGATCTGGTCAGCCGGCACCGCCGCAACGACCGGGCGAAGGCGGCCCGGCAGGACCGCATAGACGCCCGCGCCGCGTGGGGCCGCAAGCTGTTGAGCGAGATCTCCGCTGGTCTGGGCGCCGGCGCGCTGGCTAAGCGGTGGAAGGCGGACCTCGATCAGCCGGATATTTTCGAGGTGGTTCTGGGCGCGCTCGACATCATGCAGGTCCGGATCATGCAAAGCCGCCTGGCCGGCGATCCGCCCGAAATGCTCCTGGCGCCGCGGCTCAAGGGCATCGGACTGCTCGACCTCAGCCGCGCTGCCGAGGCGATCGAGGAGGGCCGCGATTGCGTCAAGGACATGGCCCCGGCGCTGCGCGAGGTGATCGAGCGACATGCCTGACCGGGCGGCTTGGACCCGACCCTTGATCTAGCGATATAGTGCCAGTCAACGGTCGCCTTCGGAGGGCTAGAAGAGATGCGCGACAGGATCTTGCACGGCCTCGCCTTGGCCGCATTCGTGTTCGCCTGGCTGGCCGGTTGCGCCGACGCGCCGGGCACCGCCGAGGGGCCATGGCGCCGGGGCGCCGCGATGCCGACCGCGCGCTCCGAGATCGCCGTGGCCGCGCTCGACGGACGCATCTACGTTGCCGGCGGCATCGGCCAGTGGGGCACGACCGACGCCTTCGAGGTCTACGACCCGGCGAGCGACGCCTGGCGACGCTTGGCGCCCCTGCCCGAGGCTGTCCACCATGCCGCGATGGCGGCGTCCGCCGGCCGGCTCTATCTGGCCGGCGGCTACGCCAGCATCATTTTCCGGGCGGACAACGCGCGCGTCTGGGCCTACGAGCCCGAATCCGACCGCTGGCGGCCGGTCGCCGACATGCCCGGGCCACGTGCGGCCCACAAGCTGGTCGCGCTCGGCGGCCGGATCTATGCGCTCGGCGGGGTCGGCGCCGACCCAACCGCGCTCTGGGCCTACGACCCGGCGGCCGACCGCTGGGAGACCGGCCGCGCGCCGCTGCCCACGCCCCGCGAGCACCTGGCCGCAGCGGCGGTTGCCGGCCGGCTTTACGCCGTGGCCGGACGCTGGAGCGGCCAGGGTAACCTAACCGCGGTCGAGGTCTACGACCCCGCGACCGACCGCTGGAACGCCGTCGCCAATCTTCCGGCACCGCGCGGCGGATTCACGGCGGCGGCACTCGAGGGCCGCATCCACGTCACCGGCGGCGAGGACCTGGGCTCCGGCGCCACTTTCGCCGAGCACTGGGCCTACGACCCCGCGGCCGACCGCTGGACTTCCGCTCCCGCCCTGCCGACCGCCCGCCACGGCCTCGATTCCGCCGCTGCCGCCGACACCTGGTACGTCGTCGGCGGCGGCACCGGTGCCGGCGCCCGCACCTTCTTCACTCTGACCGACCTGATCGAGACTTATGTTGAACCCTAGCGCGGCGTGATTCTGTCGGGTGCCGCAATCCGGGCGCGCGCACTGCTGTCGAGTTCCGGCGAGAAGCCGAGGCCAGCGCGCAATGGCGGCAAGCTGACCTAAACCGGTGTTACACTGCCCTGCCTCCTCTCTTACAGCCACCAAAGGCCGCCCGTGCTCGAACGCCTCACCACCGACATCCTCATCATCGGCGCCGGCGGCGCGGGGCTGTTCGCGGCCCTTCACGCCAAGCAGGCGGCGCCGGAGCTGGAGGTCACGGTCGCGGTCAAGGGGCTCCTGGGCAAGTGCGGCTGTACGCGCATGGTCCAGGGCGGCTACAACGTGGCGCTGGCGCCGGGCGATTCGCTCGAGCGGCATTTCATGGACACCATCGTCGGCGGCAAGTGGCTACCGCGACAGGATCTGGCTTGGCGCCTGGTCGAGGGCGCGGTCGAGCGGCTTTACGAGCTGGAGAACGAGCTCGGCTGCTTCTTCGACCGCAACCCGGACGGCTCGCTGCACCAGAAGGCGTTCGCCGGACAGTCCTTCGACCGCACGGTGCACAAGGGCGATCTGACCGGCATCGAGATCACCAATCGCCTGGCCGAACAGGTCTGGGCGCGCGGCATCGAACGGCTGGAGGAGCACCGCGCCGTGGCGCTGATTCCGACGCCGGACGGCGCCGCGCTCTCCGGCGTGCTGATGATCGACATGCGCACGGGCAATTTCCGCCTGATCCAGGCCAAGGCGGTGCTGCTCGCCGCCGGCGGCGGGCCGACCATGTACCTCTACCATACGCCCTCGGGCGACAAGGCCTGCGACGGCATGGCCATGGCGCTCAGGGCCGGCCTGCCGCTGCGCGACATGGAGATGGTCCAGTTCCATCCGACAGGCCTCTTGGCCGGGCCGGATACGCGCATGACCGGCACGGTGCTGGAGGAAGGCTTGCGCGGCGCCGGCGGCTGGCTGCTGAACGGCGCCGACGAGCGCTTCATGACCGCGGTCCATCCCCATGCCGAGCGGGCGACCCGCGACATCGTCTCGCGTGCCATCTTTGCCGAGATGCGGGCCGGGCGGACCACGCCGCTGGGCGGCGTCTACATCGAGATGAAGCACCTCGGCCCCGAGGCGGTGCGCCGCCGCTTCAAGGGCATGGTCGAGCGCTGCGCCGACTGCGGCTTCGATCTGGCCGGCGGCCGGGTCGAGGTGGTGCCGACCGCCCACTACATGATGGGCGGCGTGGTCTTCGAGCCGGACTGCACGACCGCGCTCACCGGCCTGTACCTGGCCGGCGAGGACGCCGGCGGGGTTCACGGCGCCAACCGCCTGGGCGGCAACGGCGTGGCCAACTCGACCGTGTTCGGCGGCATCGCCGGCGACAGCATGGCGGCCTTTGCGGCCGGTGAAGGCGCGCGGCGGCCGCCCGACGAGGCGGCGATCGAGGCTGTCCTGGTCCGCTGCCGCCGACCGTTCGAGCAGCCGGCCGGCGACCTCAACGGCCTGCGCGAACGCCTGGCACGATTGATGTGGGACGAGGTCGGCATCCTGCGCGACCGCAAAGGCCTGCAAAAGGCGGTTGCCGGGCTGGAAGACATGGCGGCAGAGCTCCGGGCGACCGGCCTTGCCGACGGCGAGCCGGCCTTCAATCTTACCTGGCACGACTGGCTCAATTTGGACAGCCAAATCCTGGTGAGCCAGGCGATCGCGCGGTCGGCCCTGGCCCGCCAGGACTCCCGCGGCGCCCATTTTCGGGAGGACTTTCCGATCTCGGGTGATTTGGCGAAAAGCGCGTATACTGTCGTTCGGCAAGTGGACGGCCGCATCGATGTCACCCAGGAACCGGTTGCCTTCACGATCGTCGAGCCTGGCCGTTCGCTGATCGCCGACGAGGCCGGCGCGCCGCCGACCGCCGCTCAATAGAAGAGGCCGTGATGATCTCCGCTGCTCTGATCGAACAGACCGCCTATGATCTGACCTGCAAGGCGGGCATCGAGATCCCCGACGACTACCTGGCCGGCATCAAGGCCATGGCGTCGACCGAGACCGGCGACCTGAGCGCCTTCGTGCTGCGAGCCATGCTGGAGAATTGGGAGGCGGCCAAGCAGGACCGGCGGCCGATGTGCGCCGATACCGGCGTGCCGCGCTACTACGTCAAGGCCGGCAACGAGGCGCGCATCGAGGGCGGATTCGTCGCGCTCGAGGAGGCGCTGCGCCGCGCTACGGCCCGGGCCACCCGGGACGTCCCGCTTCGGCCCAACCGGGTACACCCACTGACGCGCCTCGACCACGACAACAACGTCGGGATCAACGCCCCCGAGATCGACTACAGCTTCGAGCCGGAGGCCGAGTGGATCGACCTCACCACGGTGCACAAGGGCGGCCTGTTCGGCACCGACTACCGCATGCTGTTTCCGGGCGACGGCGTCGACGGCATCAAGCGCTTCCTGCTCGACGTGCTGGTCGCCTTCGGCAAGCGCGGTCTGGCCTGCCAGCCGGCCATCGTCGGCGTCGGCCTGGGCGGCTCGAAAGACGTCGCCATGAGCCTCGGCAAGCAGGCGGCCTGCCTGCGCCTGGTCGGCGACCGCAACCCCGACCCCGAGATCGCCAAGCTGGAATTGGAGCTCAAGGAGCTCGGCAACTCCATCGGCATGGGCGCCATGGGCTTCGTCGGCTCCTCGATGGTGGTCGATTGCCACATCGAGGTCGGCTACACCCACACCGGCGGCATGCCGATGAGCGTGCACTGCTTCTGCCTCTCGTCGCGCCGCGCGGTGGCAAGGCTGCACCCCGACGGGCGGATCGAAGAGCGCACCGACCCGCAATGGTTCACCCCCTACCTGAGAAGGGACACGGTCGAATGGCGCCAAGCCGCGGCAAGCCTGAAGAAGTCCGGCTGACCACGCCGGTCGCGGCCGAGGCTCTGGCCGAGCTCGAGCTCGGCCAGGTCGTCTACCTGGACGGCGTGATCTATACCGGCCGGGAGGGCGTCTACAAACGCATCCTGGAGCACGGCGACACACCGCCGATCGACCTCGCGGGCCTGACCAACGTCAATTTCCACTGCTCGCCGGCGGCATCGGTCGCCCCGGACGGCGGCTACAAGGTGGGCGCGGTCACGGCGACCGCCAGCTTCCGCTTCGCCAAGTGGCTGCCGAAGTGGTTCGAGATCTCCGGTTGCCGAGTGATCATCGGCAAGGGCGGCATGACCGAGGCGGATTACAAGGAGGTCTTCGTGCCCAAGGGCGCGGTCTACCTGACCACGGTCGGCTACGGCACCGGCGCGCTTTTGGGGCGCGGCATCAAACGCGTGCGCGCCGCCCACTGGATCGAGGAGCTCGGCATCGCACAGGCGCTTTGGGTGCTCGAGGTCGAGAACTTCGGGCCCTTGCTGGTCGAAAGCGACCGTCACGGCGACAGCCTGTTCGAGCGCAACAACCGGGCCATCAACAGCCGCATCGACCAGCTCTACGAGGGCCTGCGCCAACCGAGCCTCAGCCGCTTCGGCGAGACCGACGACCGCAAGGACGAGCTGATCTGAAGCCGCCGGCCACTTGCCAGGACACAAAAAAAACACTTAAGATCACGGCTGTAACGGACTCTATTCAGCGCCGAAAGCAGCCGGGATTACCGCTTGCAGCTGTCGGCCATGGCGCGAAAACCGACCGACGGCAACAAACCTTGATCGAAACCGAAGTGTGAAAAATTTAATAACCAGAGGCTCGACGGATGCTTAAAATGGACCTGGAGCAGACAGGTCGAGTGAACCGGGCCACCGCAATCTTGACCGTGATAGTCTCGACCAAGATCAAGATAGGGGGAGACTTACCGTCCGGCCTCTTCGAATGCCATCTTCGCGCCAAAGGAGCGCATCGATGCGTCAGTTAGTGGGCACATTTCTACGCGACCTGGGAGCTTTGATGCCGGGCCGGCGGGCGCGTCCCCCGGTACCGGAGGTTCGGGCCGGCATGTCTTTCGCCCGCCTGCTGTCGGGCAATATCATGGAGACCGTGCGTGTTTCCGAGGTTATGAAGGACGGTTCCGGCATACCGCACATCCGCTACTCGGTCACGGTTCAGGACCAGAACGGGTTGCACAACGAAGGGACCCGGGTCTTGGCTTTGTCCTCCTTTCTGGCCCAGTACCGGAAGGTCGGCTAAAGGCCGCCAAGCCGGTCGAATTCGGGCCGATCGGCGGCCGCCGCCGGCCCAAAAGGCCAGCTCCCGCGCAATCAG